>JBDSCZ010000001.1:0-7400 GCA_039920865.1 Burkholderiaceae bacterium
GTGGAAGGCATCGCCCAGATCCGCGCCTCCGACGAAGGGCGCGAAGGGGTCAGCGCATTTCTGGAGAAGCGCAAGCCGGGATGGCTGCAGTAACTGCCTGACTTATCCTGAAACGGGGTGGATGGGATGCAATTCCGGCTTTTATTAAGGCTGACGGCTTGCTTGCCGGGATTGCATCCCAGCCTACCTACCTTGAATAATGCGGGGTATATTGGAAAACATGACTTTTTCCGCATATATTCAATGCGGCATGAAAAATACATGCCACGGTATATACAAGGCACAGAAGGTGCGCCTGACCGCAATTTTTGGAGCAGTTTTTGAAAGACAACACACAATCCGACTGGGTCCAGCGCAGCCTGAAAAGCGTCTGGCACCCTTGCACCCAGATGCAGCACCATGCCGGAGCAGACCCGGTGCCGCTGATACCGGTCAGCCATGGCCGCGGCGCGTGGCTGTACGACGCCGATGGCAAACGCTATCTGGATGCGATCAGCTCGTGGTGGGTCAACCTGTTCGGCCATGCCAATCCGCGCATCAATGCGGCGCTCAAGGACCAGCTCGACCGGCTGGAACACGCGATGCTGTCCGGTTTCACCCATGAACCGGTGATCGCACTGTCGGAGCGGCTGGCGGCGCTGACCGGCGGCGTGCTGGGCCACTGTTTTTATGCGTCGGACGGCGCATCGGCGGTCGAAATCGCGCTGAAGATGAGTTTTCATGCCTGGCGCAATAACGGCCTGCCCGACAAGCAGGAATTCGTCTGCCTGAAAGGCAGTTACCACGGCGAAACCATCGGCGCGCTGGCGGTGACCGATGTCGCGCTGTTCCGCGATGCCTACGGCCCACTGCTGCGGCAATCGCATGTGGTGATGTCGCCCGATGCACGCCAGGCGCAGGACGGCGAATCGGCAGCCGACGTGGCACGCCGTGCGGCCAAGGAACTGGAAGCGCTGTTGCAGCAACGCGCCGGCCATATCGCCGCCGTCATCATCGAGCCGCTGGTGCAATGCGCGACCGGCATGGCGATGCACGATCCGGACTATCTGCAACAAGTGCGCGCCTTGTGCGACCGCTATCAGGTCCACATGATCGCCGACGAGATCGCGGTCGGCTGCGGGCGCACCGGCACTTTCTTTGCCTGCGAGCATGCCGCGCTGGATGGTCAACCTATCTGGCCCGATTTCCTGTGCCTGTCGAAAGGCATCAGCGGCGGTTACCTGCCGCTGTCGCTGGTGATGACGCGCGATGCGGTGTATCAGGCCTTCTATCACAGCGACATCGCGCGCGGCTTCCTGCATTCGCATTCGTATACCGGCAATCCGCTGGCCTGCCGTGCGGCGCTGGCGACGCTGGATATCTTCGAGCAAGACGATGTGCTGCACCGGAACCGCTTGCGCGCCGAACGCCTGAGCGCAGCGCTGGCACCGCTGGCCGGGCACGACAAGGTGCGCAATTTCCGCCAGTGCGGGATGATCTGGGCCTTCGATGCGGTAATCGACGATGCGGCCGCGGCGGCGACTTTTTCACGCCGTTTCTTCAGCGCCGCGCTCGACAACGAACTGCTGCTGCGCCCGATCGGCAGCACGGTCTACCTGATGCCGCCCTACATCCTGAGCGACGACGAGATCGACACGCTGGCATCAAGCACCCGCAGCGTGTTCGAACAGGTGCTGCGCGGATGAGCGAATTTTCCTGCTTCATCACCGGCACCGATACCGAGGTCGGCAAGACGCTGATCTCATGCGCGATCCTGCATGCGCTGGACCAGCTCGGGGTGCGCGCCGCCGGCATGAAGCCGGTCGCGGCCGGCGCCGACATGCGCGATGGCGCCTGGCATAACGAGGATGCCGATGCGCTGGCGGCTTGCGCCAGTGTCGCATTGCCGCCCGAACTGGCGACGCCGTATCTGCTACGCACGCCGGCAGCGCCGCATATCGCTGCCGCGCTGGACCGGGTACAGATCGATCCGGCGTATATTCTGGCCTGCTTTACCGCGGTCGCAGAATTGTCCGATGCGCTGGTGGTCGAAGGCGTCGGCGGCTTCCGGGTGCCGCTGACGGACGCGTTTGATACCGCCGATCTGGCGCAGCAGTTGGGGTTGCCGGTGATCCTGGTGGTCGGCCTGCGGCTCGGCTGCATCAGCGCCGCGCTGCTGACGGCGGAAGCGATTGCGGCCCGCGGCTTGACGCTGGCCGGCTGGGTCGCCAACGGCATCGATCCCGAGCTGGCCTATGCAGAGGATAATGTCGCGGCCCTATCGGCGCGCTTATGGTCGCAGCACGCGGCGCCCTTGCTGGGCTGCGTGCCGCGTTTAGCGGTACCATCTGCGGCTGCGGCGGCGACTTATCTGGATTTGTCGTGCCTGCCCGGCTGGCCCGCTCTAGGCTCCAACACATCATCTTGAAGTAAAGGATTGTCACTCATGACACACGCTGTTTCGTTTCACTCTGCTACCAGAATCGCCATTCCCGACGCGTCGGCCACCTGGCCGGTTGACGAAGTGCTGGCATTGTTCGAATTGCCATTCAACGACCTGATGTTTCAGGCGCAACAGGTGCACCGCGCACACTTCCCCGATGCCGATGTCGAGCTGGCAATGCTGCTGTCGATCAAGACCGGCGGCTGCGAAGAAGATTGCGGCTATTGTCCGCAAGCAGCCCGCTACGACACCGGCGTCGAAGCCAAAAAAATCCTCGAACTGGATCAGGTGCTGGAAGCTGCGCGTGAAGCCCGTGCCAGCGGCGCGACCCGTTTCTGCATGGGCGCCGCCTGGCGCTCGCCGAAAGAGCGCGACATGGACAAGGTCGAAGCGATGGTACGCGGCGTCAAGGCGCTCGGTCTGGAAACCTGCGCCACGCTGGGCATGCTGGAAGAAGGCCAGGCCGACCGCCTGAAACAGGCCGGACTCGACTATTACAACCACAATCTGGACACCGCGCCCGAGTTCTACGACAACGTGATCTCGACCCGCGAATACCAGGACCGTCTGGATACCTTGGGCCGGGTCCGCAATGCCGGACTGAAAGTCTGCTGCGGCGGCATCGTCGGCATGGGCGAATCGCGCCAGCAACGGGCCGGCCTGATCGCCCAACTGGCGAATCTGAATCCGTATCCTGAATCGGTGCCGGTCAACCATCTGGTGCAGGTAGAAGGCACGCCGCTGCACGGCATCGACCGGCTCGACCCGCTCGAATTCGTGCGCACCATCGCGGTCGCGCGCATCACGATGCCGAAAGCGCGCGTGCGGCTGTCGGCCGGACGCCGCGAGATGGGCGAAGCGGTGCAGGCGATGTGCTTTCTGGCCGGCGCCAACTCGATTTTTTACGGCGACAAATTGCTCACCACCGGCAACCCGGAAGCTGAAGACGACCGCGCATTGCTGGCGAAACTCGGGCTGAAGACCCATGCCTCGACCCTGACCGAAGCGCAGAAAGAGCGTTGCGGCGGGTGACACATTGTAGAAAATGCAGGGGCGGGTTTTAAACCCGCCCCGATTGATCACCCAAGGGCGGGTTTGGAACCCGCCCCTACGGTATTACCTTTAATCGGCCTCTCCCCAGAAAGAATCCACATGTTCAGCAAAATCCTGATCGCCAACCGTGGCGAAATCGCCTGCCGCGTAGCCGCCACCGCCCGCAAGATGGGCATCAAGACCGTGGCCGTGTATTCGGAGGCCGATGCCAATGCCAAGCATGTCGCGGTATGCGACGAAGCGGTGCTGATCGGGCCGGCCGCCGCCAAGGAAAGCTATCTGTGCGCCGACAAGATCATCGCGGTGGCGCTGGCCACCGGCGCGCAGGCGATCCATCCCGGTTATGGTTTCCTGTCTGAAAACAGCGATTTTGCCGACGCCTGCGTTGCAGCCGGCCTGGTCTTCATCGGGCCGCCGGGATCAAGCATCCGCGCGATGGGCTCCAAGTCGGCCGCCAAGGCGCTGATGGAAACAGCCAATGTACCGCTGGTGCCGGGTTATCACGGCGACAATCAGGATGCCGATTTCCTGCAGACCGAGGCCGACAAGATCGGTTATCCGGTGCTGCTCAAAGCCAGCGCCGGCGGCGGCGGCAAGGGCATGCGCGTGATCGAGAAGTCTAGCGATTTCAAGGCTGCGCTGGCGTCCTGCAAGCGCGAAGCAATCAGCTCCTTCGGCGACGACAAGGTGCTGGCCGAAAAATACCTGCAGCGCCCGCGCCATATCGAGATCCAGGTGTTTGCCGACACCCATGGTCATTGCGTGTACCTGTTCGAGCGCGACTGCTCGGTGCAGCGCCGCCACCAGAAAGTGCTGGAAGAAGCGCCGGCGCCCGGCATGACGGCCGAGCGCCGCGCCGCGATGGGCGACGCCGCGGTTGCTGCAGCCAAGGCGGTCGGTTACGTCGGCGCCGGCACCGTCGAATTCATCGCCAATCAGGACGGCTCGTTCTATTTCATGGAAATGAATACCCGGCTGCAGGTCGAGCATCCGGTGACAGAAATGATCACCGGCACCGATCTGGTCGAGTGGCAGTTGCGGGTCGCCTCCGGCGAACCTTTGCCGCTGCTGCAGCACCAGCTGAAGCTCCACGGCCATTCGATCGAAGCACGGATCTACGCCGAAAATCCGGAAAAAGGTTTCCTGCCGTCGATCGGCACCCTCAAACATTTGCATACGCCGTCCGCCGTCACATTCGAACTCGGCGCGGGTGGTGCGGCTGTCGCCGGCGTGCCGGCTGCGGTGCGCATCGACAGCGGCGTGCGCGGCGGCGACACCATCTCGCCGTTCTACGATCCGATGATCGCCAAGCTGATCGTCTGGGGCGAAGACCGCAACGAGGCGCTGGCGCGCATGGCGCAAGCGTTGTCCGAATACCAGATCGTCGGGCTCGCGACCAACATCGCGTTCCTGAAACGCCTGATCGAGAGCAAGCCGTTCGCCACTGCCGATCTGGATACCGGCCTGATCGAGCGCAACACCGACGTGCTGTTCCCGCCAGCACAGCCGGCTTCGCTGCCGGTGCTGGCACTGGCCGCAGTGTCCCTGGTGAATTCAGAAAAATCGTCCGAAAAATCCGCTGCCAACGACCCGTTTGCCGACACCAGCGGCTGGCGCATGAACAGCATGCTGCAGCGCACGCTGCATTTTGCCGATGCCGCGCTGGAAGACGCGCATGCGCAGCCGCTGTCAGTGACGTACCAAGCGGACGGCTGGGATGTCCGGCTCGGCACTGAATCGGTCAAGGCAGTGCTGTCCGCACACGACGCGCACGATATGACACTGCAGCTGGGCCAGCGCACGGTGCGCGGTTCGGTGGTGCGCGACGCCGACGTGTTCCATGTGTTTTGCGGTGGTAGTCATACCGCGCTCAATTACAACGACCCGCTGGCGCATGCGGGCGAAGCCGAAGTCGATGGCGGCCGCCTGACCGCGCCGATGCCGGGCAAGGTGGTCGCGGTGCTGGTCGAAAAAGGCCAGAAAGTCAAGAAAGGCGAAGCGCTGGTGATCATGGAAGCGATGAAAATGGAACATACGATCGCCGCCCCTGCCGATGGCCTGGTCGAGGAAGTGTTGTATGCAATTGGCGATCAGGTCGCCGACGGCGCGCCGTTGCTGGCGTTCAAGGCCGCCGCGTAGCTGCTGCAAGTACTGTCCGCGAAAAGCACGAAAGACACGAAAATATACCGTAACTTGTTGGTGCTTTTCGGGTCTTTCGTGGACGATGCCTTTTTCCATCATGGATATTTTTCATGCAGATTTTATTTTATAGCCCCGACAAAAAGCCGGAACCCTGGCTGACCGGATTGGCGCAGGCGCTGCCCGAAGCCAGCGTGCAGGTCTGGCAGCAAGGCATGACCGCAAAGGATGTCGCGCCGGCCGATTACATCGTTGCCTGGCAGCCGCCAGCCGCAATGCTGGCCGGGCAGTCCAACCTGAAAGCCGTATTCAACCTCGGCGCCGGGGTCGATGCGGTTTTGCAGCTGGGCGACGCGCTGCCGTCGAACGTGCCGCTGGTGCGACTGGACGACGCCGGCATGGCGGTCCAGATGGCCGAATACGTCAGCTATGCAATCCTGCGCCATTTCCGCCGTTTCGATGACTATGCGCTGCAGGCGCAGCAGCAGCAATGGCGCGTCCTGAAACCCCACGACAAGGCCGATTTCAGCGTCGGCATCCTCGGCCTGGGCGTGCTCGGCAGCCGGATTGCTGCGGCGGTGCAGCACTTCGGCTTCCCGCTGCGCGGCTGGAGCCGCAGCCGAAAAGAGGTGCCGGGCATCCAGTGTTTTGCCGGCAACGACGAACTCGATACGTTTTTGCGCGGCTGCAAAATTCTGGTCTGCGTGCTGCCGCTGACCGCAGAAACCACGCAAATTCTTAACCGCAGCAGGCTGGAAATGCTACCCCGGGGCGCCTACCTGATCAACGTCGCACGCGGCGCCCATCTGGCGGAATCCGAATTGCTGGCGCTGATCAAGTCCGGTCATCTGGCCGGCGCCACGCTCGACGTGTTCCGCAATGAACCGCTGCCGCAACAACATCCGTTCTGGCAGGAGCCGCGCATCACCATCACGCCGCACATCGCAGCCATGACCCTGCGCGAGGAGACCATCCGCCAGATCGCCGGCAAGATCGGGGCGCTGGAGCGCGGCGAAGCCATCGCCGGCATCGTCGACCGCAGCCAAGGCTATTGAAGTTAACCCAAGGACATTGCCATGAATCCATCCAGCACACTGCCGCAACACGTCAAGATCGTCGAAGTCGGCCCGCGCGACGGCCTGCAAAACGAGCAGCAAACCATTTCCGCCGCGGTCAAGATCGAACTGGTCAACCGCCTCACGCAAGCCGGCTTCGTCAACATCGAAGCGGCTTCGTTCGTGTCGCCCAAATGGGTGCCGCAGATGGCGACCTCAACCGAAGTAATGGCAGGCATCACGCGCAAGCCGGGCGTGGTTTATTCGGTGCTGACGCCGAACATGCAGGGCTTCACCGCGGCGCTGGCGGCCGGTGCCGATGAAGTGGTGATCTTCGGTTCGGCTTCCGAAGCGTTTTCGCAGAAGAACATCAATTGCTCGATTGCGGAATCGATCGAGCGTTTCCGCGACGTCGCGCAAGCCGCCAAGCTGCATGGCCTGCGCCTGCGCGGCAGCATCAGCTGCGCATTCGGTTGCCCGTATCAGGGCGCAGTACCGGTCGACGCGGTGGCCGACGTGGTGCGCCGGATGCGCGATCTCGGCTGCGACGAGATCGACATCGCCGACACCATCGGCGTCGCCACCCCGCTGCAGGTGCATGCTGTCATGCAGCACGCCGCGCAGGAATTCCCGCTGGCGCAACTGTCGGGCCACTTCCACGACACTTACGGCCAGGGCATCGCCAACATCTACGCCAGCCTCGAAGTCGGCGTGGCTATCTTCCATTCGTC
>JBDSCZ010000002.1:0-6000 GCA_039920865.1 Burkholderiaceae bacterium
CCGGCCGACACCAAGCTGATCTTCGTCGGCGACGCCACCATGAGCCCGTATGAAATCCTGCAGCCGGGCGGCTCGGTCGAATACAACAACGAGGAAGCCGGCGCCGCCTGGCTGCAGCGCTTCACCCACGCTTTCCCGAAATGCATCTGGCTCAATCCGGAACCGGAAGGATTATGGCAATACCGTCAATCGGTTGCCCTCATGCAACAACTGATGCGCAATCGCATGTTTCCGGTCACCATCGATGGGCTAGAACGCGGAATGCGCCTGTTGAGCAAGTAAGTTTATGCCAACAAGCCCTTAAGCTCTGGCGCCATCGACTTGATCCGCCGAAAGCAGCAGGGATTCCACTGCACGCTCGAACAGTGGCGCGGTTTCCAGGAAACGGGCACGTCCGTTTGCCAGCAAACGGCGAAACAGGCGCACGCTGATGATAGAAGGCACGTCCTGTCCCTCGATACTTAACACCAGATTGGATATGCTTGGACTGACCCAGTTCAGCCGGCCACGTCCGGGCGTGCCGCCCAGATTGATTTCTACTGCAACCCCGCTGCGCAATTGCGCCAGAATAGCCTGCTCGGTTTCCGTCGTATCCTCTGCCGGCAAGCTGGCATCGCTTGATGCCTCCGGGATCTCATCTTGCGGCGACTTGTCTACACCCAGATCGTATATTTCATCAATCTTGTGTAGCTGCGCCTCCAGTTCCTTGATGGCCTCGTCCAGAAACTGGCTATCGAAGTCAGCCTTGCCATGCGCAATCGGCCGTTGCGGCTCCGCCTCGGGATTATCGACAAGTTCCTGGAACAGCGCCTGTACCGCAGATAATGTCATTGAGGGCTTGGCGAAATGATGGGCGCGCATTGCGCCAGCATGCGCATCGACCAACCAGCTCAATAACTCCTGCTGCTGCTCGACGCTCCACCCAGCCAGCGCCATGCCCTCGCGCAGGACCGGCAGCATGGTCGGCAACAGTGCCAGCAACGATGCCCGATCAGACCCACCTACCTTGGGCTGAATGCTCCACAGCAGCTGTGGAATCAGGCTCCGGAAACGCCTGGCACCGTCCATGTCGGTGCGCTCGGCACGCTCAATCGCATGCGACCAGGCATTCACCAGAAACTGATGCAGATGGGGGTCGACGTCCAAACCATTAAGGACTTCATCGATGCGCGCGGTAGTACGGGCAAAGTGCAGCGTGCGGTTTTCAGCCTTTTCGATGATGTGCACTGCGCGCTCTACCTGCACATCGTTGGCGAGCAATTCACGCGTGATGAATTCATCGAATTCGTCCAGCATTTTCGAGAACAGGTAGGCGTCTTCCGTCACGTCGTCCAGCAAAGTCTCGACTATTCGGCAAATTTCAGCGGTCACGCGCACGCCGCTAGGATCAATCTGTTTTAATCCAAGCGAAATCGATCCGATCCGGTTAACTAGCATGCGGGCCGGATGGCTTTTCCGCGTCAGCAGGGCCGGATCCAGCATGGCAATCTTCAACACCAGAAATTGCAGCCGCCCCAGCTGCGCGCGCACCTCTGCCGGCACCGCATTGTCGCGCAGGATGAATTCGAACAGCATCGCAACGATGTCGATCGTCATCTGCTCGCTGGCATCGCCGGTGATTTCGTTCAGACTCGAACGCTGCTCCAGGATCAGGTTGCGCACCTCGCCGTCAGCTCCCAGCATGTCATCGCTCAGCGGCGTACTGTTCTTAACCAGTTTGTGTATCGAACCGACCAGATGAACACGCCCTTGCGTTGCGGCGGATGCCGCGGCCTGATCCGAATGCCAGTTAGGGTTATCGGCCTCGGCACCCATATCGGATCCCGCTACGCCCGAAAAAAACTTGCGCAGCGCGTCGCCGACAATGTGGGTACCGCCCAGCCACCCGCTCTTCGCAGCGCCAGCTGGCGCCGATGCCATTGCTGTAGCAGCACTGTCGGCTTGCCCCTCGGCTGATGCAAATGCCCTGCTTTGCACCAGTTGCATCAACTGATCAACCTTGCCCTTCGCGCTGTCTGCCGGTGTCGGCTGTGCGCGCTTGCCAAATGCGGCATTGCCACCGCCTGATGCCGCAGGATTGTCCGAGGCAGGGTTCTGTGGCGCATCGTCACGCGGACTTGCCGTACTCGAGATCGGCGATTGCAGCGGAAATTTTTTGATTTTCAGTTGTAATTGCGCGGCGATCCCGTGCTGCGCCAGATGCGCATTCACCCGGTCGTATAGTCCGGCGACCTTTGAAAGCAGCGCTTCGGCCAGCTGTTCGGTCAGAATCGATATCAATTCAGCGGACAGGCCCATCGCTTCGACCACGGTCGCAATGCAGCGCGATAACAGATAAGGCCGGAACGGATTCTCCCGCTCCTTGATATTATCCTGCTCGAACAGCAACGCAACCCGGATGTTGAGATCGCGTAATTGCTCCTCTGCCTCATTGCGGAAACGGCTGGTCAGGATATCGATGCGCAGCTCATCCTCAAAAGCGGAAGAATCCAGCAATGCAAGGCCGCCGCCCTGTTGCGCAGTCGAAAAAGAAGGACGAAAAGTATTGTAGGCGGTCTGAAAGCTACGATAAAGCAGCTGTTCCATGTTAGTCATCAAGGGCTGCCTGAGACTGGCCCCGCGCGCAATCAAGACGCCTCGCGCATCCAGAAAACGCCCTTGAATGACTGAAGAGTGCGAATGATCCGCTTTATTAAACAGATGTTCCACGCTAAGCAAAATCAAATCATCGATCGCGTCCTGAAATGCCCGGAGAAACTCAGTACGGGTCGAAGCCAGCAAATCTTTCCGGTCCATATCGCTCCTTTTTCTCTAGTGTAAGAGAAATTTCTCCACATGATTTCGTCGTAGCGTCGATAAGCGTCGATATTTACATCACCAAATCCAAATTATTGATGCGCAACAATAAAGAATGACTTTAAGGAAATTAGTTTGATTTCAAGATGCAGATATGCATCAAATTTTAACGGCATGAATCACTGCACAATTGTTTCACCGGACGAAACGCTGCGTTTTTTCTTTAGAATACGGGTGCTGCTATAAAAATTATGCAGAACTATTCCCATAAGCAACAAATTAGACATCAACTTAGCTCACGATTGCATGGCAACTCAAAAATCAGAATACAACGAATCCTCCATCCGCGTCCTGAAAGGCCTGGAACCGGTCAAACAGCGTCCGGGCATGTACACCCGCACCGAAAACCCGCTGCACATCATCCAGGAAGTGATCGACAACGCGTCCGATGAGGCGCTGGGCGGCTTTAGCAAGACCATCGCCGTCACCCTGAACGCCGACGGCAGCGTCAGTGTCGAAGATGAAGGACGCGGCATTCCGGTCGGCCTGCATCCGGAAGAGCAGGTGCCGACGGTCGAGATCGTGTTCACCCGGCTGCACGCGGGCGGGAAATTCGACAAGGGTAGCGGCGGCGCGTATGCATTCTCGGGCGGCCTGCACGGGGTCGGCGTATCGGTCACCAATGCACTCTCCTCGCGGCTGGAGATCACGGTCTGGCGCAAGGATGATCAAGGCAACGGCGTGCATCAGATGGCGTTCGCCGACGGCGATGTGATCGAGCCTTTGCACTCGCGCCCGGCCGGCAGGGATGGCAAGAAATCCGGGACCCAGGTCACGGTCTGGCCGAATCCGAAATATTTCGATTCACCCAACATTTCCCAGCCGGAATTGCAGCGCCTGCTACGTTCCAAGGCAGTCTTGCTGCCCGGCGTCAAGGTCACGCTGAGCAATGCCAAGACCGGCGAGGTCCAGACCTGGCAATACGATCAGGGGCTGCGCGGCTACCTGCTGGAATCTCTGGCGCAGAATTCCAGCGGCGAAACCCTGATCCCGCTGTTTGAAGGCGCACAACATGCGAGCACCGACACCGAAGGCTTTGCCGAAGGCGAAGGCGCGACATGGGTGGTGGCATGGACCGAAGACGGCAATGTGGTGCGCGAATCCTACGTCAACCTGATCCCGACTCCGGCCGGAGGCAGCCATGAATCCGGCCTGCGCGAAGGCCTGTACGGCGCAGTCAAGAGCTTCGTCGACATGCATTCGCTGCTGCCGAAAGGCGTCAAGCTGCTGCCGGAAGACGTCTTTGCGCGGGTTTCCTTCGTGTTGTCGGCCAAGGTGCTGGATCCGCAGTTCCAGGGCCAGATCAAGGAAAAGCTGAATTCGCGCGATGCGGTCAAGCTGGTATCGAGCTTCACCAGGCCGGCGCTGGAGTTGTGGCTGAATCACCACGTCGAATACGGCAAGAAACTGGCGGAGCTGGTGATCAAGCAGGCGCAAACGCGGCTGCGCTCGGCGCAGAAAGTCGAGAAGAAAAAATCCTCCGGCGTGGCGGTGCTGCCGGGCAAACTGACCGACTGCGAATCCTCCGACATCGCGCGCAACGAACTGTTCCTGGTCGAGGGCGATTCGGCCGGCGGCTCGGCCAAAATGGGGCGCGACAAGGAATTCCAGGCGATTCTTCCGCTGCGCGGAAAGGTGCTGAACTCGTGGGAAACCGACCGCGACCGCCTGTTCGCCAATAACGAGATCCACGACATGGCGGTCGCGATCGGCATCGATCCGCACAGCCGCAACGACAGCATCGACATGAGCGGCCTGCGCTACGGCAAGATCTGCATCCTGTCGGATGCGGACGTCGACGGCTCGCACTTCCAGGTGCTGCTGCTGACTTTGTTCTTCCGCCATTTCCCGCAACTGATCGACCGCGGCCACATCTGTGTCGCGCGCCCGCCGCTGTACCGGGTCGATGCGCCGGCACGCGGCAAAAAGCCGGCGCAGAAAATCTACGCGCTCGACGGCGGCGAACTGGTGGCGATCGAGGACAAGCTGCGCAAGGAAGGCATCAAGGACGGCGCCTGGTCGATTGCCCGCTTCAAGGGTCTGGGCGAGATGAATGCCGAGCAATTGTGGGAAACCACGATGAACCCGGATACCCGCCGCCTGTTGCCGATAACGCTCGGCGCATTTGACGTGCCGGATTCCGAGGCGCGCTTCCACATGCTGATGGGCAAGGGCGAAGCATCCTCGCGCCGCGCCTGGATCGAAGAGCACGGCAACGAAGCCGAAGCGGATATCTAACGGTCATGGCAAAAGTGCCACCCCCGATTATGAAATTCGCCATAACCGTTTCCCCCACCCCAGCCCTCCCCCGCACGCGGGAGAGGGGGACTATGGCTCGCTGCGCGAGTTGCACGTTAATATAAAAAACCATGACCGACCAAACTACGCTATTTGAACCTGCCCCGGCTGACGATGAAATTCTGACGCTGGCCACTTTCGCCGAACGCGCCTACCTCGATTACGCGATCTCGGTCGTCAAAGGCCGCGCGCTGCCGGACGTCTGCGACGGCCAGAAGCCGGTGCAGCGCCGCATCCTGTATGCGATGAACGAACTCGGCCTGAATGCGGCCGCCAAACCGCGCAAATCCGCTGCGGTGGTCGGCGACGTGCTGGGCAAGCTGCATCCGCACGGCGACCAGTCGGTATACGACGCGCTGGTGCGGATGGCGCAGGATTTCTCGCTGCGCTACCCGCTGATCGACGGCCAGGGCAATTTCGGCTCGCGCGACGGCGACGGCGCGGCGGCAATGCGCTATACCGAAGCACGGCTGACGCCGATCGCCAAATTGCTGCTGGATGAAATCGGCATGGGCACCATCGACTTCCAGCCCAATTACGACGGCTCGACCGAAGAACCGACGCTGCTGCCGGGCCGCCTGCCGTTCGTGCTGCTGAACGGCGCGTCCGGCATCGCGGTCGGCCTGGCGACCGAAATCCCGTCGCACAACCTGAGCGAAATCGCCCGTGCGGCGGTGGCGCTGATCCGCAACCCGAATCTAAGCCATGCAGAGCTGATGGCATTCGTGCCGGGGCCGGATTTCCCCGGCGGCGGCCAGATCATCAGCGCGCCGGCAGCGTTGTCCGAAATGTATGAGGCCGGTCGCGGCAGCATGAAAGTGCGGGCCTGCTGGAAGATCGAGGACC
>JBDSCZ010000003.1:0-1793 GCA_039920865.1 Burkholderiaceae bacterium
TTCATCACCGTCAAGCAGGAACGCGGCCAGCTGAACAATTTCAACGTCTCGGTCGGCGTCAGCGACGCCTTCATGCAGGCGGTGGAGGCCGACTTGCCGTTTGAACTGGCGCACGGAAACGAGCCGAATGCCGAACTCAAGCGCAACGGCGCCTACCTGCGCGCCGACGGCCTGTGGGTGTACCGCACCGTGCAGGCGCGCGAGGTGTGGGACTTGATCATGCAGAGCACCTACGCGGCGGCCGAGCCGGGCGTGCTGTACATGGACCGCATCAATGCCGAAAACAACCTGGCGTATTGCGAAACCATCGAAGCCACCAACCCGTGCGGCGAACAGCCGCTGCCCGATTACGGCTGCTGCTGCCTGGGTAGCCTGAACCTGACTGCCTATGTAACCGCGCCGTTTACGCCGGAAGCGGCGTTCGATTTCGCGCTGATGGCAAAGGTCACCAAGGTCGCGGTGCGGATGCTCGACAACGTGCTGATCGCCACCAAGTGGCCGCTGGAAGAACAGGCGCGCGAAGCCGACGCCAAGCGCCGGCTGGGTCTGGGCTTTACCGGCCTGGGCGATGCGCTGATCATGCTGGGGGTGCGTTACGACTCCGAGCACGGCCGTGCATTGTCGGGTCAGATCGCGCGCGAAATGCGCGACGCCGCCTATTACGGCTCGGTCGATCTGGCCAAGGAGCGCGGCGCGTTTCCGCTGCTCGATGCCGAAAAATACCTGCAGGGCGGCTTCGCCGCGCGCCTGCCGGACGCACTGAAAGACGCGATCCGCACGCACGGTATCCGCAACTCGCATCTGACTTCGATCGCGCCGACCGGCACCATTTCGCTGGCGTTTGCCGATAATGCGTCGAACGGCATCGAGCCGGCATTCTCATGGTTCTACAACCGCATGAAACGCATGGCCGACGGCACCAAGAAGGATTACACGGTGGAAGACCACGCGTACCGGGTCTATCGCGCGCTTGGCCACGACGTCGACCAGTTGCCGCCGCAGTTCGTCTCGGCGCTGGAGATTTCCGCCACCGACCACATGCTGATGGTGGCTGAAGTCGCGCCCTATGTCGATGCGGCAATTTCGAAGACGGTCAACGTCCCGGCCGACTACCCGTACGCCGAATTCAAGAACCTGTACATGGAAGCCTGGCGCAAGGGCCTCAAAGGCATCACCACCTATCGCCCCAACAGCGTGTTGGGTGCGGTCTTGTCGGTCACTGCGGCCGTGCCGGAAGCCAGTTCGCCGCAGCCGATCACGCTGTCGGAACAGGACAAGCGGCTGGTGCTGACCGAAGTTGCGATGTCGCCGCCGCTGGCCTCGCTGCGCTGGCCGTCGCGTCCGGGCTTGCCGGCCGGGGCTTCCGGCTGGGTCAGCGAAACCATCCGTACCCCGCAGGGCGATTTCGCGGTGGTGGTGTCGGAGCAGGCCAATGTGCCGTTTGAAGTCTGGGTGCTGGGCGGCCAGCCGCCACGCGGCCTGGATGCGATCGCCAAAACCCTGTCGACCGACATGCGCGCCAACGACCGCGGCTGGCTGCGCAAGAAATTCTCGGTGCTGGCGCATACCTATGGCGACAGCCTCCCGATGGCGATGCCGCCCAACGGTGCCCAGGTGCAGGTGCCGAGCGCCACCGCCGCGCTGGCCAAGCTGGTCGAATGGCGTTACAACCAGTTGGGCGCGCTCGACGCCCGGGCCAATGACCCCAGCCCGGTGCTGAATGCGCTGTTCGCGCCGCACGAGCCGAAGACCGGCACCGACGGCACGCTGGCCTGGGTCGCCGATATCATCAA
>JBDSCZ010000004.1:0-18302 GCA_039920865.1 Burkholderiaceae bacterium
TTTCCGGTCCTACCGGCGTCGGAAAAACCGAGGTTGCCAAGCAACTGGCCTTCGTGCTCGGCATCGAATTGATTCGTTTTGATATGTCGGAATACATGGAGCGCCATGCAGTGAGCCGTCTGATCGGTGCGCCTCCTGGCTATGTCGGCTTCGACCAGGGCGGCTTGCTGACCGAAGCGGTTACCAAGAAACCGCATGCGGTGTTGTTGCTGGATGAAATTGAAAAAGCGCATCCAGATATTTTCAATATCCTGCTGCAGGTAATGGATCACGGGACGCTGACCGACAACAATGGCCGCAAGGCGGATTTTCGCAATGTGATCATCATCATGACCACCAATGCAGGAGCCGAAAGCTTGCAAAAACGGTCGATCGGCTTTACTGAGAAGAAGGAGGCCGGCGATGAACTGATGGATATCAAGCGCATGTTCTCGCCTGAGTTCCGTAATCGTCTGGATGCGATCATCAGTTTCCGTGCGTTGGATGAAGAAATCATCCTGCGCGTGGTGGACAAGTTCCTGATGCAGCTGGAAGAACAATTGCACGAGAAGAAGGTGGAAGCGATTTTCACCGAGGACTTGCGCAAGTTCCTGGCCAAGAAAGGTTTTGATCCGCAGATGGGCGCACGGCCGATGGCGCGGTTGATTCAGGACATGATACGCAAGGCCTTGGCCGACGAATTGCTGTTCGGAAAACTGGTCAGCGGCGGCCGCGTGACGGTCGATCTGGATGACAAGGACCAGATCCAACTGAGTTATCCGGAACGGGGCGAACCGCTTAAGCCGCCGGCAGCGCCATCGTTGGCAACTGAACTTGAATGACGCGATGACTTGACTGGGCTGCGATAAAAAAAACCCCGAACTGTTAAAACAGCGCGGGGTTTTTTTATCGCGATTTTATCGAAAAAATTGGCAGTATATTTAAAGTCCGTTTATTTATATGCGGTATGTGTAGCATTAATGCATATACCCATGTGAAATACTGATTTATTCAACGGGTTGGGCAGGGTTTTAGGGCAGCAGCGGTTTTTTACCTGCCTGTTTGGTCTTGATCTCGGCTACCGTATTGTTGATTGTCGCCAAGCGGTATGCGGTGGCGGGATGAATGGCCGTATAGCCGTTGAGAACGGTGGCCGGGTATTTGCGCTCGAGTCGCTGCCAAAACGCCGCAGCATTGTCGATTCGGTAACCTGCCCGGGCCAGCATGTACAGGGACAGGCTGTCGGCAGCCGCATCGAAATTCTGCGGATAGGGCTTTACGCCTGCCATGCCGGTGATCGTATCCAGGTCGGGGTTGTAACGGATCAGATTGTCGATGATGCCGCCGATGGTGGCGTTCATTCTCTGTTTGCTTGCATGCGCTAGTGCGTTATGCGCGAATTCACGCGCCAGCACCAGGGCCAGTTCTTCGTCGGATTGCACAAAATCGAGCATGCCGCGGGTAATCAACACGCGCTGACCATCGCCGTAGGCATTGACGTTGTCGGTATTGCCGAGTTCCACCGCAAAGGCGCAGGCGCGTGTCAACGGGATGCTGAGCGGGATATTCTTGTCGTTGCGGGCAACGGTCAATTTGATCCGTGAACTATTGCGCACCAGCGGCCCCAATATCGTGGCAGCCTGTCGTTCGGCGTTGGGGCCAATCGGAAACGGCTTGGCGTTGGCGCTGATCAGTCGGTCGCCGCGCTTGATGCCGGCACGCTCGGCACCGCTGTCGGTCAAGACCTGAATGACTTGCAACTGCTCGTCCAGGCCGTACGCTTTTTGCGCATCCTCGACGAATTCTTTAGGAAATGAATACTTGTTCTTGGCAGAAAAGCCGAGCAGATTGCGTGCATTGGCCTTGCACAGTGGCGCATTCTGGGTCAGCAAGGGGGCTGCGACCCGGTACAGGCGCTCCTGCTGCGCCACGATCGAGCGCAGCGGTGCCGGCGCGGGCAGGGTGCTGAGCACCGCGGTGGCGGGTGCGGTCGATATCGGTTGCTGGGTGGCGCAGGCACTGAGCAGCAATGCTGCTGCTGCCCATCCAGCAAGCTGCCGACAGCGCGTCAGGCGGGTGCGTACGGGCGTGAGCATGTGTGCGGAAGTGTTTAGATTCGCGGGAATGTGAAGTGACGTCATTTATTATCCTAAAAACCGCAGTTGACCGCTAATCAACTTTGATAAGTGAGTGATTCAATTGAGAATTGTGGCATTTTATTTAGCCATCATTTGGGTGAGAGCGCTACAGGGTCGATTGCACATTTTTTCATCTCCCTGACGTTTTCGGTGTTTCAGTGAAACACCCTCCTCTAGCAACGTGAAGGTTGCGTCGTCGTCGCGCCTAGCCAGAGAGCCGAAAAAACGCACACTCGACCCTGTCCAACTGAGGTTTTTAGGATTATTTTCCGGTGCTGCCGAAGCCGCCGACACCGCGTTCGCTGGTATCAAACTCTTCGACAATGTTAAAGCCAACCTGCAGCACCGGTACGATCACCAGTTGCGCCAGGCGTTCCATCGGGTTCAGCGTGAAGGCGGTCTGGCCGCGGTTCCAGGTCGACACCATCAGCTGCCCCTGGTAGTCGGAGTCGATCAGGCCGACCAGGTTCCCCAGCACGATACCGTGCTTGTGGCCGAGTCCGCTGCGCGGCAGGATCATTGCTGCGTATGCGGGGTTGGCCACGTGGATCGCCAGTCCGGTCGGAATCAGGTGTGTTTCGCCCGGCCCAATGCACAGCGGCGCATCGAGGCAGGCGCGCAAGTCCAGTCCGGCGCTGCCTGCAGTGGCGTAGGCCGGCAGTTGTTCCTTGAGGCGCGGGTCGAGGATTTTGATGTCGATGGTTTTCATGAACTTTGGTCTCTGTTAGTTGCGTTATTCCGACGGCGCCGGATCGAAGTTGCATTCAAATTAATGCGGCAGGCGGCAGGCGATGGCTGCGATCAGCTGGCGCGCCAGTGCTTGCTTGTCGTTGCGCGGCAGCAGGGTGTGGCCGTCGACATCGAACAAGATCAGCTCGTTGTCATCCTGGCCGAAAGTATGGTGGCCGATATTGCCGACCAGCAGCGGAACGTTCTTGCGCAGGCGTTTTTGTTCGCCGTACTGCAGCAGGTTTTCCGACTCGGCAGCAAAGCCGACGCAATACGGCCGCTTCGGCAGCGCCGCCACGGTGGCCAGAATATCCGGATTCTGTATAAATTCCAGCGCCGGTGCATTGCCGTCCTGGTTGCCATCCTTCTTCAGCTTCTGCGCGCTGGCATTCGCTACCCGCCAGTCGGCCACCGCGGCTACCGCGATAAAAATATCCTGATCGGTCACTTGCGCCAACACCGCGTCGTGCATTTGCTGTGCGGTCTGGACTTCGATGCGCTGCACCCCGAGCGGCGCATCGAGCGCGGTCGGACCCGATATCAGGGTCACCTCTGCGCCGGCCTGACGGGCGGCGCGGGCGATTGCATAACCCATCTTGCCCGACGACAGGTTGGTGATGCCGCGCACCGGGTCGATCGGCTCGAAGGTCGGGCCGGCGGTCAGCAGCACGCGCCGGCCGGCCAGGATTTTCGGCTGGAAGGCAGCAATGATATGTTCCAGCAGTTGGGCCGCCTCCAGCATGCGCCCCATGCCGTTTTCGCCGCAGGCCTGGGTGCCGGTATCGGGGCCGAGCAATGCTATGCCGTCGGCTACAAGCTGCGCCACATTGCGCTGGGTGGCGGGGTTTTGCCACATTTCAACGTTCATCGCCGGCGCCACCAGCAACGGCAAGTGGGCCGGGCGCGCGATGCACAGGGTCGAGAGCAGGTCGTCGCACGCGCCCTGCGCCAGCTTGGAGATGAAGTTGGTCGAGCAGGGCGCGATTACGATCGCGTCGGCACCGCGGCTGAGGTCGATATGCGCCATGTTGTTGGCGATGCGCGCATCCCATTGGTCGGTATACACCGGCTGGCCGGACAGCGCCTGCATCGTCACCGGCGTGATGAACTGGGTGGCGGCTTGCGTCATCACGACTTGTACCGATGCGCCCGCCTTGCCCAGCGCGCGGGTCAGGTCCGCCGCCTTGTAGCAGGCGATTCCACCGGTCAGGCCGAGGATGATACTTTTGCCAGCAAGATCCATGGCTATTCCTTCGCTATTGTGAAATTGCGCATTTTTGCGTCCGGTATCGTCAACTGCTAACATTAATTACGGGGGTATAGTCAATAAGTGCCAGTATCCCGCATGATTTCTGGTGGATTGAAAAAATACACTTAATAGTATTCTTTGATGTCAATAAACCGTTTGAATCGCGCAGTGTTACTTGCTTACTTATTGACGCGCCGCAGCTCATCGAGAATGAACAATCCGGCACCGATGAAAATGGCGCTGTCGGCGATATTGAACGCCGGCCAGTGCCAGCCGCCGAAATGCACGTCCAGAAAGTCGATCACATGACCGTACATGATACGGTCAATCACGTTGCCGATGGCGCCGCCCAGAATCAGCGCCAGTGCCCAGCAGAACAGGCGCTGGCCGGCATGGCGCTGCAGCATGTAGACGATCACCAGCGCTGCCACCACGCCGATGGCGGTAAAAAAATAACGTTGCCAGCCGGATCCGGTCGCCAGAAAACTGAATGCTGCGCCTTTATTGTAGGCCAGTACCAGATTGAAAAAAGAGGTCACTGCCAGCGACTCGCCGTAGGTGAATAATTTGGCGATCGTGATCTTGCTCAACTGGTCGAGCAGGATAATGATCGCCGCGATTCCGATCCAAGGCGTGATGCTGGTGCGCGAACTGGTAGAAAAACGGTTTTTTGTTGCCATGGCGATGTGCTCCGGAGGTATGTCAGGTTGGCCCGTCATGCCGATTTTTTGGCACGACGGGTTGCGGAGTTAATTGAAATGATTAGGCAAAACGCCGCGTTTCGCCAGCACCGAACAGATTGCTGATGCAGCGCCCGCACAGGCCAGGATGTTCCGCGTGGCTGCCGACATCGGCACGATAGTGCCAGCAGCGTTCGCATTTTTGATGTGCCGATGCCGTCACAATAACGTCTTCCTGATCCGCGCCGGCTACTTCGACCACCCCGGCTTGCGAGGTGATCAGCACGAATTTCAGGTCGTCGCCCATGGCGTCGAGCAGTGCAAACTTGTCGCCGCTGGCGCGGATGCTGATCTCGGCTTGCAGCGAGGACCCTATCGTGCCGGTGATGCGGACTGCTTCCATTTGCTTGGTGACATCGGCGCGGATTTCGCGCAACTGGGCGTATTTGGCCAGCAACGCGGCAGCGTCGGCCACTTCCGGCAGCGCGTAATAGGTCTGGGTGAAGATCGTTTCATCGCTTTCGGCCAGCGCTTCCGTGCTGGCGAAGATGGCCCAGGCTTCTTCTGCAGTGAAAGAGAGCATTGGCGCCATTACCCGCAACAGCGATTGCGTGATGTGCCAGATTGCGCTCTGTGCCGAGCGCCGTGCGTGCGAGGTGGTGCCGCCGGTGTACAGGCGGTCTTTCAGGATGTCGAGGTAGAAGCTGCCCAGATCTTCCGAACAGAAGCCTTGCAGCTTGGCGACCACCGGATGGAATTCATAGGCGTCGTAATGGGCCAGAATTTCCGCCTGCAAGGCGGCTACGCTGGCTACTGCATAACGGTCGATTTCCATCATTTCCGCAACCGGTACCGCATCCTTGGCGAAGTCGAAGTCGGAAGTGTTGGCCAGCAAGAAACGCAGCGTATTGCGGATGCGGCGATACGCTTCGGTCACGCGTTTCAGGATTTCGTCAGAGATATTCAGTTCGCCCGAATAATCGGTGGATGCCACCCACAGGCGCAGGATATCGGCGCCGAGCGTATCGGATATTTTTTGCGGTGCGACTACATTACCTTTCGACTTCGACATTTTCTTGCCTTCGCCGTCGACTACGAAGCCGTGCGTCAGCAAGGCCTTGTATGGCGCGCGGCCATTCAGCATGCTTGACGTCAGCAGCGACGAATGGAACCAGCCGCGATGCTGGTCCGAGCCTTCCAGGTACAGGTCGGCCGGGAAGTGCAATTGTTGCGCATGTGAACCCTTGCCCTGCTGGCCGCCGAGTACGGTCTGGTGCGTGGTGCCGGAATCGAACCAGACATCCAGCGTGTCCTTGTTCTTCAGGTACATCGGTGCATCGTCGCCCAGCAGTTCGTTGATGTCGACTGCGTGCCAGGCTTCGATACCGTGCTGCTCGATGCGTTGCGCGATGATTTCCAGCAGTTCCGGTGTGCGCGGATGCAGTTCGCCGCTTTCCTTGTGGATGAAGAAGGCCATCGGCACGCCCCATTGACGCTGGCGCGACAGCGTCCAGTCGGGCCGGTTGGCGATCATGCCGTGCAGCCGTGCCTTGCCCCAGTCGGGGTAGAAAGTGGTTTCTTCGATGCCCTTGAGTGCGGTTTCGCGCAAGCTCGGGCCGCCGTCCTGCGGCGTCAGGTCCATGCCGGCGAACCATTGCGCGGTGGCGCGATAGACGATCGGCGTCTTGTGGCGCCAGCAATGCATATAGCTGTGGTCGAACATCACCAGCTTGAACAAGGCGCCGACTTCTTCCAGCTTGGTGCAGATCGGCTTGGATGCTTCCCAGATCGTCATGCCGCCGAAAAACGGCAGCCAGGATGCATATTTGCCGTCGCCCATCACCGGTTTCAGAATGTCTTCGTCGGTCATGCCGTGCGCTTTGCACGAAATAAAGTCGTCGATACCGTAGGCCGGAGCCGAATGGACCACGCCGGTGCCGGTGCCGAGTTCCACATATTCGCCCAGGAATACCGGGGAATACCGGTTGTAGCCTGCATCGACCTCGGCAAACGGGTGCTTGAACTTGATCAGATTCAGCGCTGCTCCGGCGCAGGTGGCGATAACCTTGCCTTCGAGGCCGAAGCGCTGCAGGCAGGATTCGACCAGATCGGCGGCCAGGATCAGCAGTATGGTTTCGCCATTGCGGACCGTCTCCACCAGTGCGTAAGTAAACTCCGGATGCATGTTCAGCGCCTGGTTGGCGGGAATGGTCCACGGGGTGGTGGTCCAGATCACCGCATAGCCCTTGGTTGTGGGCAGTTGCGGCAAATCGAAGGCGGCTGCAATCTTGTCCGGCTCGGCGAATGGAAAGCCGACATCGATGGCCGGATCGCGCTTGTCCTGATATTCGACTTCCGCTTCCGCCAGTGCGGAACCGCAATCGAAACACCAGTTGACCGGCTTTAAACCGCGATACACATAGCCTTTTTCCAGCATGGTGCCGAGCGCGCGCAACTCGTCGGCTTCGTTGCCGAAGTTCATGGTCAGGTACGGGTTGTCCCATTCACCCAGCACGCCCAGGCGGATGAAGTCTTTCTTCTGGCGCTCGATCTGCTCGCTGGCATAGGCGCGCGCCTTGGCTTGCACTTGATCGACCGGCAGGTTCTTGCCGTACAGTTTTTCGATCTGGATCTCGATCGGCATGCCGTGGCAATCCCAGCCTGGCACGTATTGGGCATCGAAGCCGGCCATGTTGCGGGCCTTGACGATCATGTCTTTCAGGATCTTGTTGACCGCATGGCCGATATGGATATCGCCATTCGCATACGGCGGACCGTCATGCAGGATGAATTTTGGGCGGTTTTTCGATGCGTTGCGGATGCGCTGATACACCTTGCGCTCTTGCCATTGCTTGACCCACTGCGGCTCGCGCTTGGCCAGGTCGCCGCGCATCGGGAACGGGGTTTCGGTCATGTTGACCGGATATTTGCTGTGCGGCTTGTTGGACGGCTTGGCGGCAGGCTTGTTTTCTTTATTCTCGGACATGGTAATTTTCAACGATCTTCAATGATGTTCGGTGATGTTCAGTGTATATGCAACACATCAGCGGATGGATGATAGCGACCGCGGTGCGGGCAGGGCGGTGTTCAAATTCGGTCAGTCGCCGTAGTGGCGGCGGCATCGCGCAATTTGAAATAAGTGCGCGCTTGTTCTGCATCGTTGGCAATGGCGTCGGTCAGTGTCGGCAGGTCGAGGTATTTTTCTTCGTCGCGCAGTTTTTTAAGGAATTCGACCCGAACCAGTGTGCCGTAGCACTGCTGGGCATAATCGAAAATATGTGTTTCCAGCAGCACGCGGCCGCTGTCATCCACTGTCGGGCGCAACCCCATGCTGGCAACGCCTGGCAGCGGCTTTGCGGCCAGTCCGTGCACCTGCACCACGAAAATTCCGCTCAGCACCGGATGCTGGTGCGTTACGCGCAGATTCAGTGTTGGAAATCCGAGCGTGCGGCCGAGCTTTTTGCCATGCACGACATGGCCGGAAACGGCGTATGGCTGGCCCAACAATTGGCTGGCATGATCGAAGTCGCCCGCCGCTAGCGCAGCGCGCACCGCAGACGACGAAATGCGCGTGCCGTCGTTGGTGACCGTGCGCAGCACTTCAACTTCGAAGCCGTATTTCTGGCCGGACTCGATCAACGTTACGAGGTTGCCCGCACGTCTGGCACCGTAGCAGAAATCCTCGCCGACGATCAGCCATTTGACGTGCAAGCCCTGCACCAGCACTTTTTCGACGAAATCCTGCGGCGTCATACTGGCGAAATGGGCATTGAAATGTTCGACGATGACGCGCTCGATGCCGGTTGCGGCCAACGCTTGCAGCTTGTCGCGCAGGTTGGCAATCCGGCTTGGTGCGCGGCTCGGGTCGCCTTGGACGCGAGCGAAATATTCTCGCGGGTGCGGCTCGAACGTCATCACCGCTGCGTCCAGCTGCAAGCGGGCACCGGCTTCGCATACGCGCGCAAGCAGGGCCTGATGTCCACGGTGCACGCCGTCAAAGTTGCCGATCGCCAGTGCGCAGGGCGCACGCGATGCGGCGTTGGGAAGTCCGCGAAATACCTTCATACCATTCAGTGTTGGGATAACTGCAAAGCCTTGGATTATAAATGCTTTCCTGCGCATTTCCTTGGATTGTAAGGTGGCCGAGGATGCAAGGATTCATTGTGTCCCGGCTTTCCGGTGCCTTTCAAGCTTGCGGCATGCACAGGAACGTGGTTGCGCTGCTTCTATCGGCGGCTTGCAGGTAAGTGTGCGTTTTTCGGGTTTGCAGCCTACCCGGATCGAGGGTCACTTCGGACGAAATAGTATTTATTGGCAGTATGTCAAAATTTATATTGTTTTGCGCATATGATTATTGATAATTATAAAATACAGCATGCTGTATTTTATAATTATCAATAATCATATGCGCAAAACAATATAAATTTTGACATACTGCCAATAAATACTATTTCGTCCGAAGTGACCCTCGATCCGGGTAGGCTGCAAACCCGAAAAACGCACACTTACCTGCAAGCCGCCGATAGAAGCAGCGCAACCACGTTCCTGTGCATGCCGCAAGCTTGAAAGGCACCGGAAAGCCGGGACACAATGAATCCTTGCATCCTCGGCCACCTTACAATCCAAGGAAATGCGCAGGAAAGCATTTATAATCCAAGGCTTTGCAGTTATCCCAACACTGAATGGTATGAAGGTATTTCGCGGACTTCCCAACGCCGCATCGCGTGCGCCCTGCGCACTGGCGATCGGCAACTTTGACGGCGTGCACCGTGGACATCAGGCCCTGCTTGCGCGCGTATGCGAAGCCGGTGCCCGCTTGCAGCTGGACGCAGCGGTGATGACGTTCGAGCCGCACCCGCGAGAATATTTCGCTCGCGTCCAAGGCGACCCGAGCCGCGCACCAAGCCGGATTGCCAACCTGCGCGACAAGCTGCAAGCGTTGGCCGCAACCGGCATCGAGCGCGTCATCGTCGAACATTTCAATGCCCATTTCGCCAGTATGACGCCGCAGGATTTCGTCGAAAAAGTGCTGGTGCAGGGCTTGCACGTCAAATGGCTGATCGTCGGCGAGGATTTCTGCTACGGTGCCAGACGTGCGGGCAACCTCGTAACGTTGATCGAGTCCGGCCAGAAATACGGCTTCGAAGTTGAAGTGCTGCGCACGGTCACCAACGACGGCACGCGCATTTCGTCGTCTGCGGTGCGCGCTGCGCTAGCGGCGGGCGACTTCGATCATGCCAGCCAATTGTTGGGCCAGCCATACGCCGTTTCCGGCCATGTCGTGCATGGCAAAAAGCTCGGCCGCACGCTCGGATTTCCAACACTGAATCTGCGCGTAACGCACCAGCATCCGGTGCTGAGCGGAATTTTCGTGGTGCAGGTGCACGGACTGGCCGCAAAGCCGCTGCCAGGCGTTGCCAGCATGGGGTTGCGCCCGACAGTGGATGACAGCGGCCGCGTGCTGCTGGAAACACATATTTTCGATTATGCCCAGCAGTGCTACGGCACACTGGTTCGGGTCGAATTCCTTAAAAAACTGCGCGACGAAGAAAAATACCTCGACCTGCCGACACTGACCGACGCCATTGCCAACGATGCAGAACAAGCGCGCACTTATTTCAAATTGCGCGATGCCGCCGCCACTACGGCGACTGACCGAATTTGAACACCGCCCTGCCCGCACCGCGGTCGCTATCATCCATCCGCTGATGTGTTGCATATACACTGAACATCACCGAACATCATTGAAGATCGTTGAAAATTACCATGTCCGAGAATAAAGAAAACAAGCCTGCCGCCAAGCCGTCCAACAAGCCGCACAGCAAATATCCGGTCAACATGACCGAAACCCCGTTCCCGATGCGCGGCGACCTGGCCAAGCGCGAGCCGCAGTGGGTCAAGCAATGGCAAGAGCGCAAGGTGTATCAGCGCATCCGCAACGCATCGAAAAACCGCCCAAAATTCATCCTGCATGACGGTCCGCCGTATGCGAATGGCGATATCCATATCGGCCATGCGGTCAACAAGATCCTGAAAGACATGATCGTCAAGGCCCGCAACATGGCCGGCTTCGATGCCCAATACGTGCCAGGCTGGGATTGCCACGGCATGCCGATCGAGATCCAGATCGAAAAACTGTACGGCAAGAACCTGCCGGTCGATCAAGTGCAAGCCAAGGCGCGCGCCTATGCCAGCGAGCAGATCGAGCGCCAGAAGAAAGACTTCATCCGCCTGGGCGTGCTGGGTGAATGGGACAACCCGTACCTGACCATGAACTTCGGCAACGAAGCCGACGAGTTGCGCGCGCTCGGCACCATGCTGGAAAAAGGCTATGTGTATCGCGGTTTAAAGCCGGTCAACTGGTGTTTCGATTGCGGTTCCGCACTGGCGGAAGCGGAAGTCGAATATCAGGACAAGCGCGATCCGGCCATCGATGTCGGCTTTCCATTCGCCGAGCCGGACAAGATTGCAGCCGCCTTCGATTTGCCGCAACTGCCCACAACCAAGGGCTATGCGGTGATCTGGACCACCACCCCGTGGACCATTCCCGCCAACCAGGCGCTGAACATGCATCCGGAGTTTACTTACGCACTGGTGGAGACGGTCCGCAATGGCGAAACCATACTGCTGATCCTGGCCGCCGATCTGGTCGAATCCTGCCTGCAGCGCTTCGGCCTCGAAGGCAAGGTTATCGCCACCTGCGCCGGAGCAGCGCTGAATCTGATCAAGTTCAAGCACCCGTTTGCCGAGGTCGATGCAGGCTACAACCGGTATTCCCCGGTATTCCTGGGCGAATATGTGGAACTCGGCACCGGCACCGGCGTGGTCCATTCGGCTCCGGCCTACGGTATCGACGACTTTATTTCGTGCAAAGCGCACGGCATGACCGACGAAGACATTCTGAAACCGGTGATGGGCGACGGCAAATATGCATCCTGGCTGCCGTTTTTCGGCGGCATGACGATCTGGGAAGCATCCAAGCCGATCTGCACCAAGCTGGAAGAAGTCGGCGCCTTGTTCAAGCTGGTGATGTTCGACCACAGCTATATGCATTGCTGGCGCCACAAGACGCCGATCGTCTATCGCGCCACCGCGCAATGGTTCGCCGGCATGGACCTGACGCCGCAGGACGGCGGCCCGAGCTTGCGCGAAACCGCACTCAAGGGCATCGAAGAAACCACTTTCTACCCCGACTGGGGCAAGGCACGGCTGCACGGCATGATCGCCAACCGGCCCGACTGGACGCTGTCGCGCCAGCGTCAATGGGGCGTGCCGATGGCCTTCTTCATCCACAAGGAAAGCGGCGAACTGCATCCGCGCACACCGGAACTGCTGGAAATCATCGCGCAACGCATCGAGCAGCACGGTATCGAAGCCTGGCACGCAGTCGACATCAACGAACTGCTGGGCGACGATGCACCGATGTACCTGAAGAACAAGGACACGCTGGATGTCTGGTTCGATTCCGGCACCACGCACCAGACCGTACTCGGCGGCCAGCAGGGCAAGGGTTCACATGCGCAACAATTGCACTTCCCGGCCGACCTGTACCTGGAAGGCTCGGACCAGCATCGCGGCTGGTTCCATTCGTCGCTGCTGACGTCAAGCATGCTGAATGGCCGCGCGCCATACAAGGCCTTGCTGACGCACGGCTTCGTAGTCGACGGCGAAGGCAAGAAAATGTCGAAGTCGAAAGGTAATGTAGTCGCACCGCAAAAAATATCCGATACGCTCGGCGCCGATATCCTGCGCCTGTGGGTGGCATCCACCGATTATTCGGGCGAACTGAATATCTCTGACGAAATCCTGAAACGCGTGACCGAAGCGTATCGCCGCATCCGCAATACGCTGCGTTTCTTGCTGGCCAACACTTCCGACTTCGACTTCGCCAAGGATGCGGTACCGGTTGCGGAAATGATGGAAATCGACCGTTATGCAGTAGCCAGCGTAGCCGCCTTGCAGGCGGAAATTCTGGCCCATTACGACGCCTATGAATTCCATCCGGTGGTCGCCAAGCTGCAAGGCTTCTGTTCGGAAGATCTGGGCAGCTTCTACCTCGACATCCTGAAAGACCGCCTGTACACCGGCGGCACCACCTCGCACGCACGGCGCTCGGCACAGAGCGCAATCTGGCACATCACGCAATCGCTGTTGCGGGTAATGGCGCCAATGCTCTCTTTCACTGCAGAAGAAGCCTGGGCCATCTTCGCCAGCACGGAAGCGCTGGCCGAAAGCGATGAAACGATCTTCACCCAGACCTATTACGCGCTGCCGGAAGTGGCCGACGCTGCCGCGTTGCTGGCCAAATACGCCCAGTTGCGCGAAATCCGCGCCGATGTCACCAAGCAAATGGAAGCAGTCCGCATCACCGGCACGATAGGGTCCTCGCTGCAAGCCGAGATCAGCATCCGCGCCAGCGGCGACAAGTTTGCACTGCTCGACGCCATGGGCGACGACCTGAAATTCGTGCTGATCACCTCGCAAGCCGGGGTGGTCGAAGTAGCCGGCGCGGATCAGGAAGACGTTATTGTGACGGCATCGGCACATCAAAAATGCGAACGCTGCTGGCACTATCGTGCCGATGTCGGCAGCCACGCGGAACATCCTGGCCTGTGCGGGCGCTGCATCAGCAATCTGTTCGGTGCTGGCGAAACGCGGCGTTTTGCCTAATCATTTCAATTAACTCCGCAACCCGTCGTGCCAAAAAATCGGCATGACGGGCCAACCTGACATACCTCCGGAGCACATCGCCATGGCAACAAAAAACCGTTTTTCTACCAGTTCGCGCACCAGCATCACGCCTTGGATCGGAATCGCGGCGATCATTATCCTGCTCGACCAGTTGAGCAAGATCACGATCGCCAAATTATTCACCTACGGCGAGTCGCTGGCAGTGACCTCTTTTTTCAATCTGGTACTGGCCTACAATAAAGGCGCAGCATTCAGTTTTCTGGCGACCGGATCCGGCTGGCAACGTTATTTTTTTACCGCCATCGGCGTGGTGGCAGCGCTGGTGATCGTCTACATGCTGCAGCGCCATGCCGGCCAGCGCCTGTTCTGCTGGGCACTGGCGCTGATTCTGGGCGGCGCCATCGGCAACGTGATTGACCGTATCATGTACGGTCATGTGATCGACTTTCTGGACGTGCATTTCGGCGGCTGGCACTGGCCGGCGTTCAATATCGCCGACAGCGCCATTTTCATCGGTGCCGGATTGTTCATTCTCGATGAGCTGCGGCGCGTCAATAAGTAAGCAAGTAACACTGCGCGATTCAAACGGTTTATTGACATCAAAGAATACTATTAAGTGTATTTTTTCAATCCACCAGAAATCATGCGGGATACTGGCACTTATTGACTATACCCCCGTAATTAATGTTAGCAGTTGACGATACCGGACGCAAAAATGCGCAATTTCACAATAGCGAAGGAATAGCCATGGATCTTGCTGGCAAAAGTATCATCCTCGGCCTGACCGGTGGAATCGCCTGCTACAAGGCGGCGGACCTGACCCGCGCGCTGGGCAAGGCGGGCGCATCGGTACAAGTCGTGATGACGCAAGCCGCCACCCAGTTCATCACGCCGGTGACGATGCAGGCGCTGTCCGGCCAGCCGGTGTATACCGACCAATGGGATGCGCGCATCGCCAACAACATGGCGCATATCGACCTCAGCCGCGGTGCCGACGCGATCGTAATCGCGCCCTGCTCGACCAACTTCATCTCCAAGCTGGCGCAGGGCGCGTGCGACGACCTGCTCTCGACCCTGTGCATCGCGCGCCCGGCCCACTTGCCGTTGCTGGTGGCGCCGGCGATGAACGTTGAAATGTGGCAAAACCCCGCCACCCAGCGCAATGTGGCGCAGCTTGTAGCCGACGGCATAGCATTGCTCGGCCCCGATACCGGCACCCAGGCCTGCGGCGAAAACGGCATGGGGCGCATGCTGGAGGCGGCCCAACTGCTGGAACATATCATTGCTGCCTTCCAGCCGAAAATCCTGGCCGGCCGGCGCGTGCTGCTGACCGCCGGCCCGACCTTCGAGCCGATCGACCCGGTGCGCGGCATCACCAACCTGTCGTCGGGCAAGATGGGTTATGCAATCGCCCGCGCCGCCCGTCAGGCCGGCGCAGAGGTGACCCTGATATCGGGTCCGACCGCGCTCGATGCGCCGCTCGGGGTGCAGCGCATCGAAGTCCAGACCGCACAGCAAATGCACGACGCGGTGTTGGCGCAAGTGACCGATCAGGATATTTTTATCGCGGTAGCCGCGGTGGCCGACTGGCGGGTAGCGAATGCCAGCGCGCAGAAGCTGAAGAAGGATGGCAACCAGGACGGCAATGCACCGGCGCTGGAATTTATACAGAATCCGGATATTCTGGCCACCGTGGCGGCGCTGCCGAAGCGGCCGTATTGCGTCGGCTTTGCTGCCGAGTCGGAAAACCTGCTGCAGTACGGCGAACAAAAACGCCTGCGCAAGAACGTTCCGCTGCTGGTCGGCAATATCGGCCACCATACTTTCGGCCAGGATGACAACGAGCTGATCTTGTTCGATGTCGACGGCCACACCCTGCTGCCGCGCAACGACAAGCAAGCACTGGCGCGCCAGCTGATCGCAGCCATCGCCTGCCGCCTGCCGCATTAATTTGAATGCAACTTCGATCCGGCGCCGTCGGAATAACGCAACTAACAGAGACCAAAGTTCATGAAAACCATCGACATCAAAATCCTCGACCCGCGCCTCAAGGAACAACTGCCGGCCTACGCCACTGCAGGCAGCGCCGGACTGGACTTGCGCGCCTGCCTCGATGCGCCGCTGTGCATTGGGCCGGGCGAAACACACCTGATTCCGACCGGACTGGCGATCCACGTGGCCAACCCCGCATACGCAGCAATGATCCTGCCGCGCAGCGGACTCGGCCACAAGCACGGTATCGTGCTGGGGAACCTGGTCGGCCTGATCGACTCCGACTACCAGGGGCAGCTGATGGTGTCGACCTGGAACCGCGGCCAGACCGCCTTCACGCTGAACCCGATGGAACGCCTGGCGCAACTGGTGATCGTACCGGTGCTGCAGGTTGGCTTTAACATTGTCGAAGAGTTTGATACCAGCGAACGCGGTGTCGGCGGCTTCGGCAGCACCGGAAAATAATCCTAAAAACCTCAGTTGGACAGGGTCGAGTGTGCGTTTTTTCGGCTCTCTGGCTAGGCGCGACGACGACGCAACCTTCACGTTGCTAGAGGAGGGTGTTTCACTGAAACACCGAAAACGTCAGGGAGATGAAAAAATGTGCAATCGACCCTGTAGCGCTCTCACCCAAATGATGGCTAAATAAAATGCCACAATTCTCAATTGAATCACTCACTTATCAAAGTTGATTAGCGGTCAACTGCGGTTTTTAGGATAATAAATGACGTCACTTCACATTCCCGCGAATCTAAACACTTCCGCACACATGCTCACGCCCGTACGCACCCGCCTGACGCGCTGTCGGCAGCTTGCTGGATGGGCAGCAGCAGCATTGCTGCTCAGTGCCTGCGCCACCCAGCAACCGATATCGACCGCACCCGCCACCGCGGTGCTCAGCACCCTGCCCGCGCCGGCACCGCTGCGCTCGATCGTGGCGCAGCAGGAGCGCCTGTACCGGGTCGCAGCCCCCTTGCTGACCCAGAATGCGCCACTGTGCAAGGCCAATGCACGCAATCTGCTCGGCTTTTCTGCCAAGAACAAGTATTCATTTCCTAAAGAATTCGTCGAGGATGCGCAAAAAGCGTACGGCCTGGACGAGCAGTTGCAAGTCATTCAGGTCTTGACCGACAGCGGTGCCGAGCGTGCCGGCATCAAGCGCGGCGACCGACTGATCAGCGCCAACGCCAAGCCGTTTCCGATTGGCCCCAACGCCGAACGACAGGCTGCCACGATATTGGGGCCGCTGGTGCGCAATAGTTCACGGATCAAATTGACCGTTGCCCGCAACGACAAGAATATCCCGCTCAGCATCCCGTTGACACGCGCCTGCGCCTTTGCGGTGGAACTCGGCAATACCGACAACGTCAATGCCTACGGCGATGGTCAGCGCGTGTTGATTACCCGCGGCATGCTCGATTTTGTGCAATCCGACGAAGAACTGGCCCTGGTGCTGGCGCGTGAATTCGCGCATAACGCACTAGCGCATGCAAGCAAACAGAGAATGAACGCCACCATCGGCGGCATCATCGACAATCTGATCCGTTACAACCCCGACCTGGATACGATCACCGGCATGGCAGGCGTAAAGCCCTATCCGCAGAATTTCGATGCGGCTGCCGACAGCCTGTCCCTGTACATGCTGGCCCGGGCAGGTTACCGAATCGACAATGCTGCGGCGTTTTGGCAGCGACTCGAGCGCAAATACCCGGCCACCGTTCTCAACGGCTATACGGCCATTCATCCCGCCACCGCATACCGCTTGGCGACAATCAACAATACGGTAGCCGAGATCAAGACCAAACAGGCAGGTAAAAAACCGCTGCTGCCCTAAAACCCTGCCCAACCCGTTGAATAAATCAGTATTTCACATGGGTATATGCATTAATGCTACACATACCGCATATAAATAAACGGACTTTAAATATACTGCCAATTTTTTCGATAAAATCGCGATAAAAAAACCCCGCGCTGTTTTAACAGTTCGGGGTTTTTTTTATCGCAGCCCAGTCAAGTCATCGCGTCATTCAAGTTCAGTTGCCAACGATGGCGCTGCCGGCGGCTTAAGCGGTTCGCCCCGTTCCGGATAACTCAGTTGGATCTGGTCCTTGTCATCCAGATCGACCGTCACGCGGCCGCCGCTGACCAGTTTTCCGAACAGCAATTCGTCGGCCAAGGCCTTGCGTATCATGTCCTGAATCAACCGCGCCATCGGCCGTGCGCCCATCTGCGGATCAAAACCTTTCTTGGCCAGGAACTTGCGCAAGTCCTCGGTGAAAATCGCTTCCACCTTCTTCTCGTGCAATTGTTCTTCCAGCTGCATCAGGAACTTGTCCACCACGCGCAGGATGATTTCTTCATCCAACGCACGGAAACTGATGATCGCATCCAGACGATTACGGAACTCAGGCGAGAACATGCGCTTGATATCCATCAGTTCATCGCCGGCCTCCTTCTTCTCAGTAAAGCCGATCGACCGTTTTTGCAAGCTTTCGGCTCCTGCATTGGTGGTCATGATGATGATCACATTGCGAAAATCCGCCTTGCGGCCATTGTTGTCGGTCAGCGTCCCGTGATCCATTACCTGCAGCAGGATATTGAAAATATCTGGATGCGCTTTTTCAATTTCATCCAGCAACAACACCGCATGCGGTTTCTTGGTAACCGCTTCGGTCAGCAAGCCGCCCTGGTCGAAGCCGACATAGCCAGGAGGCGCACCGATCAGACGGCTCACTGCATGGCGCTCCATGTATTCCGACATATCAAAACGAATCAATTCGATGCCGAGCACGAAGGCCAGTTGCTTGGCAACCTCGGTTTTTCCGACGCCGGTAGGACCGGAAA
>JBDSCZ010000005.1:0-6405 GCA_039920865.1 Burkholderiaceae bacterium
GCTGCCGTTCGACTTGCATGTGTAAGGCATGCCGCCAGCGTTCAATCTGAGCCAGGATCAAACTCTTCAGTTTAATCTCTGTTTTATGTCATTGCTGACATGGTCCGCTTAAGTTTTACCCCAGCCAGACCGGTCGCCCACTCAAAATACTGACAGGCTCTTGCTGAAGTTGCCTTCAGTAAGATCCTATTTTTCTTCTGTGCGAGCATTTGATATTTTAAGTTCACGCACACCACTTTCGCGGCCTGCGCGGCGCTTTCATCAAGTGCTCACACTTATCGACTGTTAGTTGTTAAAGATCTTTTTCTTCCCAGTTGCAGCGGCATTTCCTGCCGTTTCAACTACACTGCAAAGCGTTTTGTTTGCAGCACCGAAGAGATGAGATTATGCAGCGTTTTTCTTACTCAGTCAACATTTTTTTATCACCGCTGCGCGCTTACTTCACCTCCCTGCGCCTCGCGTTTTGTCGACTTCCGTACCAACTGCTGCACCTTCTTTTTGCCCCGTCTTGCAACGGGAGCCGAACTATAGCAAACGTTGCCAAACTTTGGCAAGAGGTTTTCAAGGAAAAATACACTCCTCTCCACCAGCATCTCTTTGACGTTAAACATAGACAGGTTCTGGCTCTAGTTGGACACCGAAACGTTCAAACACATCAGCCTGTATTTCACTGGCCAAATTGACGATGTCTGCACCTTTAGCCCCGCCCATATTTACCAATACCAGCGCTTGTTTTTCATAAACGCCAACGGCTCCTCGAGTTTGGCCTTTCCATCCGCATTGTTCGATCAGCCAACCGGCCGCAAGCTTATAGCTTGATCGTGATTGTTTGTAACTAACCAGGTCGGGAAAGATGCCTTGCAATGCATCGCGTTGTTTGGCGCAAACTATAGGGTTTTTGAAAAAACTTCCGGCATTCCCTATTCTTGATGGGTCCGGCAGCTTGCCCGAGCGGACAGCAATGACTGCATCACTTATATCCCGGGCGGATGGAGAGGTCACTTCGCTGGCCTCCAACTTGCGCGCCACATCCGCGTAACCGGCATTGGCCCGCCATCTTTTAGGCAATGCGAAGGTCACATCGAGAACAATTAGGCGGCCCTGCAGGCTCTGCTTGAATATGCTATCCCGGTAGCCGAACCTGCAATCGGCATTGTTCAGTGTGGTTATTTCGCAGGTACTAAAATCATATGCGCGCAATGAATGGACATAATCTTTTGCCTCCACCCCATAGGCCCCAATATTCTGGATCGGTGCGGCACCGACACTACCGGGGATCAGCGAAAGATTTTCCAGCCCTCCCAGAGAATTATCCAGCGTCCATAGAACGAATTGATGCCAATTTTCTCCGGCTGCGGCACGCACAAAAGTGAAATCATCATCCTCGGCAACGACATCAATGCCTTTCATCCCCATATGCATGACCAGACCAGGGAAATCTTGTGTCAGCACAATATTGCTACCACCGCCCAATATTAGTCTGGGCAACGCCGACAATGTATTGTCGCTGCGAATCGATGACAATACCGCGGGCGATGTCACGTCAACATAGGCATGCGCCTGCACATCCACGCCAAAGGTATTGCAATGGAGCAAGGAATAATCGTATTGAATGGGAGGACAAGTAGTCATAGCGAACGGATTATAGTAGGAAGCGAATGTGGCAACTTGTTTTTTTGTCCGCTAAAATGCGCCATTCAATGCTGTCCAGTCACAAACTAAAGGAACAATCATGCCGTCATTTGATGTGGTATCTGAAGCCAATATGGTTGAAGTAAAAAATGCTATCGATCAAGCCAACAAGGAAATCACCACCCGTTTCGACTTCAAAGGCAGTGACGCCCGTATTGAGCAAAAAGAAAGGGACCTGACCGCCTATGCAGACTCCGACTTTCAGTTAAGCCAGGTACGCGATGTTATGACCAATAAACTGGTCAAGCGCAACGTTGATGTCCGTTTTCTAGATGAAGGCAAGATTGAAAAAATTGGCGGCGACAAGGTCAAGCAAGTCATCAAGATCAAAAATGGCATCGAGTCCGATGCAGCCAAAAAAATCGTGCGCTTGATCAAGGACAGCAAAATGAAAGTGCAAGCCAGCATCCAAGGCGATGCGGTCCGCATTACTGGCGCCAAACGAGACGATTTGCAGGCTGCGATGGCTGCGCTACGCAAGGATGTGCCAGACTTACCGCTGGAATTCAATAACTTTCGAGACTAAAAATCACCATGCGCCTGCAAACGCCGTTATTACTATTTTTGCCATCGATTTTGCTCGCGTGCGCCGCGCATGCTGCCGATATTGCTGTGGTAGGCTTATTTCCGGGCAAGGCGGTACTGGTGATTGACGGCGGCACACCGAAAGCCTTTGCAGTAGGCAGCATGGTGGCATCGGATGTCAGACTGCTGGCCGCCGATGAATCCAGCGCCACCTTAGCCATCAATAACAGAAAACAAACAATTGCAATTGGCCAGCATATTAATCGCTCCGCTCCTGTCGGACCGATCAGCGTGGTGTTGCAGGCCAATGGCCAGGGGCATTTTGTGGTGCAAGGGCAAATCAATGGTGGCACCATCCAAATGCTAGTCGACACTGGCGCAACCATGATTGCCTTTTCGGAAGCGGATGCACAAAGGATGGGAATCAATTACAGAGCCGGCCAACCCGGCCGCGTCAGCACCGCCAACGGCAGCGTTCCGGTGTATCGGATCAAGCTCGATACGGTCAAGGTCGGCAGCATCGAACTGAACCAGGTCGATGCAGTGGTGCAGAAGGCCGGCCTGCCGTTTGCACTGCTTGGCATGTCTTTTCTGAACCGGATGGAAATGCGCCGTGATGGCGAAAAAATGACGCTGACCAAAAGGTTTTAAATCCGCCATCCGTCCAGGATGCACCCGTTAACCGAGCCAACCACATACTACCTCGTCTGTATTGCAGAGCGCTGGCAAGTGCGACATCAGCCCAATTGCACGACGTCTAGCCTGATGTCCACCCGCTCGCGCCATATACATCAAGCGTTTTGTTCGATCAAGCGACGCGTCCTGACCGCATCGGCCAGTCCATTCAGCAATTGCACGCTTTGTTCCCAATTAATGCAGCCATCAGTGATTGACTGCCCGTACGTCAACTCCTTACCCGTGACCATATCCTGACGCCCTGCTACTAAATAGGATTCAACCATGACACCGACGATACGATGATCGCCAGCCGCGATTTGCTGTGCGATATCGGCGCACACCGGAATCTGGTTCTCAGGCTTCTTCGAACTATTGGCATGCGACGCATCTATCATCAGGCGTTGCGCCAAACCGCTTGTCGCAATGTCCTTGCAGGCGGCATCCACGCTGGCCACATCATAATTCGGCGATTTTCCGCCGCGCAGGATGATGTGACAATCTTCGTTGCCGCCAGTGGCAACGATGGCGGAATGGCCACCCTTGGTGACCGACAGGAAGTGATGTGGTTGCGATGAAGCCTTGATGGCATCCACCGCGATTCTGACATTGCCGTCAGTACCGTTCTTGAAACCAACCGGGCAAGACAAACCTGAAGCCAGTTCACGATGCACCTGGGATTCGGTGGTGCGGGCCCCGATTGCCCCCCAGCTGATCAGGTCGGCGATGTACTGCGGACTGATGACGTCGAGAAACTCAGTGCCCGCTGGCAAACCCATTTCATTAATTTTTAGCAACAATTCGCGTGCAATGCGCAAGCCGTCATTGATGCGGAAACTGTTGTCCATGTGCGGGTCGTTGATCAAACCTTTCCATCCGACGGTCGTGCGCGGCTTTTCAAAGTAGACGCGCATTACGATTACCAGCTCATTTTTAAGACGTTCGCACTCCTTGGCAAGCAAGTGCGCGTATTCCAACGCTGCCTTGGTGTCATGAATCGAGCAGGGGCCTATGACCACCATGATCCGGTCATCCTGCCCGTGCAGGATGCCGTGCAGTGCGGCGCGGGCATGCGCCACCGTGGTTGATGCCTTGTCGGAGCAGTTAAATTCGCGAATCAGGTGCGACGGGGGGATTAGTTCTTTCATTTCTCGTATGCGTAAGTCATCGGTACGTGGCATGGTTTTCTCCTGGGTATGAATATCGGGTAGACATAAAAAAACCGCCAGCGTTGGCGGTTTTTGTGAAATTCGGTTTGGTCTCGCCTATCATGCTGCTTTTACGATTACCTTCCGCTTCTCCACCGCCTTGGGCTGGAATAGCTAAAGTAAAAATAAAAGGCGGAATGTGCGAAGCTCATGTCTTGTAGTCTGCAGGTATAAATGGTTTCAAATCGAAAATCACTATAACAAGATTATTCAAGATTTGGCAAGCGCTTTCTTGGCACCTCCAAGCTTAAGCCGTACCACCCACCGTCAGCTCCTCGATGCGCAGAGTCGGCTGGCCGACGCCGACCGGCACACTTTGCCCTTCCTTGCCGCACACTCCGACACCCGGATCGAGCCGCAAATCATTGCCGATCATCGAGACCCGGTTCAGCACGTCCGGGCCGTTGCCGATCAGGGTTGCACCCTTGACCGGATAGGTGATCTTGCCGTTTTCGATCATGTAGGCTTCGCTGGCGGAAAAGACGAACTTGCCGCTGGTGATATCGACCTGACCGCCGCCGAAATTGACCGCAAACAAGCCGTTCTTGACCGAGGCCAGGATTTCAGCCGGATCCTTGTCGCCTGCCAGCATGTAGGTGTTGGTCATGCGCGGCATCGGCAGATGGGCGAAAGATTCGCGCCGCGCGTTGCCGGTCACCGGCATCTTCATCAGCCTGGCATTCATGGTGTCCTGCAGATAACCCTTCAGAATGCCATCTTCGATCAGCGTGGTGCACTGGCTTGGATTGCCTTCGTCATCGATATTGAGCGAACCGCGGCGGTCGGCGATGGTGCCGTCGTCTACCACGGTGACGCCCTTGGCAGCAACCCGCTCGCCGATGCGGCCGGAGAATGCGCTGGAACCCTTGCGATTGAAATCGCCTTCCAGTCCGTGGCCGATCGCTTCATGCAACAGGATACCGGGCCAGCCCGGCGCCAGTACTACTGTCATCGGGCCGGCCGGCGCGGGACGCGCATCCAGATTCACCAGCGCCGAGTTGACTGCATTGCTGGCATATTGTTCCAGGATGTCGTCACTGAAGTAGCCATAGCTGTAGCGCCCGCCGCCGCCGGCAGAACCCATTTCGCGACGGCCATTCTGCTCGACGATCACCGTCACGGAAACCCGCACCAGCGGTCGGATATCGGCCGCCAGCACGCCATCGCTGCGCACCACCAGCACCACATCATATTCACCGGCCAGGCCGGCCATCACTTGCACCACGCGCGGATCCTTGGCGCGCGCCATCCGTTCCACGCGCTCCAGCAGTTTGACTTTATCGACCGCTTCGAGCGAAGCCAGCGGATCGTTCGGCAGATACAGTGCGCGCCCGCCGACTTTCTGCATCGAGGACGCCACTTTGACCTTGCCGGCGCCGCGCCGGGCGATGGTACGAGTGGCGGTTGCCGCTTCCAGCAAGGCGCGCTCGGAAATTTCATCGGAATAGGCAAAGGCGGTCTTGTCGCCGGCTACCGCGCGCACGCCGACGCCCTGGTCGATTGAGAAGCTGCCGGTCTTGACGATGCCTTCTTCCAGGCTCCAGCCCTCGCTCTTGGTGAACTGGAAATACAGGTCGGCATAATCGACCTTGTGGGTAAACATGGTGCTCAGGGTCTTGATCAGTCTGGATTCATCCAGGCCGAAAGGCGTGAGCAGGATATCGCGGGCGACGGCAAGGCTGCTGAGATTCGGTTCAAATGGTTTCATGGTCGGTCGCAATCGCGCTTGGTGCGCAGTATCGTTGGTTCGGGAGATGAGGCGATTGTAGAGCATCCGGCAGCGCCGGGTCGCGATGGCGCGCATCGGCAGTCGATGTGCATCGACAGCATGTTTATAGTTTATCTACAGACACTAACAATACAGGCTCTGTCGCAGTTAGCTGTTGAGCCGGAATTACTCCAGACTCCGTTCGCCCTGAGTAGCTGCGCAGCAGTGTATCGAAGGGCTCGCTAATCCTTCGATACGCCCTGCGGGCTACTCAGGACGAACGGAAATCGTGGTCGGCAACGATTTCAACAGCTAACTGCGACAGAGCCACAATACAAGGAGTATGCATTAATATGCTATGTTTACCGCATATATTGTGTGCGGCAGTTAAAAATACATATATGTGTATATATTTACACGAATACATCACAAAAGGGGCGTAGCGAGCTTGCGGTGGCGCAGCGCCGGCAGGTTTTCACGCACCCGGGCCAGATGCTGCGGATCGAACTCGCCGACCACCACGCCCTCCCCTTCGGCCAGCACCGCCTTGATTTCGCCCCACGGATCAATCAGCATGCTGTGGCCCCAAGTGCGGCG
>JBDSCZ010000006.1:0-7959 GCA_039920865.1 Burkholderiaceae bacterium
AATTATTTGGTGCGATATGTTTACAGGGATTGTGGCCGCAGTTGGAAAAATCACTACAGTACAAGCGCAGGGCGCCGGGGCTGATGGTGGCGTTCGTCTGACAGTGGATGCCGGCGGTATGTCGATGCAGGACGTGGCCCTGGGCGATTCGATTGCCATCAATGGCGCCTGCATGACGGTGACCGAGAAGACGCCGCAGGGTTTTCAGATCGATGTCTCGCGCGAGAGCCTGAATCATACGGTCGGCCTGGATGCTGTTGGCGAAGTCAATCTGGAGAAGGCGCTGACGCTGGCTGACCGGCTCGGCGGCCACTTGGTCAGCGGCCATGTGGACGGACTGGGCACTGTATGCAAGTTCGAGCCGATCGGCGAATCGTGGGAACTGGTGATAGAAGCCCCGCTCGCCTTGGCCAAATACCTGGCCTACAAAGGCTCGATTGTGGTCAACGGCGTCTCGCTGACAGTGAACCGGGTCGAAGATCTGGTCGCAGGCTGCCGTTTCTCGATCAACCTGATCCCGCACACGATCGAAGTGACCGTGTTGAAGAACTTGAAAGTGGGTGTGAGGGTCAATCTTGAAATCGATTTGATTGCGCGCTACGTCGAGCGGATGCTGTCGTTGTCTAATACCGTCAAGTAATATCCTGCTTTTTTGGCATCAAAAGCAGTCTTTGGGCTGCTTTTTTGATTTCTGCTGGATGAATTCAGCTGAATTCCGCATTACTTGGCTGTTTTGAGATTGTTCTGGCAGGCTGTCTGTCTAAATCTATTAAAATAGCGCTCTCTTCAGGATTAAAAAACATGTCCATCTCAACTACCCAAGAAATTGTTGCCGAGCTTCGCGCCGGCCGTATGGTCATTCTCGTTGACGAGGAAGATCGCGAAAACGAAGGCGATCTGGTGCTTGCCGCAGAATTTGTAACGCCAGAGGCAATCAACTTCATGGCCAAATTCGGTCGTGGTCTGGTCTGTCTGACCTTGACCGAAGAGCGTTGCGAGCAATTGGATTTGCCGATGATGACTACAAAAAACGGCACTTCCTACGGCACCAATTTTACCGTCTCGATCGAAGCGGCCGAGGGCGTCACCACCGGCATTTCCGCAGCCGACCGAGCCAAGACCATACAGGTCGCGGTCGGTAAGGGCGTCAAGCGCTCCGATATCGTGCAGCCGGGGCATATTTTCCCGCTCAAGGCACAAAAGGGCGGGGTCTTGATGCGCGCCGGTCATACCGAGGCTGGCTGTGATTTCGCCGAGCTGGCGGGATTGACGCCTGCCGCCGTGATTTGCGAAATCATGAACGACGATGGCACGATGGCGCGCCTGCCCGATTTGATCGAATTTTCAAGGCTGCACGAACTGAAGATCGGCACGATTGCCGACCTGATTCACTATCGCAACCAGCACGAAAGCGTGATTGAACGCATCGCCGAGCGCTCGATGCAGACCATTCATGGTGAATTCCAGGCCATCGCTTATCGGGATATCCCCAGCGGCTCGGCCCATCTGGCCCTGGTACACGGCAAAATCACACCTGACAGCGAAGCTTTGGTGAGGGTCCATCAGCCGGTTTCCATCCTCGATTTTCTGGAAGTACAGGTGACTACCCATTCTTGGAACATGACATCGGCAATGGAGGCAATCAAGGCTTCCGATTGCGGCGTGGTGGTGCTGCTCAACTGCGAAGAGTCGGCAGAGCAAATGTTCGGACAGTTTGTGGAGCTCAATTCGCCGCAAGCCAGTCCGCGTCCGCGTGGCGCCAGCATGGATTTGCGCAACTATGGCATCGGTGCACAGATATTGAAGGACGTCGGAGTGCGCAAGATGCGGCTGCTTTCAAGCCCGCGAAAAATGCCTTCGATGACCGGATTCGACCTGGAAGTAACCGGGTTTCAAAATCACCCGCTGGATTAAGCGCACAAGCGCACAAAGGAAAATCATGACTGTAGGAAAATTCGAATCGAATCTGAGTGGCGAAGGCTTGCGCATTGGTATTGTTCAGGCGCGCTTCAATCCGGATGTCTGCCATGGCTTGCTGTCGGCTTGTATTTCAGAACTGAAACATCTCGGCGTGGCTCCTGAAGATATCCTGCACGTGAGTGTGCCGGGTGCGCTGGAAATTCCGCTGGCCTTGCAAAAGATGGCGGACAGCCAGCAATTCGATGCACTGGTGGCACTGGGCGCAGTCATTCGCGGCGAAACCTATCATTTCGAACTGGTGTCGAATGAGTCTGCCGCCGGCATCACCCGCGTCGGTCTGGATTCCGGCATACCGATTGCCAATGCGGTGCTGACTACCGAAAATGACGAGCAAGCCGAAGTCCGTATGGCCGCCAAGGGCATTGATGCGGCTCGGGTTGCGGTCGAGATGGCCAATCTGGTGCTGGCACTGGAAGAGTTGGCCGATTTGACCGATATGACCGAGCAGTAAGGCAGCACAGCAGCAAACGATCGCATTCCGAGCCGGGTTCCAGCGGACTGTCGGATTGCGGTATCTGTATTGCAACAAAATGTGCAAATGGCGCTGGCCATGGCGCGCGATATTCCTGAAATTTATGACAAACAAGACTCTCCACGCCAATCCGAGCAAAAGCCGCTCGCCCCGTCATCGGGCGCGCGAGTTTGCGTTGCAAGGCCTGTATCAATGGCTGCTCAATAACGAGGATGTCGGCGCCATCGAAGCACATATCCGCGAGGCGCATGGCTTCGACAAGGCGGACAAGATCCATTTCGATGCCTTGTTGTATGGCGCCATCAATGCCGCTGTGGCGCTGCGTGCCGAACTGGCACCACTGATTGACCGCAGCATCAGTGAATTGTCACCGATTGAACACGCGGTATTGCTGCTCGGCGCCTACGAATTGCAAAACCATAGTGAGATACCGTATCGCGTCGTCATCAACGAAGCGGTCGAGTTGGCAAAATCATTCGGCGGCATCGATGGCCATAAGTATGTCAATGGCGTGTTGGACAAACTGGCCGGCAAGATGCGCGAAACTGAAGTACAGTCTGGCCGCAAATAAGAAAATACCGCTCCTTTCAGCCTGAAAGGAGTACAAGAACCGCCATATCGTGATGGGCTTTTCGGTACCAAAGTGCCGACAATCCATCTCTGTGGCGGTTTTTCTTTTGAAAAGAATAGCCATGTCATCGATTAGCATTGCTTCCCGCTTGCAACACATTGCACCGTTTCATGTGATGGAAATCGCCAAAATGGCGGCAGCGCTGGAACAGCAAGGGCGCCACATCATCCACATGGGCATCGGCGAGCCGGATTTCACCGCGCCGCCGGCAGTGATCGAAGCCGCCGCCCAGGCCATGCGCGACGGCCGCATGCAGTACACCGCAGCCACCGGCTTGCCGCAACTGCGTGCTGCGATTTCGGCGCACTATCGGCAGGTGTATGGACTGGAGGTGGCGCCTGAACGGATCATTGTTACTGCCGGCGCGTCGGCCGCATTGCTGCTCGCGTGCGCGGCGCTGGTGGAAAAGGGTGCAGAAGTCCTGATGCCGGACCCGTCCTACCCGTGCAACCGTCATTTTGTCTCCGCCTTCGACGGGCTTCCGGTGATGATCCCGAGTGGCCCGGCCGAGCGCTTCCAGTTGTCGGATGCGATGGTGCAGGCGCATTGGAGCGACGCGACCCGTGGCGTGCTGCTGGCTTCACCGTCGAGTCCGACCGGCACCTCGATTGCGCCGGATGAATTGCAAAAGATTGTGGCCAGCGTGCGCAGCAAGGGCGGCTTTACCATCGTCGACGAGATCTATCAGGGCTTGAGCTACGATGCGGCGCCGTTTTCTGCCTTGTCGCTGGGCGACGATGTGATCGTGGTCAACAGTTTTTCCAAGTATTTCAACATGACCGGCTGGCGTCTGGGCTGGCTGGTGGTGCCTGAGGTGCTGCTGCCGCCGATTGAGAAGCTGGCGCAAAACCTGTTCATCTGTGCCTCCACTATCGCGCAACATGCGGCGCTGGCCTGCTTTGCCCCGGAGTCGCTTGCGATTTACGAGCAGCGCAAGGCTGAATTCAAGCGCCGCCGCGACTACATCGTGCCAGCCTTGCGCGCACTGGGTTTTGCAGTGCCGGTGATGCCGGATGGCGCGTTTTATGTGTATGCGGATTGTTCGGCGCTGACCGACGATGCCGATCGGCTGACGATTGAGATGCTGAACCAGGCCGGCGTAGTGCTGGTGCCCGGACTGGATTTCGGCACCCATACGGCGCGCCACTATATCCGCCTGTCATACGCCACATCGATGGAGAATTTGCAGGAAGCGGTACGCCGCCTGACTGTATTTCTGGCCGCAAGGAAATAATATACTGGTTAATGTATTTTAAATATCGTAGGTATATTGCGGAATGTTAGTATATTTTACATATACTCCGTGTTATTTTTATGCAATTTAGTTCGGTAAACAATTTTTTCGACAACAAAAAAGAGCCGTAAAGGCTCTTTTTTGTTGTTTGTATAAAGACTTCAATTATAAAGTGGCAACCTGATCGAGCGATTCTTTGTGAGCGTTTTTGTGATTGGACAGGTCGTCTTTTGCGGTCGGCGGCAGTTCGGTCGACTCGGTGGCTTTAGTCATTTTTGGGTGTGCGCGTGGTGCTGATTTTGCTGTCACGTAGGTCGACACTTTCTTGCCGGTCGCAACCTCCTGCAGGTAGCGGTATTCGGATAGAACTTTGTGGCCATAACCAAAATCGGTAGCGAATGCGGCAGCGCCGACGTACTTCTTGAGGCCGGCTTCGACCGAGCCTCCCTGGACCACATATTCTTTCAGGATGCGTGAACCTACATTAATGTTGACTACCGGGTTCAGGGCTGATGCGATACCACCATGTTTCTGGAATCTTTCATGGTGAATTTTTGACATCACCTGCATCAAACCTTGTGCGCCAACCGGGCTTTCCGAAAGCGGGTTGAAGCGGGATTCGATCGCAATCACGGACAGAATCAGCAATGGATCGATCTTCAGTTCCTTGGCTACCTTATAAGAGGTCGTAACCAGCATATGGATGGCGTCGCCTGCTACCCGGTAGCGCTTGGAAAGCCAGTAGGTAACCCATTTTTGCTGGTTAGAAGTGGCGCTACTGGCACGCTGCGACTTCGCTGTCGCGTTCGTTTCCAGCTGGGCAGTTTGAATCCCCGCGGCGGATTCCGTCGCGATGGCCGTTGCAGCAGCACTTGTCGTTCCTGGCGCTGACGCAACAGCATCGGCGACATTAGAATTTTCGGCAAATGGAGACAATTGCTTGAACTTGTCGGCGACCTCCGGCTTGACGAATATCAGGCTGACCAGAGCTATTGCCAGCAGGCCGAAAATCAATACTGCGTGATGTGCAGTAGCGACATAATTCCTTGCTGTTTCGCGGGCGAAACTTGCCCATATGGCGGATTGGCCTGAATTTTTTTGGGCATAATTGGACATTGCCCCGGTAATCTTGCTAAGCATTGAGCCTCCTGAGCTTTCACGGCACGCACAGACTCTCATTGACAGCGCGTCAACAGCTACATCGCGAGAGGCTTATTGTGTATACCGTGAATCAGAAACATCGTATGCCGCCGCATGATGCGCGCGACAAACGCCGGAGTTGTTGGCAAGCAGCTGGCTGCTTTGTATATTGGCAGGCAGTGGCAAACAACTTTTTTTCGGGGGCAAGGCAGACGCCTTTTGAAAACACTCCTTAAAATGTCATGTGGGGCCCCGAACCCCGTGAAATGAAAAAGTTTTTAAAGCAGGTTTTTTTGTGCTAGTAAAAAATTCTTTCTCATCAAGTTGGCGCATTGTAGAAGCGTGAATATATCAAGTCAATACTATAAAACTTAATTTTTATTACTTTTATGTCTTAAAATTATGTTGCTTTGCAGCATAAATCAATTAAATCAACTACTTGGCCGTACTTTCTCAGACAATGAGCTCACTTTCGAAAACACTGTTAAACAATGAAATATTCTGATCTGCGAGATTTTATTTCTCAATTGCAACAAATTGACGAGCTAAAGCGTATTTCCACACCGATTTCGCCGCATTTGGAGATGACCGAGGTGTGCGATCGCACTTTGCGTGCCGGCGGGCCGGCGCTGTTGTTCGAACGGCCGACCGGTCACAGCATGCCGGTGCTGGGGAATCTGTTCGGAACGCCGCGCCGCGTTGCGCTCGGCATGGGAGCCGAAGATGTCAGTCAGTTGCGCAAAATCGGTCATGTATTGGCGAGCCTGAAGGAGCCTGAGCCGCCCAAGGGTTTCAAGGATATTCTGGGCCTGGGTTCGCTGGTCAAGGCAGTCTGGGACATGTCGCCGAAGGAGTTGCGCGGTGCGCCCTGTCACGACATTGTATGGGAAGGCAATGATGTCGATCTGGCACGGTTGCCGATTCAATATTGCTGGCCGGGCGATGCGGCGCCCTTGATTACCTGGGGTCTGGTGATCACCAAAGGACCGCACAAGAAGCGCCAGAATCTCGGCATTTACCGCCAGCAGGTGATTGGCCGCAACAAGGTGATCATGCGCTGGCTTGCGCATCGCGGCGGCGCGCTCGACTTTCGTGAGCATGCGATTGCCAGCAAGGGCCAGCCGTATCCGATTGCGGTCGCACTCGGCGCCGACCCGGCCACCATCCTGGGTGCGGTCACGCCGGTGCCGGATAGTTTGTCCGAATACCAGTTTGCCGGTTTGCTGCGCGGCAGCCGTACCGAATTGGTGAAGGCCATCGGCAGCGAATTGCGGGTGCCGGCCTCGGCCGAAATCGTGCTGGAAGGGCATGTGTATCCGGACGAGTCGCACCCTAGCGGTTATGAACACGCACTGGAAGGGCCGTTTGGCGACCATACCGGTTATTACAACGAGCAGGATTCGTTTCCGGTGTTTACCATCGACCGCATCACTATGCGGCGCGACCCCATTTACCACTCGACGTATACCGGCAAGCCGCCGGACGAGCCGGCCGTGCTGGGCGTCGCGTTGAACGAGGTCTTCATCCCTTTGCTGCAAAAGCAGTTCGGCGAAATCACCGATTTTTATTTGCCGCCGGAAGGGTGCAGCTATCGGATGGCGATAGTGCAAATCAAGAAAGCCTACGCCGGTCACGCCAAACGCGTGATGTTCGGGGTTTGGAGCTTTTTGCGTCAGTTCATGTACACCAAGTTCATCGTGGTGGTCGACGAGGATGTGAATATCCGCGACTGGAAGGAAGTGATCTGGGCCATCACGACGCGGGTCGATCCGTTGCGCGATACCACTCTGGTCGATAATACACCGATCGATTATCTGGATTTCGCATCTCCGGTCAGCGGTCTGGGTTCCAAGATGGGGATCGACGCCACCAATAAATGGCCGGGCGAAACCAGCCGCGAGTGGGGCACCACGATCCGGATGGCGCCGGAAGTCAAGGCGCACATCGATGCCATTTGGCAACAACTTGGTATCTGAAACAGATCTGAAAACACAATGCTGCAGAGGTCAATAAGTCGGTTATAATTCTCCTTGGCGGGCCCCTGCGCATTGTGGCATGGCTAACCTGGTCAGGTCGGGAACGAAGCAGCCACGGCCATTACCTGCAAGTGCCGCAGATCAGGCTCGCCTTTATTCTTTCTATATTTCCTGCATTTCATCCCCTTATTTTTTTAGCTGGCGCAGATTTTGTGTTCGTGCAATTTCAGACCGGCCATGCGCGCTCCAGGATTGCTGTTTGCACACTGTCAGAGGTCAACGTGCCGTATACGCGGCCGGATTCGGCATCGCATCTGCTTGCGATGAAGGCTTCGGCAACCGGCATGGGCGCATGGCGTAGCATCAGCGTGCCTTGTGCGATCAGCACCAGACGTTGGACAAAGCGGCGTGCCAGCGCTTCTTGCTGATCAGGCGGCAGCATCAAATCGCAGCGCAAGGCCCGCAGCATGCGCTGCAGCATCGGGTGTGCGGCAGCGGCTTGCTGCAAGCTGCCCAGCAGCAGGTG
>JBDSCZ010000007.1:0-2571 GCA_039920865.1 Burkholderiaceae bacterium
ACCAAGGACAAACTGGTGTCCTCCGAAGTGCGCGGACCGGTCGAGGACATCGTCGCCAAGACCCTCAGCGACTATTTGCAGGAACGGCCGATCGACGCCAAGATCATCTGCGGCAAGATCGTCGAAGCAGCGCGCGCCCGCGACGCCGCCCGCAAGGCGCGCGAACTGACGCGTCGCAAAGGCGTGATGGACGGCCTCGGCCTGTCCTCCAAACTGGCCGATTGCCAGGAAAAGGACCCGGCGCTGTGCGAACTGTACATTGTCGAGGGCGACTCGGCTGGCGGCTCCGCCAAGCAGGGCCGCGACCGCAAGTTTCAGGCCATCCTGCCGCTGCGCGGCAAGGTACTGAATGTCGAAAAAGCCCGTTTTGAAAAAATGTTGTCGAGCGAGCAGATCACCACCTTGATCGCCACTCTCGGCACTTCCATCGGCCCCGACGAGTTCAACGCCGATAAGCTGCGCTATCACCGCATCATCATCATGACCGATGCCGACGTCGACGGCGCCCACATCCGCACCCTGCTGCTGACCCTGTTCTACCGCCAGATGCCGGCACTAGTCGAGCGCGGCCACATCTATATCGCGCAACCGCCGCTGTACAAGGTAAAGGCCGGCCGCGACGAGCGCTACCTGAAGGATGACATCGAAGAAGCCAGTTACATGATGCAGTTCGCATTAAATGGCGCAGCGCTGATCCCGAGTGAAGGCGCAGATCCAATTGCCGGCGAGGCTCTCGCCGAACTGGTGCGTCAATACAACCTCGCCAACACCATCATGCTGCGCCTGACCCGCGCCATCGACCGAGCAGCACTGACCGCCATCATGACCGGCGTCACGCTCAAGCTCGACACCCTGGCCGATGCCGAGCAATCCGCTGTCGTGCTGACCACCGCCATCAACGACCCAGCGGTCAAGGCCGTCGTCAAGTCCGATGAGCTATCCGAGAAGCACCTGCTGCGCATCGAACGCCTGTACCACGGCAACATCAAGGTCAGCGCGATCGATGCCGACTTCGTGCAAGGCGGCGACTACCTGAGCTTGGCCAATGCAGCCGCCACCTTCAAGGGCCTGATCGGCGACGGCGCTTTCATCCGGCGCGGAGAAGGCGAAAAAGCCAAGGAATCCAGAGTCGGCGACTTCCATCAGGCAGTCAACTGGCTACGTGATGAAGCAGAGCGCAGCGTCTCCAAGCAGCGCTACAAAGGTCTGGGTGAGATGAATCCGTCCCAGCTGTGGGAAACCACGATGGACCCGACTGTGCGCCGCCTGCTGAAAGTACAAATTGAAGATGCAATCGCCGCCGACCAGATTTTCACCACATTAATGGGCGACGACGTCGAGCCGCGGCGTGCATTTATTGAAAACAATGCCTTGCAAGCCAGTAATATTGATATCTAATTTTGTGTAGCAGGACACAATCAATGGCAATTTGCGCTTCATAAATTGGCAAAATTGAGTTTTAAGAAAAAGGGCTGCAAATAGCAGCCCTTTTTTGTTGTCTCGGGTTTCCAGGTTATGCCGGGTTTTCATGCCGCCCGTAGTCGAATCTCAGCCAAGACTTTCACCAGTCGGTCTACATTTTCCGCTGCCCCCCTCTGGCCCCTGCGGATTAATCTCCGTAAACGGTGACTCGTAGAGTCTGTCCGGTTCCATCACGCCGTTTTCGGTTGCAGTGGCGAAAGAAAGGCATCCGGAGCGTTGGCGCGGTGCTACCCGAAACTGGTAGTCCATCCGTGTTGTCCACTTGACTCCTGATCAACAGATGTCTGAAACCAGCAATCAGAAGCAGTAAATTATAGAACAAAAAAAAGTAGCCTAAATCCAGGCACTCAGGCGACAACTAGATTGACAATCACCGTCAAGGGCTCGAATGGATTACTCGGACCGCTGCGAATGCGGCAGAAGCTGGCCATCTTTGGGGTGCCGGGCGTCATGCTGCACTGCCGCAGTTACCAACCAAAATGTACTTGGCGAATAATTAATGTGCGACTCAAGCTCTGTTTTTTCGTCTAGACAGAATAGCAATTACTCTATTGAGATGCGGATCCACCGACTAATAAGGTCCTCACTTTAGCCGACTACGTATCAAGATCAGCCAATTGTGCGTTTGCAATATATTTTTTAAAACCTAAATATATATCAAGTTTTTATTGTTTTTTAAAAGTTACATTGTGCGCTTCCAACTTATTTCATTTAAGAAACTTTTTTAAAGGAAATTAATCACTTATCGACGTCTAATAACTGCAGTTTAAATATGGAGTCCTCCACTCGATGGTTACGACTTTGAGTTTGCATGCTCGTGTAAATAAATCGAGTGGTCTTTCGAGGCGCTTTGTCAGCGTGCTTTTGCTTCCCTTGAACTATTTGGACTTTCTGAGCCCGACTCAGTCGGAGCAAGACCCATGACTTACGTATCGACATCATTAACGGACGATTCTTCTCAACCAGATCAAATAATAGTTAAGGAAGGCTCACATCGACAGCGAGACCATCTCCCGATACCTATCTGGATAGCCGATATTGCCAGAAAGATACTGTTCGTTAATAAGAGCTTTTGTACTGCGACCGGGA
>JBDSCZ010000008.1:0-3108 GCA_039920865.1 Burkholderiaceae bacterium
GAGCAGGGCGGCGACCGGTTCTTCGGCGAGCCGATGCTGAACATCGACGATCTGCTGCAAACCGATGCCAGCGGTCGCGGTATCGTGAATATTCTTGCTGCAGATAAATTGATGCAGTCGCCGCGACTGTATGCGATTTTCCTGCTGTGGCTGTTGTCCGAACTGTTTGAAAATCTGCCGGAAGTCGGCGATCTCAATAAGCCAAAGCTGGTGTTCTTCTTCGACGAAGCACATCTGCTGTTCGACGCAGCGCCCAAGCAGTTGCTGCAGAAGATAGAGCAGGTGGTGCGCCTGATCCGCTCCAAAGGCGTCGGCGTATTCTTCGTCACGCAAAACCCGCTCGATATTCCCGATACGGTACTGGGCCAGCTCGGCAACCGGGTCCAGCATGCCTTGCGTGCGTATACGCCGCGCGACCAGAAAGCGGTGCGGGCTGCAGCCGAGACTTTCCGCCCGAATCCGGCGCTCGATACCGCGCAAATCATCACCGAACTGGGCGTGGGCGAGGCGCTGGTGTCGTTCCTGGACGAAAAGGGCCGGCCGAACATGGTCGAGCGCGCGTTCATTCTGCCGCCGGCGTCGCAAATCGGCCCGATCAGCGCGGCCGAGCGCCGAACGGTGATGGCCGCGTCAGTGGTGGCCGGCGTGTACGAAAAAACACTCGATCGTGAATCCGCTTACGAACACATCAAGAGCCGCGTGCTTACTGCAGAAACCCCGCAGCGCGGCGCGCCGGCTGCACCCGCGTCGGACAATTCGATCGGCGGCATGCTGGGAGGCTTGCTCGGTGGCGGCAGCAGCCGGCGCGAATCGGCGGTCGAAGCGATGCTCAAGTCAGCGGCGCGCAGCATCGGCTCGCAAGTCGGCCGCCAGATCATCCGCGGGGTGCTGGGCTCGCTGTTCAAACGATAGACTGTAGATTGCCCCGGAGTATTTATAAACCGGCAATAAAATAATGCGGGAATACCATGTTTTTAAAAATGCTCCCAATATTTAAATATTAATTAAATTTATAATCAGCCGGAAGAACGGGCGCATTGCCATGCGACGTTTTCTGGAAACAATACCAACATGACTTCCATCACTTTGCAACACGCTGCGCGCAAGGAATTCCTGATCGGACTGGCGATTGCGGTTTCCGGTGCGGTGCTTTTTTCCGGCAAGGCGATTGTCGCCAAGCTGATCTACCGCTATCCGGTTGACGCGATAACCCTGTTGGCTTTCCGGATGCTGTTTTCGGTGCCGGTTTTCGCAGCAGTTGCAATCTGGCAGGGCCGCTCGGCTGCGCCGTTGTCGAACGTCGACCGCGCCCGCATCGTGGTGCTGGGTCTGCTGGGCTACTACCTGGCCAGCTTTCTCGATTTTCTCGGCCTGCAGCATATTTCCGCCGGGCTGGAACGCCTGATCCTGTTCTTGACCCCGACCTTCGTATTGCTATTTTCAGTGTTTATCTTCAAGAAACGCATTTCCCGCTTTGAGTGGGGTGCGCTGGCAGTGTCTTACATGGGTACGGTATTCGTGTTCATGCATGATGTTCGCAGCGGCGCCAGCAATGTCTGGCTGGGCGGCGCGTTTGTGCTCGGCAGTGCGGTGTCGTATGCGTTCTACCTGATTTTTTCCGGCCAATTGCTGCAGCGCGTCGGCACGCTGCGGCTGGTAGCATACGCAATGTGCGTCTCCAGCGTGGCCTGCATCGGCCAATTCCTGCTGTTGCGGCCGCTCTCGATGCTGCTGCAGCCGTTGCCGGTATACGCGTTATCGCTGGTGAATGCGCTATTTTGCACCGTGTTGCCGGTATTCATGACGATGATTGCAGTGTCGCGCATCGGTGCCAGCACCACTTCTCTGGCCGGCATGGTGGGGCCAATATCGACGCTGTTTCTGGCTGCACTCATTCTGGACGAGCCGGTGACAGGGATTCAGCTGAGCGGCACCGCGCTGGTATTGTCCGGTATGTATTTGTTGTCAAAGAAAAAAACCTAGGAGAAAACATGCCCAAAGCAATTCGTGTCAGTAAAACCGGCGGCCCGGAAGTGATGGAATACGTCGAAGTCGAGATCGGCGCACCCGGCCCCGGCGAAGCGCAGGTGCGCAATGTCGCCTGCGGCCTGAATTTCATCGACGTGTACTTCCGTACCGGCCTGTATCCGCAACCGTTGCCGGCCGGCTTGGGCATGGAAGGCGCGGGCGTGGTGGAAGCAGTCGGCGCCGGCGTCACCGAGGTGAAAGTGGGCGACCGCGTCGCCTACGCCGGCCGCCCGGTCGGCGCCTATGCCGAAGTGCGGCTGATGCCGGCGGCAGCGCTGGTCAGGCTGCCGGATGCGATCGGCTTCGAGACTGCCGCGGCGATGATGTTGCAGGGCTTGACCGTGCAATACCTGTTTCGCCGCACCTACCGCTTGCAGGGCGGCGAAACCATCCTGTTCCACGCCGCTGCCGGCGGCGTCGGCCTGATCGCCTGCCAGTGGGCGCGCGCGCTGGGCGTGACCATGATAGGCACCGTCGGCTCGGACGAAAAGGGCGCGCTGGCCAAGGCGCACGGTTGCGGCCATGTGATCAATTACAACACCGAGAATTTCGTCGAGCGCGTCAGGGAAATCACCGGCGGCAAAGGTGTGCCGGTGGTCTACGACTCGATTGGCAACGATACTTTCATCGGCTCGCTCGATTGCCTGTCACCGCTGGGGATGATGGTCAGTTTCGGCAACGCCTCCGGTCCGGTGGCGCCGTTTACCCTGAACGAACTGGCGTCGCGCGGCTCGCTGTTCATCACGCGTCCGTCGCTGATGAGTTACACCGCCAAGCGCGATGATTTGCTGACGATGGCGTCCGAACTGTTTGCGATGGTCGAGAGCGGCAAGGTGACGATCGAGATAAATCAGCGCTACGCCCTGAAGGACGTGGCGCAGGCACACATCGACTTGGAAGCGCGCAAAACCACCGGTTCCAGCATCCTGATTCCCTGATGCTGGTAACTGTTCAGCCTGCTATGGCGCGCCGTATTGATTGTAGTTATTAGGCCGTTCGCCCTGAGTAGCCCGAAGGGCGTATCGAAGGGTCTGCGGATTCAAACAATCCTTCGATACGCTCCCTTCGATACGCTTCGCT
>JBDSCZ010000009.1:0-16642 GCA_039920865.1 Burkholderiaceae bacterium
ACAAAGTCGATCAGGGCGGCAAACTGGTCGACCAGGCCGGTGCCACCATGCAAGAAATCGTGGCCAGCGTCAAACGGGTCACCGACATCATGGGTGAAATCACCTCGGCCAGCCAGGAACAAACCTCCGGCATAGAACAGATCAATCAGGCCATCAGCCAGATGGATCAGGTCACCCAGCAAAATGCGGCGCTGGTGGAAGAGGCGGCCGCAGCTGCCGCATCGCTGCAGGACGAGGCCGCCAATTTATCGCAGGTGGTCAGCGTTTTCAAGCTCGATGGACTGCGACGGACCACCGCTGTGGTGCCGGCCAAAGTTGTCAATACGCCTGCCAGGCTGATTAATGCGGCGGCGGCATTGCCCAACGCAAGCAAACGTCCCGTCAGCAGGAAATTGGTCGCGCCGCAATCAGGCGAGGGCGGTCGGCAAGATAAGTTCTGAACCATCGCCGGGTGTTGATGGTGCAATAATATTGCCAGAGTATATGCAAAAATATACTATTTCCCGCATATATTCATTGTGGCAATAGAAATACAATCACCAGTATGTTTTCCGGCAGGATGTCATCCTGCCGGCTTCTTGAGCAGGATCGTGATCAGCGCCGATGCATTTTCGAGCGCTTCCAGCGCGTGCATTTCTTCTCCGGCCAGGAAGATCAGGTCACCGGCTTGCAGATTCTGATTCCGCTCGCCGATGCTGAAAGCGATGCTGCCTTCCAGGCACTGGACGGTAATTTCGCCGGGAACCTTGTGTGCCGGCATTACTTTGCCGCGCGGCAGGGTCAGGCGCACCACTTCCAGTTGCGGGGTCTTGATCAGTGCGATTGCTGAAAAAACTGCGCATTTTTCGCCCAGTGGGCGCAGGTCGATTACGGTGCCGGATGTCGCGTGCGATAGTGCCATTAGATAGTCTCCTTGGGGTTTCTCAGCGTGACCGTAGCACGAATCAATGCAGCAGGCTAGGCGAGCGGCCGGAGTGCGGTGTGCTGTCTTTACAGTTCGATCCGGGTGCCGAGCAGGCTGAGGAATTGGGATATCCAGGCCGGATGGGCCGGCCATGCGGGCGCGGTCACCAGGTTGCCGTCAGTGATTGCTTCGGTAATGGCGATCTCGGCATATTGGCCGCCAGCCAGTTCCACTTCCGGCCGGCAGGCCGGATAAGCGGAGCAGCGCCGGCCTTTCAGCACGCCGGCGGCGGCCAGGATCTGGGCTCCGTGACAGACTGCCGCAATCGGCTTTTCAGCGTGCGCGAAATGGCGCACGATGTCGAGTACCTTGCCATTCAGGCGCAGGTATTCCGGTGCGCGCCCACCCGGAATCAGCAGTGCGTCGTAGTTGGCCGGATCGACCATGGCAAAATTATGGGTCAGGGTGAAGCGGTGTCCGGGCTTCTCGGTATAGGTTTGCTGGCCTTCGAAATCGTGGATCGCGGTCATCACGAAGTCGCCCGCCTGCTTGTCCGGGCAAACCGCATGCACCGCGTGGCCAACCGCTTGCAGCGCCTGGAACGGCACCATGATTTCATAATCCTCGACAAAGTCGCCTGCTAACATCAGTATCTTTTTTGCTGCCATGATGGTCTCCTCTTCGGTAGCGAAACGGCTGTTTCCGGTGATGCGCGATCCTACTTTACCAGCAGCGCCAGTTGAACTTAAGATTGCACCGCAAGTCTTATTTTCGTTGTTTGAGATGGCGCAAGCACTTGGGCTCTTTTCCGTCCGACCGCCTCGTGTCTCACAGTCTCACAGTCTTAAAGCCTTATACTCTTGCTTCTTTTCCCATTTTTAATAATGAATGCTTATGCAGAACGTTTCTAGATTCTACCCGCCGCGCCGCCTGGGTGCCGCCCTGCAGCGCGGCTTTACGCTGATCGAGATCATGGTAGTGGTCGTGATCCTGGGTGTACTGGCTGCGCTGGTGGTACCGAAGCTGATGGGCCGCACCGACGAAGCGCGCATTGTTGCCGCCAAGCAGGATGTTGCGACCATCATGCAGGCGCTCAAACTGTACAAGCTCGATAACCAGCGTTATCCAACCACCGAGCAGGGCTTGCAGGCTCTGACTGTGCGCCCGACCTCCGGCCCTGCAGCCAACGGCTGGAAAACCGGCGGTTATCTGGATAAATTGCCGAAAGACCCGTGGGGCGGCGCGTATCAATTGCTGTCGCCCGGCATTAAGGGCGAGATCGACGTATTTTCGTTCGGCGCCGATGGACAGCCTGGCGGCACCGAAAACAATGCCGACATCGGCTCGTGGGATCTATAGCCATTAGCAGTGTTTTGCCGTGCGCCCGGCGCAGTCCGGCTGCGCGTGGATTCACCTTGCTGGAGTTGATGATCGTCCTCGTAATTCTGGGCATTACGCTCGGAGTGGTGGCGTTCAACGCGATGCCGGATGCGCGCCAGACTTTGCACAACGAGGCGCAGCGCATCGCGCTGCTGCTGCAACTGGCGCGCGACGAAGCGATCGTGCGCAACCGGCCGGTCGCCTTCGAGGTGGAACCGGATCGTTATCGCTTCCTGGTGCGGGAGGATAGCGCCTGGCAGGTCATCTCCGGCGATGATTTGCTGCGCGAACGCGGTTTCAAGCGCGCGCCGCTGGCGCTGGCTATCAGCCCGCCGCTGGCAACCGACAAGCTGCCGCTGCGCATCATTTTCGGGCGCGAGCCGGTCGATAAGCCTTTCGTGCTTACGCTGTCCTTTGACGCCGTCAGCGTCGCGATTCGCGCCGATGGAATCGGCCATTTCGTGGCGGAATAAAATGCCGAATTCTCTGCCCTCCAATCTGCACCGCCGCACCGCTGGCTTTACCCTGCTCGAAGTGCTGGTGGCGCTGGTTATCGTCGGCACCGCGCTGGGCGCTAGCCTGCGCGCAGTCGGCAGCCTGACCCAGAACAGCGCAGGTTTGCGCGCCGCGATGATGGCCAACTGGTCGGCGGAAAACCGCCTGAGCCAGATCCGTTTGGCGCGCGAATGGCCAGCCTTCGGCAAGCGCGGCTTCGATTGCCCGCAGGGCCAGCTACAACTGGTTTGCGAGGAGGAAGTCATCGCCACCCCGAACCCGAATTTCCGCCGGGTCGAGGTCAGCGTGTTCGAATCCGGAAATCTGGAGCGGCGCATCATCAAGCTGGTGCAGGTGGTGCCGAATGGAATGTAAGCGCGCCTGCGTCGATAAGCAGCAGGGTCGCGGCTTCGGTCGCGGCTTCACCCTGATCGAATTGCTGGTCGCCATCAGCATCCTGGCGATTGTTGCGGTGCTCGGCTGGCGCGGCCTGGATGGCATCGTGCGCGCCCGCGTGGCGCTGACTGCAGAACTGGAACAAACTCGCGGCCTGCAACTGGCGTTCGCACAATTGCAAAGCGATGCCGAACATTTCACTAGTGCAGCCAGTATCGGCCGCACCACGCTGGCGGCAAAAGACGGACGACTGACGCTGATTCGTACCGTATTTGCCGACGATCAGCCGTCGCGTCTGCAAGTGGTGGCTTACCGAATACGGGATGGCGTGCTGATCCGGCGCGAATCAATTGCCACTCGCGATCTAAGCGCGCTTGACGCGCTATGGCAGAGCAGCATCGGCGGCACCGACGGCGACACTCCGGCGGTAGCATTGCAAAGCGCAGTAGCGGGCCTGACGATGCGCTTGTGGCTGGAAGATCAAAACGGTGCCGGCTGGCGCACCGAGCAAGGTAATTCCACCGCTGAAGCGCACGGGCTGGAAGTGGTGTTGCAGATCGGCGCAACGCAGCGCATGACCAAAGTTTTCCTGTTGGGGGCTTCATGAGACGGCACACGCCATTGTCCGCCCAGCGCGGTGTGGCCGTCATCACCGCGCTGATGCTGACCGCGCTGGCGGTGACGATAGTCGCCAGCCTGTTCTGGCAGCAACAGGTGCAGGTGCGTTCGATCGAAAATCAGCGCCTGCATCTGCAAACCAAGTGGATTTTGCGCGGTGCGCTCGATTGGGCGCGGCTAGTGCTGCGCGAAGATGCGAAATATTCCAGGGTCGATACGCTGGGCGAGCCGTGGTCAGTGTCGTTGGCCGAAACCAGGCTAGACCAGTATGTCGAAAACGGCCGCGCCGAAAGCGATCAGACCGACGCCACTCTGTCGGGCCGGATCGTGGATGCGCAAGCGCGCTTCAATCTGGCCAATCTGGCGCAAGGCGGCACAGTCAACCCGCGCGAGGTTGCCACTTTTGCGCGCCTGTTGGGCGGCCTGCAACTGAACATCGCACTGGCGCAAACGGTGGCCGACGCGATGGCGCGCGCGCAGCCGACCGCGGCTTCGACTTCATCGGCGGCTGTGCCTGACAGCGCCGCGCCGGCCGCAGCCGGCCAGTCCGGACCCCAGCCGCTGGCACTGTTGCAGGTCGACGACCTGCTGGCGGTGCCGGGCTTTACCGCACCGATGCTGACCACGCTGCGCGAATTCGTGATTGTGCTGCCAGGCAATACAGTGACGCCGATCAATGTTAACACCGCTTCGGCCCAGGTATTGGCGGCTAAAATTGATACACTGTCGCAGTCGGACGCCGCAATACTGGTGGCTGAGCGCGAAAAAGCATATTTTCTCAGTTTTGATGACTTCAAAGCGCGCTTGCTGGGCAAGGCGGACGCCGTAAGCCGTAGCGAGATTGCGGTTGCAACGGATTATTTCATTGTATATGGCACAGTGCATCTGAACCGTGCCACCATGGAGATGCAGGCCCTGATCGAGCGCAAGAACCGCACTACCAAGCTGATCTGGGTTCGGGATAATTAATTTTAAGAAAATCAGACACTTGAGCATACTGTACATTCGCCATCCTCCCAAAGCCGTGTTCGACGCCGCGCTGGCGCCGTTGCCATGCCGGTTTGCGCTGGTATCGAACAGCGGCGCAGTCGAACGCGAGGGACAATCGTCGCTGACTAGCCTGACCGATGCGATCCGGCAATCTGCGAAAGTGGTGCTGCTGTTGGCTGCCAGCGATGTTAGTCTGCTGCGCGTCAAGGTACCGCCGTTGTCGGGTGCCAGGCTGAAAGCGGCGCTGCCCAACCTGGTCGAGGATCAATTGATGTCGGACCCGGCCGAGTGCGCGTTCGCGGTTGGCGCGCCACAGGACGGCATGCGCACGGTGGCGGTGGTTAATCGCGACTGGCTGGAGCAGTTGTCTGCGACCCTGACTGCGCTCGGGGCACGTCACTTGGCAGCCCTGCCGGCGCAGCTCTGCCTGCCGTACCGAGCTGATACGGTTGCGGTTGCGATCACTGAATATGGCTCTGACAGCGACATTGCCTTGCGCTGGTCGGAGCAGGATGGCGTCGGCTTTTGCGTGGCCACCACAGTTACCGCTAGCGCCGAAATCGTGGCCCGCGAAGTCATCGACGCTGTACGGCTGATGGCGCCGCAAGCGGCCCTGGACTTGCAGGTGGCGTCCGCCAGCGTAGCCGCGTATCAGCAGGCTGCAAGCGCCGCCGGCGACGCGCAATCGTCGCAATCGCCGCAGCTGCAAATTGCGGCCGAAGACTGGACACTATCCACTGCTGCTGCCAGAGGTGTGACGCTCGATTTGATGGCCGGCCTGGGCGCGTCGGCCGGCCCGCAAGTGAACTGGCGGCCGTGGCGCTGGCCGGCGGCGCTGGCGTTGCTGGCAGTTCTGATAAATATTGTCGGGCTCAATGTCAGTTGGCTGCAAATGCAGCGCGAAGCCGATGCATTGCATGGCAGCATGACCCAGACTTTCCGCACTGCTTTTCCGAAAGAGAGCGTGATCATCGATCCGGTGGCCCAGATGCGGCAAAAAATCAGTTCCGCCAAGCAAGGTGCGGGCCAGTCCGGGCCGGATGATTTCCTCACGCTGGCCGGCGGTTTCGGCAGCGCCTGGGCTAGCCTGCCGCAAGTCGATAAAGCGCAGACGGCCATTGCTGCGCTCGAATATCGTGAGCGCAGCCTGCTGGTGCGCCTGAAGCCGGACGGTGCGGTCAAAGCTGACACTATCCAGCCGCTGCTGGCGGGGCACAAGCTGGTGCTGAGCGAACAAGGCGCCGGCGTCTGGCAGATCAGGAGCGCTCCATGAGTTTGTACCGAAAATTTTCCGAAAAATTGGCGCTCAAGTCCGGCCGCCTGTCCGAGGTGCGTAACACAGCGGCGTTATTCTGGGCTGAACGCAATCAGCGCGAGCGCATCCTGCTGGCGCTGGCTGGCGTAGTGGTGTTGTTCGGGCTGTTGTATTTACTGCTGATAGACCCGGCTTTGCAGGGTCGGACCCAGCTCAATAAAAATCTGCCGGTACTACGCTCGCAGGCCGTGCAATTGCAGGTGTTGGCCAAACAGGCTGCCGCCTTGCCGGCTGCAGCAAAATTGGGATCGGCTGCGGCCAGCGTCAGCAAAAAAAACATCGAGGCCGCGCTGCAGAAAAATGGCCTAAAAGCCCAAAGCGTGGTGTGGAGTGGCGACTTTGCTCGGTTGCAATTCGCAGAAGTCCCTTTCGGCGTGCTGCTGGACGCCTTGCAAGCACTGCAAAAAACGATGCAGCTGGCGGTGGTCGAGGCCAGCGTCACAGTCACCGCAGTGGCCGGCAATGTCAATGCCAGCCTGAGCCTGCGTGTGCCAAAGGCTAATTGAGTGGCGCGCATACTGCTCTGGGTGCTGGCTGGCAGCATCAGCATCGCCGTCACGGTGCTGGCCTATTTGCCGGCCAGTTGGATGGCTGTGCTGCTGGAGGAGCAGACCGCAGGACGCTTAACGCTGGGCGATGCGCAGGGCTCGCTGTGGAACGGTTCAGCATCAATTGGCGGTGCGCCCGGCGTCAGGGATCCGGTCACCCCGCTGCTGCCGGGCCGGTTTTCCTGGCGCTTGTCGCCGCTACTGTTGCTGGGGCAAGTCCGGTTGCAGCTGGAAAACCCCGCTGCACTGACGCAGCCGGTCAGTGTCGAAGGCAGCTGGTCGCAGTGGCAGGTCAGTGCAGCAGCAGTCACACTACCGGCGGAACGGCTGGCCGGATTAGGGGCTCCGTTGAATACGATCGCGCCCAGCGGCCGGATGCGCCTGTCATGGGATACGCTGCAGCTGGCACGTCAGGGGCAAAAGATCGATCTGCAGGGCAGGTTGCGGCTGGATATCGAAGACATTGCGTCGCGCCTGTCGCCGATCAAGCCGCTGGGGGCATATCTGGTGACAATGGATTGGCGTGGGCAGAGCGCGCAACTGGTGCTCAAGACCGTCAAGGGGCCGCTGCTGTTGAACGGCGGGGGCGCCTTGGAGAATGGCCGGCTGCGTTTTTCGGGCACCGCAGAGGCTGCGGCAGTGGACCAGGAAAAACTGGCAAATTTGTTGAATTTACTGGGCCAGCGCCGTACCGTCGCTGGCCGTGATGTGATCGCTTTAGAGTTCAAATAATGAAAAAACAATCCGGTACCGCGGTGGGGAAAAAAATGCAGAAATATATTAAAAAACACGCCCAATGGAGGCGCTTGCGCGCAAGCGCGGTATTGCTGCTCTGCGTCGGGGCAATCCCGCCAGTCTGGCCTGCTACCGCTGCCGATAACGAAGCGACTCTGAATTTCGTCGGTGCCGATATCGAGGCGGTGATCAAGGCGGTCGGCCACTACACCAACACCACTTTCATCATCGATCCGCGTGTCAAGGGCACCATCAATCTGGTGGCCGAAAAAGCGCTGACCAAGGCGCAAGCCTTCGGTCTGCTGGCATCGGCCCTGCGCCTGCAGGGGTATGCAATGGTGGCCGGCGACGGTTTTACCAAGGTGGTGCCGGAAGCCGACGCCAAGCTGCAGGCGTCCCCGACTCAGGTCAGGGGCGGCGCGGTCAGGCTCAAGGGCGACCAGATCGGAACCCGGATTTTTCGCCTGAATTATGAGTCTGCCGGCAACATGGTCGCGGTATTGCGGCCACTGATTTCGCCCAATAACACGATCAACGCCAATCCGGGCAACAATTCGCTGGTCATTACCGACTATGCCGACAATCTAAACCGACTGGGGAAAATCATTGCTGCGCTGGATGCTCCCGCCAACAGTGATCTGGATGTGGTGCCAATCCGCTACGCGGTCGCTGGCGATATTGCGGTAATGGTCAATAAACTGCTGGAGTCGGGCGCTGCAGCTCCGGGTACGACGGGCGGGCAAGTCAACCTGATTGCGGATAGCCGTACCAACGCGGTGATCGTGCGTGCGCCGTCGCTGGCCCGGGCGAACCTCGCGAAATCGCTGATCGCCAAACTGGACCAGCCGACCGCGCAGCCCGGTAACGTGCACGTGGTCTACCTGAAAAACGCCGATGCCACCAAATTGGCGCTGACTTTGCGTTCGGTGGTCGGCTCTGATGGCACGGCGCCGGGATCGACTCCAACGCAGTATGCAGCACCGGTGCAAAACACCGCCAACGGGACGACGGGGATGGCGGGGGCGATGCCGCCATCGGCCACACCGGCCACTTTGTCGGCCGGCGGCGCAGCCGGCTTTATCCAGGCCGATACTGCCACCAATGCCCTGATCATCACGGCTGCGGAACCGATTTACCGCAATCTGCGCACTGTCATCGACCAGCTCGACGTGCGTCGGGCCCAGGTGTATATCGAATCGCTGATCGTCGAAGTCACGGCTGACAAGGCGGCCGAATTCGGTATCCAGTGGCTCGGTTTAAGTGGCGATGGAACCAGCAACTACCGGGTCGGCGGCGGCACCTCGTTTTCCACCGGCGGCGACAACATCATCAGCCAGGCAGTTGCTAGAAGCACGCCGCCCGGTATTCCTTTGCCTCCTGGCGGCGGTCTGACGCTGGGTGTGTTTCGCCAGATCAACGGCGCACTCGGTTTGGGCGCGCTGGCGCGGGCGCTGGAGTCCGACGCCAATACCAATATCCTGTCGACGCCGAACTTGATCACGCTCGACAACGAAGAAGCGAAAATCATCGTCGGCCAGAACGTGCCGTTCATCACCGGCCAGTACACTACCCAGGCGTCGGGCGGTGGCGCCGGCGTCAATCCATTCCAGACCATCGAGCGCAAGGACGTCGGATTGTCGCTGCGGGTACGGCCGCAGATTTCCGAGGGCGGAACTGTGAAAATGGCGATTTACCAGGAGACTTCGGCAGTCCAGAGTACCGCTAACGCGGCCGGCATCATCACCAGCAAGCGCTCGATTGAAACCAATGTGCTGGCCGATGACGGCCAGATCATCGTGCTTGGCGGCCTGATCGAGGATACCGTCGGCGACGGCGCCGAGAAGGTGCCCCTTCTTGGTGATATACCGATTATCGGCAACCTGTTCAAGTACCAGAAGCGCAGCCGCAAGAAAACCAACCTGATGGTATTTCTGCGTCCGACCGTGATCCGCAGCAGTGAACAGAGTGCACGCATGGCGGCCGATCGCTACGATTACATCCGCGGCACCGAAATCGCCGCGCAGCCGGCTAAGAACTTCTTCCTGCCGGATACCGGCGCACCGGTGCTGCCGCCGCTGCAAGGCGGTCGGCCGATTGGTGGAACCTTCCTTGGGCCAATACCCGCAGTTCCGGTGCCAGCCATTGGACCTGGATCTGAGAACCTGCATTGAGCGCTGCGATGAACGATGCCCGCCTGTTACCGTATGCGTATGCGCGCGATTTTGCGCTGCTGGCTTACCGCAAGGCCGATGACCACGAACATGCGGTCGAGGTGTGGTTTTCGGAGGCGACGCCGCCGACCGCAATTGCCGAAGTAAGTCGCCGTTTCGGCCGTATTAAACTCAAATCGATGCCGCACGAAGAGCTCAAGGCGGAAATCGCGAAAGCCTACGCTGGCTCCGGTGGCGATGCCGCGCAGGTGGTCGATGAAGTCGAGTCCGACCTCGACCTGACCCGTCTGATGCAGGAGATGCCGGCGATCGAGGATCTGCTGGAATCGGCCGACGATGCGCCGGTGATCCGCATGATTAATGCGCTGCTCACGCAAGCCTTGCGCGAGGGCGCGTCCGACATCCACATCGAGCCGTTCGAGCAATCGTCGGTGGTGCGTTTTCGCATCGACGGCTCGCTGCGCGACGTGGTGCGGCCGAAGAAGGCAATCCACGCGGCGCTGATCTCGCGCATTAAGATCATGGCGCAGCTCGATATATCCGAGAAGCGTTTGCCGCAGGACGGCCGCATCACGCTGCGGGTCGGCGGTAAGCCGGTTGATGTGCGGGTCTCCACTTTGCCGACCGGGCACGGCGAACGCGCGGTATTGCGTTTGCTGGACAAGGAAGCCGGCCAGCTTGATCTGCAGCATCTGGGCATGAGCGATGTGATGCTGCCGCAGTTCGCCAAACTGATCGCGCAGCCGCATGGCATCGTGCTGGTGACCGGGCCGACCGGTTCCGGCAAGACCACCACGCTGTATGCGGCGTTGACGCGCTTGAATGCGACCGCCACCAACATCCTGACGGTGGAAGATCCGATTGAATACGACCTGGCCGGAGTCGGACAGACCCAGGTCAACCCACGCATCGACATGAGCTTCGCGAAGGCGCTGCGGGCGATCCTGCGGCAAGATCCTGACATCATCATGATCGGCGAGATCCGCGACCTGGAAACCGCACAGATTGCGGTGCAGGCCTCGCTCACCGGCCATCTGGTGCTGGCGACGCTGCATACCAACGATTCCGCTGCTGCGGTGACGCGTCTGCTCGACATGGGGATCGAGCCGTTCCTGCTATCGTCATCGCTGCTCGGGGTGCTGGCGCAGCGCCTGGTGCGCAAGCTGTGCCCGCACTGCCGGCAACACGACGGCCAATACTGGCAGGCGGTCGGCTGCGACAAGTGCGGCCAGTCCGGTTATCAGGGCCGGGTCGGCGTCTACGAATTGCTGCAGACCACCGCTGAAATCCGTGCGCTGATCCATCACAGCGCATCCGAAGCCGAGATCCGCGCCGCCGCCGAGCGTGACGGCATGCAATCCATGCGTGAGGATGGCGAGCGCTGGCTGCTAGACGGCACCACCTCGCAGGCGGAATTGCTGCGGGTGACGAAGGAATAAGAAAGTATAAACATGTCAGCCTTCCGCTACGAAGCTGTGAATGCCCTTGGTGCCACCAGCAAGGGTGTGGTCAATGCCGACAGTGCCCGCGCGGCGCGCGCCGATTTGCGCCTGCAGGGTTTGACGCCGATTGCGGTGGAGCCGATTGCCACCCAGGTCGATGCCGCCGGTCAGCAGCGCCGCCGCCACGGATTCGGCGAACGCCTGTCTACCAATGAGCTGTCGCTGTTTACGCGCCAGATGGCCAGCCTGCTGGAAGCCAGTCTGCCGCTGGAGCAGGCTTTTTCCGCCTTGCTGGAGCAGGCCGAGCGGCCGTATGTGCGCGACCTGATCGCATCGATCCGCTCCGAAGTGATGGGCGGAGCCTCGCTGTCGGACGCCTTGTCCCAGCATCCGCGCGATTTCGCCGATATTTACCGTGCGCTGGTCGCCTCCGGCGAGCAGATCGGCCAGCTGGCGCGGGTGCTGTCGCGGCTGGCCGACTTCATCGAGCGGCGCAATGCGCTGGTGCAGAAGGTCAAGCTCGCATTCACCTATCCGGCCATCGTCTCGGTGGTGGCGTTTGCAATCGTGATTTTTTTGTTGACCTATGTGGTGCCGCAAATCGTCTCGGTGTTCGCCAATACTAAGCAAAAGCTGCCGATCCTGACGATAATGATGTTGTGGATTTCCGATTTCGTGCGGAATTACGGTCTGTACGTATTGCTGGCAGTCATTGGCTTGGGGTTCGCCTGGCGTGCCGCACTGAAGAATCCGGCCACCAAGATGCGCTGGCACAGCTGGCTGCTGACCGCGCCGCTATACGGAAAATTCGAGCGCAGCCTGAATACCTCGCGCTTTGCCAGCACGCTGGCGATCACGATCGGCTCCGGAGTGCCAATTCTGCGTGCGCTGCAGACCAGCCGCGACACGCTGTCGAATGTCGCGATGCGCGAGCAGGTTGAAGAAGCCGCTGCCGCGGTGCGCGAGGGCGTCAGCCTGGCGCGTGCACTATCGGCGCGCCAGCATTTCCCGCCGATGCTGATCCACATGATCCGCGCCGGCGAAGCCACCGGCGAATTGCCGGCAATGCTGGAGCGCGCAGCTGCTGCTCAGGAGCAAGATCTGGAACGCCGCACGCTAACTATCGCGGGTTTGCTGGAGCCGGCGTTGATCCTGATCATGGGCGTGGTGGTGCTGCTAATCGTGCTGGCGGTGCTGATGCCGATCATCGAAATCAATCAACTGGTGCATTAAGCTGGTGTATCAATACTAAGCTAGGAAAAAATGACATGAAGCGCTTGCCCTGGTTTGCCAGTTTCGCGATGTTCATCGCGCTGTGCGTGTCGGCTGCCTATTGGGCCATGCAACTGATCCAGCCGCCGCTGCGTGCGACGGCAGCGCTGCCGCAGCTTGAGCAGCCCGAGCAGTCGCTCGACGCCGCCAAAGATCTGTTCGGCGGCCATGCCGCAGCCACTCTGGCCAGCAATTATCAGCTGCACGGGGTGGTCGCCGCCGCTAGGAGCAGGGATAGTGTTGCCATCCTGTCGGCTGACGGCAAACCGGCCAAAGCGGTGGTCACCGGGGGTGAATTGACGCCGGGCGTGATAGTTCGGGAAGTCCATCCGAAATACGTACTGCTGTCGGAGTCCGGCGTCATCAAGCGGGTCGAACTGGCGGTGCAGTCTAAAGGCCAGACTGGTCTGGAGCAGTCGCTCAGGGCGCCGGAGGCGGCTGCGCCTGGCACGTCCTCGGCCAGACAAACGACGGTGGTGCAGGGCGGAACGAACGGTCAGCCGCCACCGGCCCAGCAAGGTGAGCCGCCCGACGCGCAATCACAGCCACCAGGAAAAGACATTCAACGTTAAATGCACTGCATGAAAAATAATTGGCACTTAAAATATACATGTAATAGTATATTTTAAGTGCCAATTATTTATTGCGGTAATGGTATGTTTTTCGCATATACCCATCGCCTCTAAGGCGAGTTTTGTAAGCTTCTAATGCGCCCCGCAACAAACCTGCATCCTGGCGACATGACTCTACAAAATGTAACGCGCCAAATCGTCATCGACCGACAGCGCGCCCAGCCGCTCGTTGACATAGTCAGCGTCGATCGAGACCACCTTGCCGCTGGTTTCGCTGGCTGAAAAGGAAATCTCTTCCAGCAGCTTTTCCATTACCGTATACAGCCGTCTAGCGCCGATGTTTTCAGTTTTTTCATTAACCGAGTAAGCGATTTCGGCCAAACGCCGCACGCCTTCCGGGGTAAATGCAATCTGCACCTGCTCGGTCGCCAGCAGCGCTTCGTATTGCACCGTCAGACAGGCATCGGTGGAGGTCAGGATGCATTCGAAATCGGCAATCGACAGCGACTCGAGTTCGACCCGGATCGGAAACCGGCCCTGCAGTTCAGGGATCAGGTCGGACGGCTTAGCCAGGTGAAACGCGCCGGAGGCGATGAACAGGATGTGATCGGTCTTGATCATCCCGTACTTGGTATTGACGGTGGTGCCTTCGACCAGCGGCAGCAGGTCGCGCTGCACGCCGGCGCGCGAGACTTCGGCGCCGCCGGCTTCCGAGCGCGAGGCAATCTTGTCGATTTCGTCCAGGAACACGATGCCGTTTTGCTCGACATTGGTAATCGCCTGCTGCTTGAGCTCATCCTCATTCACCAGTTTTCCTGCTTCTTCCTCGATCAGCAGCTTCATCGCGTCACGGATTTTCATCTTGCGGGCTTTCTTGCGCGCGCTGCCGATGCCGGAAAACATCGATTTGATCTGCTCGGTCATTTCCTCCATGCCGGGCGGCGCCATGATTTCCATCTGCGGCCCGGACTCGGCGACTTCCAGCTCGATCTCGTTATCGTCCAGCACGCCTTCGCGCAGGCGCTTGCGGAAAGTCTGGCGCGTGTTATTGCCTTTTTGCGCATCCGCATCGGTTTTTTCAGATGCATTCAGCCCGAAATCGCGCGCCGGCGGCACCAGGATGTCGATGATGCGGTCTTCCGCCGCGTCTTCGGCGCGCGCACGTACCTTGCGGGTGGCCGCTTCGCGGGTTTGCTTGATGCCGATATCGACCAGGTCACGGATGATGGTGTCGACATCGCGTCCGACATAACCGACTTCGGTGAATTTGGTGGCTTCGATCTTGATGAAGGGCGCTTCGGCCAGTTTTGCCAGGCGGCGCGCGATTTCGGTCTTGCCGACACCGGTGGGGCCGATCATCAGGATGTTCTTGGGCGTGATTTCATGCCGCAGCGGCTCCGCTACCTGCTGACGGCGCCAGCGGTTGCGCAGTGCAATGGCGACCGCGCGCTTGGCGTTGCCTTGCCCAACCACATGCTTGTCGAGTTCGGAGACGATTTCCTGGGGGGTCATATTCATGTTCATGTTCAGTCCAGCGTTTCGATGGTGTGCGACAGATTGGTATAGATGCAGAGCTCGCCGGCGATCGTCAGCGATTTCTTGACGATATCGAGTGGTGTCAGATCGGTATTTTCCTGCAAGGCCTTGGCCGCCGACTGCGCGAAGGTGCCACCGGAGCCGATTGCGCCGATGCCGTCTTCCGGCTCCAGCACGTCGCCGTTGCCGGTGATGACCAGCGTCGTTTCGCGATCGGCCACCAGCAGCATCGCTTCCAGTCGGCGCAGCATGCGGTCGGTGCGCCAGTCCTTGGCCAGTTCAACCGAGGCGCGCATCAGGTGGCCCTGATGTTTTTCCAACTTGGCTTCGAAGCGTTCGATCAATGTGAATGCATCGGCGGTGCCGCCGGCGAAACCGGCCAGAACCTTGCCGTGATACAACGTGCGCACTTTGCGGGCAGTGCCTTTCATGACGATATTGCCAAGCGTGACCTGGCCATCGCCGCCGAGAGCGACAACATTGCCGCGTCGCACCGACAGGATGGTGGTGCCGTGAAATTGTTCCATGCTTACCTCAAAGATGCTGTGGATGGATGTGTTCGATCAGACATGCCTGCTGCGCAACATCCGGCACCAGCATGTCTTAAGAAATAAAAATGGGGATACGCCGGCCGATTGCAAGATGCGGTCAGCCCTTGTGCGGGATGATGCGGGCGATTTCCTTCAAGCCCATCACGTTGAGCAGGGCAGCGACCGGATGGTTGACTTGATGAAATTCGATAATCTTGCCGTCGCTGGCCAACGGCACCAAGCCGGTGAGGAGTTGTCCGGAGGCACTGAAATCGATGCGGTTTAGCTGCGTGCAATCGATTATCACAGTTTCTCGTTCGGCCGCGAATGCAATGATCGCCTCGGTCAGTTGTTTTGTATCGCCAATCACCAGATTCGGCATTGCGAAGCGCTCCGTCAGGCTGGTAGCCGCAGTTTGCGCGGCCGATGTTAGACCCGATGTTCGTCCTTCTCCCGCAGTCGTTGAGGGCCTCCTCGGCGCTTCGAAGGCGGGTGGGGAGATTTCGAAGGTGATGCAATATTCAATGCTGCTTTCCTCGAATTCCTGTTCCCGATTCGATAACCGCAGCAATTCCAGCAGCAAAAGCCAGGATTCGGCGCCGCCACCACTGTCGCGCTGTCCAGTCTGCAGAGTGGATTGGAAGTGTTCGATCAGCGTCGGTGCTCCCAGTAAGACCAGAACATGGCCGGTTTGGTGCAGGCTGTACAAGAATTGCAACATTGCAGCGCAGCCGCCTGGATCCGTCTGGCGGATGTGGCTCAAGTCGAGTTGCAGGACCTGGTGTGCAGCGCCTAACAATGAGACTTGTTGCTGCGCATGTGCAATCTGCTGTGCGCTGTCAGCATCGAGAACCTTCGGGAAAACCACGATCGGCGGGTTGGATGCCGGTGTTTCAGGAAGTGCCGGCTGAAGCTGTGGCGCTTGCTGGATGCTGTCACGCCAAGCCGGTGGCGAGGTTTCAAAACGGATGATGTAGTCGTTTGAAAGGCTGTCGAATGCTTGTTGTCGGCCACCGAGTTGATACAGGTCGAACAGCAGTAGATAAGCATGTTCGTCTTGGTCGGCGGGTGTTGCTTGCAGGATCGCGTTTTCCAGCAACCGTTCAGCCTGTGTTTGCTGGTCGTTCGCAAACAGGATGGCTGCTTCTTCAATGATCGGACTCGGGAGGGTGTCCGCCAGCGCGATAGCGTCGTCTGGCCGGCCGTCGTTGAACAGGATCTCGGTAGATGCATCTATCAGCTGCACGGTGTTTCTGAAGGACGCGCTAACCTTGGTATTGACCCGGCCTCTATCAGCAGTGGTACTGGAGGTGCGATTGGCGCGGGGGGGGCCGTCAAGTTGGAGCGACATCGCCGATTCGATCGCATCGATCTTCAGTTCGGTCGCGCGGGCGGCACTGCGTCGATCGGATTGTGCGGATTGTGCATTTATGCTGAGTTCGGCTTGGCTGTTGGCCCGTATGTTTTTTCCGCTAGCGTCGCGCGCGTGTGCGCTTTCAGCAGGAGTGCTGGCCTGCGTCTGCTGCTTCTTGTTGAATAGAGAAAAAATCTTCACGTTAAGTTAGTCTCGCCGTGGGTGCTGGTTTTTTTAAAGGATATCCAGTCTTATAGCAGAATCGATTCAAGCATGTATGAGATGGGCGTTGTTCATTGATTTCAATCAGGCTATTCTGGGTAGCGCTGCAGCATTAACAAGGCCGCCGGTCGCTCATAGGCGGCACATTATCATGAGATATTT
>JBDSCZ010000010.1:0-10391 GCA_039920865.1 Burkholderiaceae bacterium
GTCGTAAAGTTGACTTTAATATCAGAAACGCCCACATTGGCCTTGTCAACAACCATGAAAGTCAACAGAGCAGATTCAGTACGACCATTGCCGCCGGCACCTTTAATTACAATCGACTTGTCTGCCGGAACGGCAGCTACAAAATTAATGGCAACTGGAGCAGAAGCAACACCGGAGCCACCCGAGGAAGTACCGTCTGCAGTCGAACCTAACTTTCCACCTGGCGAACCACCGCCACCACCACAACCCGCCAACATGATTGCCGCTAATAACCCTGCAGCAACATTTCGAAGGAATTTCGTCGAACTGTCTTTTAGGTTAAATCTCATTACTCTTCCCTATTCATTTTTTAAATTTTTTTATTGACGCGTCGATAATCTGTTTTCCACGATTTTTGGCGTGATGAAGATCAGCAGTTCGGTCTTGTCATCGACCCGGCCGGTCGACTTAAACAGATATCCGAACACCGGAATATCACCGAAAAACGGCACCTTGGTCTCCGAATTGCGCAGGGTTTGCTGGTAGATGCCGCCGAGTACGACAGTTCCGCCATTTTCAACTTGTACTTGCGTTTTGACATGCTTTGTATCGATGGCGAAACCGGCGCGGGTTTCTACGCCGACGCTGTCTTTATTGACATCGACATCGAGGATGATGTTGCCGTCGGGCGTGATTTGCGGTGTAACTTCGAGACGCAGGTTGGCTTTGCGGAATGCGACCGAAGTGGCACCGCTACTAGAGGCTTCCTGATACGGCAATTCGGTGCCCTGCTCGATCAAGGCTTTCATTTGATCAGCGGTTACGACGCGTGGGCTGGATATGATCTTGCCCTTACCATCAGCTTCTAGTGCCGAAAGTTCCAAATTCAGGAATCGATTGGCTGCAGCAGAGAACAGGCTAATGGCAAGACTACCGGGATTAAGGCCGCCAATGCCGGCTGCCGGCAGATTGACGAATTGGGAATTAGGGATATAACTCCCCTCTGTAATCTTTGCTTGGCCGGTCTGTTCCCCGACTCCGAGATAATTACCAGTAAATGTAAGACGATTATCGCCACCGACCGAATACCCAGAATCACCACCGCGGATAGTTCGAAGATCAGCCACACCCAGCTTGGCGCCCAAGTTACGGCTGAATTTATCGTCGGCCTCCACGATCCGCGCCTCGATCAGGACCTGGCGCGAAGCAATATCGGTCTTCTGGATCAGCTTGCGGATATCTTCCAGTTTGGATGCGATATCGGTGACGAACAATTGATTGGTACGCGGGTCAATAACGGCGCTGCCGCGTTTCGACAAGATGCGGTTCTTGCTGTCGGCAGCACCATCAAGGCCAAAAACCATTTTGAATGATTCCGCCTTTTGGTAATTCAACTGGAAGGACTCCGAACGCAGCGGCTCCAGCTCCGCGATTTGCGCCTTTTGCTCCAGTTCCAGCTTTTCCTTTGTCAATAATTCATCCTTGGGCGCGATCCAGAGCACGGTGCCGTTCTTGCGCATGTCGAGACCCTTGGCTTGCATTACGATATCGAGTGCCTGATCCCACGGCACGTCCTTCAATCTCAGAGTGAGATTGCCATTGACGCTGTCGCTGGTGATGATATTTAGCCCGGTAAAATCAGCAATCACTTGCAGCACAGCGCGCACCTCGACATTCTGAAAATTCAGCGACAGCTTTTCACCCCGGTAACCCTGCGTTCCTTGGGTCAGCTTGTTAGGATCTTCCTTGATCGGCCTGACTTCGATCACCAGTTGGGATTCGCTTTGGTATGCGCTGTGTTCCCACAAGCCTTCGGGCTCGATGGTCATGCGCACATTGCTCCCTTGCGGCAGCGTCGTGATGGTTTGCACCGGCGAGCCGAAATCGCTTACATCCATGCGGCGGCGCAGCACATCCGGCAGGCTGGCATTCAAAAAATCCACCACGATGGTTTGACCCTGCTGGCGCACATCGACACCGATCTGGTTGTTCGGCAAATCGATCACAATGCGCCCTTCCCCTGCCACCCCGCGACGAAAATCAATGTCACGGATCTGTTGCCGGCCTTTAATCTCCGGAGCTGCAGATACCACCGGCAAGCCGGATGCGCCGACTGGAGTTGCAATGCCGCCTGAACCGTCAATCGTCACAATGACCATCTTGCCTTCAATTACGGTGGCGTAATTCAGCGGCCGCTTCAGATTAAACACCAGGCGCGAACGCGTTGCCGCCTGCACCAGGTTGACATTGGTGACATCGCCCAGATTGATATCCTGCGCAGACTTGCCGGTGGCATTGCTAACGCCCTGGAAGTCGAGCGCAATACGGGCCGGGCTGGTGATCGCAAAACCAAGCGGCGGCTTGGCCAGCGGTTTTTTAAGCGTCACCTTGACGATCACGTTTGCGCCTTGCTGATTGGCTACGATAGACTCAATCGCATTATCAGCAGGTGCTTGCGCCAGCGCAAAAGCACTAGCTAGCCACAGGCAGAGCAATACCGATCCCCGTGCGACCCGCTTTGCGGTTGGGGCCCGACCAATGCTTTTGTATTGTTTTTTTAATGCATTCATTATTTACTCTCCTGCAACTCTAGCTTGACTTGGCGCTCGGCCCACTCTCCGGACGCATCTTGAACGATTTCCTTAAGTTCTATTGCGGCTTCGGTCACTTTGGTCACCATCCCGAAGTTCTGGCCGACATAATTACCGACTTTGATCTGGAACACCGCTTTATCAACCTGTACTAGCGCATAACTGAGGCCGGGCTTTTGCAAGGTGCCGACCATCTTCATCGCGTCCAACGGATAATCCTCCAGCGCCTCCCGACGCCGATCGAAATTGGGCTTGAGTGCGCCGTTGGATTTGGCCTGCATTTTCGCCAACGCAACGGAAAGTTTGATTGGATTGAAAGGGTCGACTGCATCTTGGGCCGCATAGGAAAACGGAGTGAACTGCTTGGGATCTTCAATTTTCCGAACGACAATTTTGGTTTCGCGCTTGACACCGTCCATCCATTGCGTGACTTCCACCTGATCGCCGTCACCGCAGCCACCCAGGCTGACCAGCAGCAAGCACATTGCCCATCGAGAGTGCATCATTTCTTGCCTCCCTTCTTGTCGGCCGCCAACTTACGCTGCGCCGCGACTTCGTCCGTATCCAGGTAGCGAAACGTTTTTGCGATCGCCTCCAGACTTAATGCGCCATCCTTGCCCGCGACCAGGTTCATGCTATTGAGCGTGACGATACGCGGCAAATTGGCGATATCGCTGGTGAATGCACCGACATCGTGATAACTGCCGACAACCTTGATGTTGATTGGCAACTCGGCATAGTAATCATTGACTGCTACCTGACCCGGCTTGAACAGTTCGAATTGCAATCCGCGCCCAATACCGGCCTGGTTGATATCGGACAGCAGCGCGTCCATCTCAGCCTTGTTCGGCAATTGTTTTTCGAGTGTGGCGACATATTGACCCACCTGTTCTTTTTGTTTGCGAAGACTGTCAAGATTCATCGCTTGCGCAATCTTGCTGCGGTATTCTTCCTTGAGTTTTTGCTCCTGCTGCACCCCGGCATCAAGCGCTTCAATCTGGTCGCTCCAGTAAAAATACCAACCCAGCGCCAGCACTGCAAACAGGACTCCGACCGCGCACAACAGGCGTGGTGCAAGCGGCCACTGTCCGGGCTGCTGCCCATCCAGTCCCCGGAACTGTGCTGCGAGTGAATCCATCACCCCTTTCAAATCTGCCATGACGTGCCTCTCGTACTGTGTTGTCAGGGTTTTGCGGGGGAGACATCGGCAATTTCCGCCTGGTCTTTATCGCGCGGTCGCTTGATACCCACATTGACAGTGAATTCAAAGATTCTCTTGGTGTCTTTGCCTTGCCCGAGATTGGTGGAACGGATTTCAATCAGTTCGGGCAAGTTAAGCCAGGCAGAGTTATTACTGAGATTGCGTAAGAACTCCGAAACCCGCTCATTCGATTGCGCGTAGCCATTCATGACCACCCGCTGCCCATCCTGCTTGAATGCACGTAAATAAACGCCCTCGGGAGTTTGCTTGACCAGTTCATCCATCAAGTAGACTGGCTGATTGCGATCCCCCTGCAAATCTTCAACGGCCTGCTGACGCGCCTTTAACGCCTCGATATCCTGTTTCAGCGTGGAGATTTCCTTGATCTGGATATCGAGTCTGGCATTTTCGGTCTTGATAAAAGTATTCCGCTGTTCCTGTTCGGAGATTTTATTTCCGATGCCAAAGCCAATCAGGATCACCATCAGAGCGGCCGCAGTACCGGCCAGGCCCAACATTGCGTAAAATTCATTCTGGCGTTTTTTCCGCTTTTCTTCGCGGTGCGGCAGCAGGTTAATCTTGATCATAGGTCAAACCTCCGCAGCGCCAGGCCGCAAGCGACCAGATAAGCGGGCGCATCGATGCACAATTGCTTTTCACGCACTCCGCTCCCCAGTTTCATGCCGGCAAAAGGGTTGACAACCGCGCTGACAATCTTGGTCCGACTAGCTACGATATCAACCAAATCAGGAATGATCGCGCAGCCTCCTGAGAGAAATAGCCGGTCAATGCGGGCGTGCGGTGTCGACGTGAAAAAGAACTGAATTGCACGGGTAATCTCCTGTGCCGCGTTTTCCAGAAACGGCGCAAGCAACTCTGCCGCATAGCCGTCTGGCAGATTGCCGGCTTTTTTCTTGATCTCGGCCTCTTCAAAGGCCAAGCCATAAGTACGCACGATATCCTGGGTCAGCTGATTGCCGCCGAACGGCTGCTCCCGCTCGTAAATTACCTGCTCATCCAACACCACGGAGATATGCGTCAATTGCGCGCCGATCTGGAACAATGCGATGATTTGCCCCTTGCCGGCCTTGGGCAACTCGGCATTGACGCGTTCCAGTGCAGACCTGGCCGCATATGATTCGATATCCATGACTACCGGCTTCAGGCCGGCCGATTCGGCTACCGCCACCCGATCCTCGACCTTTTCTTTGCGCGAGGCGGCGAGCAAGACATCGACATCATCGGGAGAGTTGGCAGTTGGGCCGATCACATCAAAATCAAGACTAACTTCGTCCAGCGCAAACGGGATGTACTGGCTTGCTTCCGACTCGACATGTATCTCGAGTTCCAGCTCGGACATTCCTGCCGGCAAGACAATCTTCTTCGTGATGACAGAGGCCGGCGGCATTCCCATTGCGACATTTTTTGCGTTGGTCCCGCTTTTTTTCCATATCCGGCGTACCGCCTCGGCAACCTGCTCGATATTCTCAATGTTGCCGTCCACGATTGCGCCGCGCGGCAGTGCTTCAAATGCATAGCGCTCCAAGCGAAATTCGTGCTTGCCCACCTCGGACAACTCGACTAGCTTCACTCCCGAAGTACTTATATCCAGACCGATCAATGGCGGATTCCTGGTACCGAATAACGATCTTATTTCAATAGCCAAAGCCAGCCCCTTAACGTGACGCACCGTGTGAACGCAACACCTGATTGACTGTCCAATTCGTGAGGTAGTGCAAAAAATGCAAATTTTTTCTTTTAAAACCGTGGTTTAGCTAGAACTTATCCCAAACCACTTTAAATCCTAGCAATAAGCCCCAGAACGTGTAAAGAACTTTCCGCCAAGATACAATAATTTGCGTTGTCAAAATCCGACTTTGCCTGCACCGCTGGCCAAACGCATTTGGCGCGATTGGCTATGCCGCCGCTTCTCCATTGGCAATGGACAATTCACGGCTACCGCTATAATGGCGCCGATAACGACTTCACCCAGACACCGCGCATGATATCCAACGACGCTTCAAAATCCACAAAAAAATCATCCTCAAGCCCTATCAACTGGGTGGCCCGGCTCATGCTTGGTACCGTGGGGCTGGCATTAAGCCTGGTGCTGATCGGTGCGCTGGTGCTCGGCATTGCCGTGGCTTTGGCATATCCGAATTTACCAGCGCTGGATGCGCTGACAGTGTACCGGCCAAAGATGCCTTTGCGCATCTTTTCTGATGACAATGTTCTTATTGGCGAATTTGGCGAAGAGCGACGCAGCATGGTGCGCATCAAGGACATTCCCGAAGTAATGAAAAAAGCGGTTCTTGCGATTGAAGATGACCGCTTTTATGAGCATGGCGGCGTCGACTATCAGGGCATCCTGCGTGCAGCTATCCACAACCTGGGCAGCGGCGCCAGGCAGGGTGCCTCCACCATTACCCAGCAAGTGGCACGCAACTTCTTTCTATCCAGCGAACAGACCTTCAAACGTAAGATATATGAAGCCCTGCTGGCCTGGAAAATAGAGAAAAGCCTGTCCAAAGACCAGATTCTCGAGGTGTACATGAATCAGATTTATCTGGGACAGCGCGCCTACGGCTTTGCTTCGGCAGCCCAGATTTATTTCGGCAAGAAGCTACAGGATGTCACCACTGCCGAAGCGGCGATGCTGGCCGGACTGCCGAAAGCCCCTTCAGCCAACAATCCTGTGGTCAATCCGAAGCGTGCCAAGGTGCGCCAGCAATACATCCTGTTCAGGATGCATGAACTCGGCTACATCAACGATGCACAATGGGAACAGGCAAAACACGAAACCCTGCACATCAAGAGCTTTAGCAATGAATTCGGCATGCATGCCGAATACGTGGCCGAAATGACCAGGCAACTGGTCTACGAACAGTACAAGGAAGAAACTTACACCCGCGGCCTCAATGTATACACCACGATCCGCAAGACCGACCAGGATGCAGCTTATCTTTCACTACGCCGCGGGGTGATGGATTACGAGACGCGCCATGGCTACAACGGACCTGAGGGCTTCATGGAAATCCCTTCGAACAAGGCCGAGGCCGACGATGCGATCGAAAAAACCCTGGCCGATTATTCTGATAGCGACGATCTGGTAGCTGCGATCGTACTCAATGCAACACCCAAAAAAGTGCACGCGGTGCTGACTTCCGGCGAAGAAATAGATATTACCGGCAGTGGACTGAGTTTTGCCAATAGTTGGCTGTCCGTCAAAGCTGCGCCGAACCACAGCATCAAACGTGGCGCAGTGATTCGCGTGACACATGAAGGCAAGGGCTGGAGCATCACACATATGCCTGAAGTGTCTGCCGCTTTCATCTCGGCCAGTACTGATGATGGCGCTATCCGCTCGCTGGTGGGCGGTTTCGACTACAACCGCAACAAATTCAATCATGTCACCCAGGCCTGGCGTCAGCCCGGCTCCTCGTTCAAGCCTTTCATTTATTCCGCATCGCTGGAAAAAGGCATGTCACCGTCCACTATCATTAACGATGCACCGATCACCTTCGGCGGCGGCCTGACTGGAGGACAATTATGGGAGCCGAAGAACTACGACGGCAAGTTCGAAGGCCCGATGACGATGCGCCGCGGCTTGATGAAATCGAAAAATTTGGTTTCAGTACGGATCCTGAACAAGATCGGTGCCAAGTACGGGCAGGAATATGCGACCCGGTTTGGTTTCGATGCCGACAAGAACCCGCCTTACCTGACACTCGCGTTGGGCGCCGGCGCAGTCACTCCGTTGCAGATGGCCGGTGCTTACTCGGTATTTGCCAACGGCGGCTACAAGGTCAGTCCTTACATCATTTCAAAAATCACCGATGCCGACGGCAACGTACTGTCGCAAGTCGCACCCGACAAGGCGGGTGACGAGAACAACCGGGTGATTGACGAACGCAATGCGTTCTTAATGGACAGCATGCTCAAGGATGTGGTCAGTCACGGCACCGCCACCAAGGCGCTGGTGCTGAAGCGCTCCGATCTGGCCGGCAAGACCGGAACCACCAATGATTCGATCGATGCCTGGTTCGCCGGTTACCAGCCGAAACTGGTCGGCATAGCCTGGATGGGCTTTGACAAACCCCGAAATATGGGCAACCGTGAAACCGGTGGCGGCCTGGCTCTGCCGATCTGGATCAACTACATGCAAAAAATTATCAACACCTTGCCGGTGGAAGAACGCCCAATTCCGAATGGCATCATCACCGCCAACGGCGACTATTATTATGCTGAAAATCCACCCGGCACCGGCGTCCAAAGCCTCGGCCTGGGCGATGCAGTGGCCCCCAACGAGACCGGCAACGAAGTCAAGAACGAACTGTTCTAAGCAAAACCAATACTGAAATTAGAATCCATCCAACACCAATCCGACGCCACCCTGTTCGACGATCATATGCGACAGGGCGGCGCTCATTTCGGAGCCGTCGCGCGTATTGATCCAGCGCCCATTTTCACGCTTGTAATGGAATCCGCCCGATTTCGCAGCGACCCACATTTGTTGCATCGGTGCCTGGCTATTGACGATGATCTTGGAACCGTTGTCGATAAATTCGATTTCCAGCACGTTGCCGCTGCGGCTGCACTCGACATCCAGATCGCACGCCTCGGCGGTGCGTTCCAGCCCGGCTTCTATTGCACTGAGGGTTGCGTCGGCCAGCGCCAAGAATTCTGATTCCGTCATGCTACACTCCAATGCGTTTATGTAACCGTGATTCTAATCGTGAAATCCTTTTTCAGTTTGTCGCGCTTTGCCGCCATCGCCGTTGTTGCCACCCTGTTGGCCGCCTGCGGCCAAAAAGGGCCGCTGTATATGCAAGCCAAGCCGGCGTCCACACCAGTTGCAACACCGGCAACAACACCAGCCAGTACGCCCGCCAGTACAGCGATCCCAGTCACCCAATAAAAATATCATTCTCATGTCGCATTTTTCCTATCAGAGTGGCGTGTTGTGCGCCGAAGATACTCCCTTGAACAGCATTGCCGAGCAGTTCGGGACCCCGACCTATGTCTATTCCAGAGCCGCGCTGAGCGAGAACTTCGCCGCCTACGCCGATGCGTGCAGCGGCCGCGACGCATTGGTGTGCTATGCGGTGAAAGCCAATTCGAACCTCGCGATCCTGAATCTGCTGGCGCAACAGGGCGCCGGCTTTGACCTGGTTTCCGGCGGCGAACTGCAGCGCGTGATCGCCGCCGGCGGCGACACGGGCAAATGCCTGTTCTCCGGTGTCGGCAAGACCCGCGCCGAGATGCGCCTGGCGCTGGAGCACGGCATCCTGTGCTTCAACGTCGAATCGATTCCCGAATTGCACCTGCTTAATGAAGTTGCCGGCGAAATGGGCAAGATTGCACCGGTCAGCCTGCGCGTCAACCCGAACGTCGACGCCAACACGCATCCGTACATCTCAACCGGGCTCAAGGACAACAAGTTCGGCGTCGCCTACGACGATGCGCTGGCGACCTATCGCACCGCGGCCGGTTTGCCGCATCTGGCGGTGGTCGGCATCGACTGCCATATCGGATCGCAACTGCTGGACGATGCGCCGCTACTTGAGGCCCTCGACAAACTGCTGGAGTTAATCGACACGCTGGCTGCGGAAGATATCCGCATCCATCATCTCGATATCGGCGGCGGCATCGGCATCACCTACGACGACGAGCAACCGGTGTCGGCCGGCGCATATCTGGCGCGCCTGTTTGCCAGAATCGATGGCTGGCGCGCAGAAAAGCATGGCGGTGCGCCGATCAAAGTGTTGTTCGAGCCGGGCCGCTCGATCGTCGGCAACGCCGGCGTGCTGCTGACCCAAACCCTGTATCTGAAACATGGCGAAAACAAGAATTTTGCGGTGGTCGATGCCGCCATGAACGACTTGATGCGTCCGGCCATGTATGAAGCCTGGCATGGCGTAAAAGCCGTGGTCCCGCGCCAGCAGCAGGCCCAAATCTTTGACGTGGTCGGCCCGATCTGCGAATCGGGCGACTGGCTGGCGCGCGGCCGCACGCTGGCGCTGGAACCGGGCGATCTGCTGGCCATCATGTCAGCCGGTGCCTATGGCATGACGATGGCGTCGAATTACAATACCCGCCCGCGTGCAGCCGAAGTGATGGTCGATGGCGACCGGGTTCACCTGATCCGCAAGCGCGAAACCGCCGCAGATCTGTTCGCACTGGAAGCCCTGATCGCCTGATTGATTTTCAATCTGAAAATTACTGTGCCGTGTATTTTTATATACCACATATAAATTATGCGGCAATTCCACTATTTTTAGGCATACTCCAGCATTTAATACGAATACCAAAGGTTTCGGCACGGTTGGCGCGGCGTTTAGTGGCTGCGCCAGGACTGACGCAACATCAAGCGATTCTGGCCTTGCTGCCGGCACTGCAAGCACTTCAAATCGGCGCGATTTTAATGAAGCGCTTTTTCTGCGTCTGTTGCCTGGCCCGGAACACTATCCGCACCAGCAGCAGCGCTGCCACAATCAGCCCCATCAGGATCGGTTGGGCGAAGTCATGCTTGCCCGCCTTCATCCACCAGAAATGTACGATTGCCAGCGGTGCAATCAGGTAAATCAGGCGATGCAGCCATAGCCAGCGCTTGCCGCCCA
>JBDSCZ010000011.1:0-2263 GCA_039920865.1 Burkholderiaceae bacterium
AATGCGCAATGCATCAAACAAGGCCTGCAACCTGCGTTAATGCTAGATAAAGTCTCGGTTTATACGCGTTAAATGCCGACGTGTTGATCAATTCTACAGAGTAAATTTTATGATAAATTTTGTTTGAGATAAAACTACATTTGCGCTATGCTCCAATACAGAGAACGGATTCATCACCTCATCCATCGAAGGAGAGCACTTCATGAAATCAATCGTCCCGATGCGGGTCAACGGTCAGGCGCGCGAAGACGCGATAGCGGACAATCTGCTGCTGATCGATTACCTGCGCGAGCAACTGAACCTGACCGGCACCAAGCAGGGTTGCGACGGCGGTGAATGCGGCGCCTGCACCGTGTTAGTCGATGGCGTGCCGCGGCTGGCCTGCCTGACGCTGGCCGCCAGCGTCGCCGGCCGCGATGTCGAGACGGTCGAATCGCTGACTGGCTCTGGCCGCCTGTCGGCGCTGCAACAGGCATTCAACGAAAAACTCGGCACCCAGTGCGGCTATTGCACGCCCGGCATGCTGATGACGTCCGAAGCTCTGCTGCGCAGCAATCCGTCACCGTCGGTCGAGCAGATCCGCGCCGCGCTGGCTGGCAACCTGTGTCGCTGCACCGGTTACGTGAAGATCATCGAATCGGTGCAAGCGGCCGCCAGCAACCGCGAAGGAGTCTCCGCATGAACCCAATCCCAGGCAAAGGCGCCGGCCGGCGCATGGCTTTAGTTGACGGCATTGAAAAAGTCACCGGCAGCGCGCGCTACACCGCCGATTTGCATGCTCCCGGCGCCTTGGTCGGGCGCATCTACCGCAGCCCCTACGGCCACGCCGAAATTCTGTCGATTGACACCAGCGAAGCCTTGAAGCTGCCCGGCGTGGTCGCCATCGTCACCGGCGACGACTGCCCGGTGCCATACGGTTTGCTGCCGATTTCACAGAATGAATTTCCGCTGGCGCGCGAGCGCGTGCGCTACTTCGGCGAACCGGTAGCGGCGGTAGCGGCGGTGGACGAAGCAACCGCTGCCGCCGCGCTCAAACTGATCCGCATGCACGTACGCGAATTGCCGGTCTACCTCGATCCCGAGAAAGCGCGCCAACCCGACGCGGTGCAATTGCATGAAAGCAGGAACGGCAATCTCGAGCGCGAAGTGCACAATGAATTCGGCGATACCGCCACCGGCTTTGCCCAGGCCGATGTGGTGCGCGAAAAAATATTTCATTGCGCCGAAATCGCGCACGGCCAGATGGAGCCGCACGCGGCGCTGGCCGCCTATGACGCCGAACGCGAGCAGTTGACGTTGCACTCGGTCACGCAAGTACCTTATTACGTACATCTGGCGTTAGCGCGCTGCATGGAAATGGATACCTCGCGTATCCGTGTCATCAAGCCCTTTGTCGGCGGCGGCTTCGGGGCCCGGGTTGAAGTGCTCAATTTCGAAATAGTGTGCGGCATCCTGGCTCGCGCCGCACGCGGCACGGTGCGCATGAAACTGACGCGCGAAGAAACCTTCCTGACCCATCGCGGCCGGCCGCAAACCGAAGTGAGCATGAAAATCGGTCTCACGAAAGACGGCCGCGTCACCGCCTGCCACATGACGCAGGTTCAGCGCGGCGGCGCTTACGGCGGCTACGGCATCGTCACCATCCTGTATGCCGGTGCGCTGCTCAATGGCTTGTATGACATTCCGGCCATCAAGTACGATGGCTGGCGGGTCTACACCAATACGCCGCCGTGCGGTGCGATGCGTGGTCACGGCACCGTCAATTCCCGCTTCGCGTTTGAATCGCTGCTCGATAGTATGGCGAAAGAACTCGACCTGGACCCGATCGCGGTGCGCCGACGCAATCTTCTGGTTGCGCCAGCCGAAACCATCAACGGCTTGAAAGTATTGTCCTACGGCTTGCCGGACTGCCTGGACAAGGTGGAACAGGCCAGTGGCTGGAAAGAGCGCCTGGGCCACCTGCCCAAGGGGCACGGCCTGGGCATGGCTTGCGCCCACTTCGTCAGCGGATCGGCCAAGCCGGTGCACTTCGAAACGCGGGAACCGCATGCCACCGTACTCTTGAAAGTCGACTTCGACGCCGGCATCACCATCCTGACCGGCGCTGCCGATATCGGCCAGGGTTCGTCCACGGTACTGACCCAGGCCGTGGTCGAAGTGCTGGGGGTGGACTATGGCCGGGTGCGGGTGATCGCCAATGACTCGGCCATCACGCCCAAAGACAACGGTTCCTATTCCTCACGCGTGACTTTCATGGTTGGCA
>JBDSCZ010000012.1:0-20019 GCA_039920865.1 Burkholderiaceae bacterium
TAACGCGCTGGGGTCATGCGCATGGTGTCGCGCCAGCCAAAGCAAGCCGATGAAGCCCAGTCCCGGCAGCAACAGCAGGTTAATCAGATACAGCGACTCAGCCTGCACGGCGATCGAAACATCGACATTAGAAGAATCAGCCATTTCAGTAGCTTCAGCAGCTTCATTTCCATCAGGGGAATTCATCGCCCGAAAGTCACCTTGACCACTTCCAGCAAAGCGGCGGCAGTATCGGCATCGTCTGTCAGTGGTTCGATCAGTGCAGCTTCGCACGCCGACACCGGATCGCAACCAGCCTGGATCAAACTCGCTGCATACACCAGCAAACGGGTCGAGGCCGCTTCTTCCAGATCGTGATCCTTCAACTGTCGAAAATGCCCGACCAGCGTTACCAGGCGCTGCGCCAGTAAAGCATCGACGCCGGTTTCACTGACCACAATCTGTTGCTCCAGCTCGGCCGGCGGAAAGTCGAAACTGATTGCGACAAAACGCTGGCGGGTCGACGGCTTCAGGCTTTTCAGCAAATTCTGGTAGCCGGGATTGTACGAAACCACCAGCATGAAATTATCCGGTGCCTGTAATTCTTCGCCAGTGCGCTCGATTGGCAGAATGCGCCGGTCATCGGTCAAGGGATGCAGCACCACCGTGGTGTCTTTGCGTGCCTCGACCACCTCATCCAGATAGCAGATGCCCCCTTGGCGCACCGCACGGGTTAGAGGTCCATCGGACCAGATGGTCTGACCGTCTCCGATCAAATGACGTCCGACCAGATCGGCTGCAGTCAGATCATCGTGGCAAGCCACCGTAATCAACGGCCGCGCCAGTTTGGCCGCCATGTGGGCAACAAAACGGGTCTTGCCGCAGCCGGTCGGGCCCTTGATCAGCAGCGGCAGACGATTGCGAAAAGCGTATTCGAACAATACACACTCGTTACCGACCGGCTGGTAAAACGGAATCGCAATCTTGGCCAGCAGTCCGGTTGCGCTCATGTCATTCATTTGTTTCTCCAGTTTATTTCTAGGCGCGGAAGGCAACGCCAATCAGGCTCAGCACCAGCACCAGCCAGCCCAGCACAATCCAGCGCCACGGGCCGGCCACACCCTGCAGCGCCATGAATCGATCGATCACGATGCGACCCTTGAACAAGGTCACCAGCAATACAGGAAACAGCAAGATGGGACCGGATAATCCAGACTCGGCCAAGCCAAAGGTCAGAGTGGTCAGCAATAACAAGGCGAGCCATTGCAAGGTGGCTATTTTTATATTCGACATGGTTTCTCCCTGTTCAATGCATTATATAAATCAGCGGGAACAAGATGATCCAGACCAGATCGACCATATGCCAGTAGGCTGCGCCGGTTTCGACCCCGGCATGGTCAGCCGCACTGTAGCCGCCTTGCCACGCTTTTAGGGCAATTGCGCCCAAAATCACCATGCCGAGAATCACGTGCATGAAATGAAAGAATGCGAGAAACAGGTAAAACATAAAAAAAGTATTGGTCGACATCGTGATGCCGGCCTCGTACTTGGCGACCAGTTCAAGCAGTTTCAGCACCACAAAAATACCGCCAAATGCCATGGCCGCCATCAGCCAGCGCGCGCTACGCTTGCCCTGGTCATGCCGGATGCACTCGACGGCCCTGACGACAAAATAGCTGCTGCTGATCAGTAAAACGGTATTGATCAATCCGCTGCTGCGATCCAGTTGCATCTGGGACGCATTGAACAGATCCACATCATTGGTGCGCGCAAAAGCGAAAGCCAAAAAAAAGATGCCGAACACGAGCAGTTCGGCAAATATGAAGAACCACATTGCAAGATCGCCCGGTAATGCGCGACCGATTTTGCTTGGCATGGTTTGTACATTGGTGTTCAAAATAAAATTCCGAACCCGTCCGGTGCCTAGTTACCTAACCGGACGGGTATGCAGGTTCAGGCTACAGTTGCGGCCTTACCCTTGATGAAGAAGCTGGTAATGTACAACACCAGGCCGATCAGAAATATTACACCGGAAACCTCACGCATCCAGTAAAACAGCGTCAACTGATCCTGGGTTGCCATGAACGACATTGGCTGGGTAGCTACGCGTTGCAGCCAAATCTGCAAAATGCCGGCAGCTGTCAGGAACAGCGTGATGAATACCATCGCTATCGTCATCAGCCAGAATGCCCACATTTCCACCACCTGAGCACGATTGCTGTTGGCTTGACGACCGCGCATCAACGGCATCGCATAGCTGATCATGGTCATTACCACCATCGCATAAGCGCCATAAAAGGACAAGTGACCGTGCGCAGCGGTAATCTGGGTGCCGTGGGTGTAGAAGTTTACCGGTGCAAGTGTGTGCAGAAAACCCCACACGCCAGCGCCCAGGAATGCCATCACGCCGGTACCCAACGCCCACAATACAGCTGCCTTGTTAGGATGATCGCGACGGCGGCGATTAACCATGTTGAACGCGAACAAAGTCATCATGAAGAATGGAATCGGTTCCAGAGCCGAAAACACGCTACCCCACCATTGCCAGTATGACGGCGTACCAATCCAATAAAAGTGATGGCCGGTGCCGATGATGCCCGAAATCAGGGACATCGCGATGATCACGTACAGCCACTTCTCAATGACTTCACGATCGACTCCGGTTACCTTGATCAGCACGAAAGCCAGCATCGCACCGAGGATCAGTTCCCAGACCCCTTCGACCCACATATGAACCACCCACCACCAGAAATACTTATCCAAAACCAGATTGCTTGGGTTGTAGAACGAGAACAGGAAAAACAGTGCCAAGCCCCACAATCCAACGATCATCACCAGACTGATGCTGGTCTTGCGGCCGCGCAAGATTGTCATCGACAGGTTATACAACATTGACAAGGCGACGAGCACGATCCCGACCTTGGTCGGCAACGGCTGCTCAAGGAACTCACGCCCCATCGTTGCTAGCAAGTCGTTACCTGTCATCTCGGCCAATGTGGCATACGGCACTGTCAGATAACCGACAATCGTCAACACGCCGGCAGCCAGAAATACCCAGAATGTGACCAGCGCCAGCATCGGGCTATGCAATTCCCGCTCGGACTCCTCGGGAACCAGATAATACGCAGCACCCATGAAGCCGAATAACAACCAGACGATCAGCAGATTGGTATGAACCATCCGCGCCACGTTGAACGGGATTGCCGGAAACAGGAAATCTCCGATGACATACTGCAGTCCCATGATCAGACCGAAAAGGATCTGTCCTGTAAAAAGGGCAATTGCCGCGATGAAATACGGCTTCGCGACAGCCTGTGATTTATATTGCATTATTTTTTCTCCTTGCTCTTGTCTTGATACCGTAATCAACCCTCGATATTCGGCGGCCAATTGTTAGTATTGATTTCGGACGAATACTTCAGGAATTCCACCATGTCATCCAGTTCCGCATCGGTCAGATGAAACTGCGGCATTTGCCGGCGTCCTGGCGCACCCGTCGGCTGCGTCTTGATCCAGGCCTTGATGAAATCCGGGCCACGGCGTTTGTACACATTACCCAGTTCGGGCGCAAAATACGCGCCCTCGCCCAGCAGCGTGTGACATCCAATGCAGTTGCGCGTTTCCCATATATGTTTGCCGCGTATTGCAGAGTCAGTCAGATTGGCGCGGTTGTCACGTTTTGGCAACGTAGTTACCGTGTCGAATGTTAACGCCAGAAACAGCAAGAAGAAAAATACCGAGCCGCCGTAAAAGATGTTCCTGGCGGTCGATTTTGTGAACGCTGAGCTCATTTTTAGTAAAGTCCTTTCGTAATAATCTGCAAATAACTTGTCTATAGTTGTTTGTGTGGCAGCACTGCGATGCTGATTCGACTATGGTTTTTTTAAGTCATATTTATGATACATGTTTTCGTGTTTAGAAACAGCATTTCTTACGCACTAGAAATACTATCGCGCTATATGATACGAACAGGCACCGGAAAAAATACCGGCCATATCACTGGAGCAATGGTAAATGCTGGGAAAGGAATGCAGCATTGATGTCCATCAAGATATTCCAGGCAAGATTCTGCAACCGGTAATGCCGGCAGCTTGCCGGTCTTGCTGCCTTCACTTGCAAGCACAGGCCACCCTGCATCGATGACCATTTCATGAACTTGTTGAAAACCGGTCTAGGATGATGCGGCGCTATCGCCATCCAATAGTTGTTGCGCCGCATCGGCCGGTAATGCCTCCACCGACTTGAGCTTGCGGGTCATCTGACGGGTGCGCGTTTCGGCGCTCTCAATGTTTTTTGCCGCGCGCTCCAAGGTCGCCTTGGTGGCGGCGAGAACGTCACCAAACTTGCCGAATTCAGTCTTCACCGCGCCCAGTACCTGCCACACTTCGGAAGACCGTTTTTCTAGCGCCAGCGTGCGAAAACCCATTTGCAGGCTGTTGAGCAAGGCCGATAAGGTCGACGGGCCGGCGATGGTGACGCGATGCAGGCGCTGCAATTCATCGGCCAGGCCGGGGCGGCGCATGACTTCCGCATACAAGCCTTCGGTCGGCAGGAACAGGATCGCAAAGTCGGTGGTCAGCGGCGGCGACAGGTATTTCTCGGCGATGGTCTTGGCTTCGCCGCGCACCGCGCGCTCCAGTTCGCGTCCGGCGGTGGCCACACCGTCGGCGTCGGCCCGCTCGGCCGCTTCGCTCAGGCGTTCGTATTGTTCCTTCGGGAATTTGGCATCGATCGGCATCCAGACCGGCGTGCCGCCGCTGTCGTTGCCGGGCAGCTTGATCGCAAACTCGACCCGCGCGCCGGTACCGGGAATGGTTTCGACATTCTTCGCGTACTGGTCGCAGGTCAGCATTTGCTCCAGCAGCATTTCCAGCTGCACTTCACCCCAGGTACCGCGGGTCTTGACGTTGGTCAGAACCCGCTTCAGGTCGCCCACGCCGATGGCCAGCGTCTGCATCTCACCCAGCCCCTGATGCACTTTTTCCAGGCGGTCCGACACCAGCTTGAAGGATTCGCCCAGCCGCTGCTCCAGCGTCGCATGCAGCTTCTCGTCGACCGTTTTGCGCATCTCTTCCAGCCGGCTGCCGTTATCGGCCTGCAAATCCTTGATCCTGGCTTCCAGCGTGGCGCGCACTTCGGCCATGCGCTGCGCATTGGATTCGGTCAGACTAGTCAGCGACTGCTGAATCGTGTCGCCGAAACGCTGCAGCGAGCCGGCCTGCTCCTCGCGCCCGGCCTGCCCCTGCAACAGCATGGCCTGACGCATCGCTTCCAGTTGCTGGCCGTTGACTGCATTGAGCTTGGCCAGTTGCTGGCCAAAAGCATCGATCTGGCTGTTCTGCACCGTCGCCACGCTCGTCAGCTGGGCGGCGAAAGTCTGATGGAAGCGCACCAGATTATGCGTCAGCTCTTCCCGCGTACCCTGGGCGGTCTGTTGCACTTGGGCACGCAATTCGCGCTCGGTGCGCTCGCTGGTGTTTTGTTGGTGTTGCTGCAATTCGTGCTGCAATTGCGCAATCACAGGCCCGATGTCTGCTTCGCGGGTGCGCAACAACAGCATGATTTGCAAAATGATGATGACTGCGGCAAACAGCAGCACGACGATGAGTTCAGTCTGGGTCATAGGATATTGATGGTGTGCATGTTGATAATGGTGCAGGGAATAATGTCCACGAAAAATACGAAAGGCACGAAAAAATGGCAATGGCGTAGGCCGGAGCGGTTTCGCACCCAAGCAAGCATTACAGCAGCACAAAGTACTAACGTGGGTATATTTCATTACCGCAATTAATATATGCGGCAAATACCATAAAAATTGTGATACTCCCTATTTTATGAAAAATATTGTATCTATTCAACCCGCTATGGCGCGCCGTATTGATTGTAGTTATTAGGCCATTCGCCCTGAGTAGCCTGAAGGGCGTATCGAAGGGTCTGCGGATTCAAGCAATCCTTCGATACGCTCCCTTCGATACGCTTCGCTACTCAGGGCGAACGGACCTACTCAGGACGAACGGACTTTTGTGTATCATTCACTCAACCCTTCATGGCAGGCTGAATAATTACAAAGCTTTGAATTGTGAGCCTGGTTCGTGTTTTTCGTGTCTTTCGTGTCTTTCGTGGACAATGCTTCTGATAAGCGATATCGCATCAGGATTCGCGCAAGGTTTGCAGCGGCGGCCGGTTCAGTACATTGCGCAGGCCAAGCCAGCCGCCGATGAACGCGCAGAGCGCACCCACGAAGATGCCAGCCAGCCAGACTGCCGGATTGAAAATCCATTCAAAATCGAACACAAAAGTAGCCAGCGCCCAGCCGACCGCTGCCGCACCGCTGGCAGCGAGCAAGCCGGCCAGGCCGCCGACCAGCAAAAACTCGATCCATTGCGCTCGCGACAATTGCTTGCGCGTCGCTCCCAGCGCGCGCAGCAGGCTGGACTCCTGCGAACGCTGGTCCTGGGTGCCAATCAGCGCCGCATATAACACCAGCACACCGGACGCCAGCGTAAACAGGAACAGGAACTCGACCGCGCGAATCACCTGATCCAGCACCGACTGAATCTGCCGCAGCACGCTGCCCAGATCGACCACGGTCAGGTTCGGGAAATCGCGCGTCAGGTCATTGACGAAATTGCCTTGCGCTGCTGGCAGATGGAAGGCGGTAATCCAGGTTTGCGGCGTATCGAGCATCAGCTTCGGATTCAGGATCACAAAAAAATTGACCCGCATCGAACTCCAGTCCAGTTTGCGGATACTGGTCACAGGCGCCTGCACTTTTTGTCCGCCGATGTCGAAAGTGAGGGTGTCTCCCAAGCCTAGCTTCAGGGTCTTGGCCAGTCCCTGCTCGACTGACGCTTCGGGTTTCGCATCATCGTACCAGCGACCGTTGACGATCTTGTTCAAGGGCGGCAAGCCTGACATGGTGGACAGATTGAATTCGCGTTCGACCAGTCGTTTGGCACGTTCATCCGGATAACTTTCGCCGTCAATATTTATATCGTTGACTGCGATCAGGCGGCCGCGGATCATCGGATACAGGGTTGCCCCGTTGATGCCTTGCTGCACGAAACGCGCTGCGACCAGCGCTTTTTGATCCGGCTGGATGTTGATGACGAAATGATTCGGTGCATCCGGCGGGGTCGCATTACGCCATGCGCCGAGCAAGTCGCCGCGCACTACGGTCAATAACAGCAGCGCCATCAGGCCCAGCGCCAGCGCGACGATCTGCACTACGGTGGCGGCCGGACGACGCTGCAGCGATGTCACCGCAAAGCGCCAGCTCTGATTGTCGATCGCGCCGCGCAGCGTGCGCAGCGATTTCAGGGCTAGCCAGCTAATCAGCGCAAACACTACCAGCCCGAGCAAAAATGCCGCAGCGGTAATCAGTCCCAGCTTCACATCACCGGCCTGCCACAACAGCAATGCAACAAACACCGAGCCGCCCAAGCCGTATGTTACCAGCGCCATCGGCTGCGGCGCGTCCTGCTCGCGCCGGATCACGCGATTGTGCGGCACATTGCGTAGCTGCAAAATCGGCGGCAAGGCAAAGCCGATCAGCAGCAACAGGCCGATGGCGACACCCTGCAGCGCCGGTAGCATCGACGCCGGTGGCAAAGATTGCGTTAGCAATTGCCCCAGCCACTGCAGCAGCACAAAATGGGCTGCAAAACCGCCCAATACACCCAGCAGGCTGCCAGCCAGACCGATCAGCAGGAATTCATACAGATACAACAGCGTGACTTCATTTTGTGTCAAACCCAGGCAGCGCAGCATCGCACAGGCATCCAGATGGCGCACCATGAAGCGCCGCGCCGCCATCGCGATCGCTACCGCCGCCAGCATTGCCGACAACAGTCCGACCAGCGACAAAAATTGGCCGGCGCGGTCGAGCGTAGTGCGCATTTCGGGTCGGCCCGATTCCAGTGATTCCAGCGAAACCCCCTTGCGCTGATCGGTCTCGATACGTCGCTGTATCCAATTCTGGAATGCGCTAATCGCCGGCATCTTGCCGGCGACCTGCAAGCGGTAGGTCACGCGCGAGCCAGGCTGTACCAGATGGGTCGCCGCCAGATCGGCGACGGAGATCATCACGCGCGGTGAAAAACTCATGAAACCCGAACCACGATCCGGTTCGGCGGCAATCAGCCGGGCAATCTCGAAATCCTTGTCGCCCAGCGTCAAGCGCCCACCGATCGCCAGTTTCAGACTGGTCAGCAACGCCGGATCGACCCATACCGTGCCGGGCGCCGGAATCGCGCGCGTAACGTGCTCCGGTCCGTTAGGCTGCTCGAAAATCTTCATGCTTCCGCGTAATGGATAGCCTGCCGATACCGCCTTCAGCGCAGCTAGGCGGGATTGCGAATCCTCGCCCGAGCCTGCCATTGCCATGCTGGGAAAAGTCACGGTATCGGCCAAGCTGAGACCGCGTCGTTGCGCTTCGGCACGCCAGTCGGGATCGATCGGCTGATCGGCCCGGACCAGCAAATCGGCGCCGATCAGTTGCAGCGCATCACGCTCGAGTCCGGTACGCATACGATCGACAAAGAAACCAACCGAAGACAAGGCGGCAACCGCCACCACCAGTGCAATCAGCAAAAAGCGCAACTCACCGGCACGCCAGTCGCGCAACGTCATGCGCAAGGATTGTTTGAAAATCACCTAATCTGCCCTTCGGATATCAACACAATTTGAACGCAGCAACACGAACATCGGAAAATTCATTAAATTGGTGGAGTATGGCAAAAAACAATGCGTTTTCCGCATACATTGTATGCAAGTGTAAAAATACTCATTGGTGTAAAAATCAAGCGCCCCAATCCGCTTCGCAAAAATATTCGTCGACCTCGTCCAGATAACGCGCCCTGGCCTTGTCGTCCAGGAATGCCGCCAGAAAGCTGTTGCGTGCCAGTTGCTGTGCATGCAGCAGCGTCAGCGGCAGCGCATCGAAGACGGCGATGTAATTGTCATTGATGTATCCGCCGAAATACGCCGGGTCGTCCGAATTAACGGTTGCCACCAGCCCTGCCTCCAAAAGTTGCAGCAGGTTATGCGCAGCCATGCTGTCGAATACGCCCAGCTTGATGTTGGATAGCGGACACACGGTCAGCGGTACCCTGTCGCTGACCAGACGCTGCGTCAGCGCAGTATCTTCCAGGCAACGCACGCCATGATCGATGCGTTCCACCTTGAGCAGGTCGAGTGCAGTCGCAATGTAAGCCGGCGGCCCTTCCTCGCCGGCGTGCGCCACCAGATGCAGGCCCAGCTCCTTGCAGCGGGCAAACACGCGCGCAAATTTTTCCGGCGGATGGCCGCGTTCGGAGGAGTCGAGGCCGATACCGATGAACTTGTCACGCCAGGGCAGCGCTTGCTCCAGTGTCTCGAACGCTTCTGCCTCGGACAAGTGACGCAAAAAGCACAGGATCAGCGTGGCACTGAGATCGAACTGCCGCCGCGCATCGGCACAGGCGCGGTGGATGCCGCTGATCACCACTTCGATCGGTACCCCGCGCGCGGTATGGGTTTGCGGATCGAAAAAAATCTCGGCGCAGCGTACGTTGTCAGCCTGTGCCCGCACCAGATAGGCGAAGGTCATGTCGTAGAAATCTTGCTCGGTGTGCAATACGCTGGCACCTGCATAGTAAATATCGAGAAACGATTGCAGGTCGGTGAATGCATAGGCGCTGCGCAAGGCCGCCACCGACGGATACGCCAGCGCCACCTGATTACGTTCGGCCAGCGCAAAAATCAGTTCCGGCTCCAACGATCCTTCGATATGAATATGCAGTTCCGCCTTCGGCATTTTTTGCACGATATTGCGCAAGGTGTTGTTCATCATGAGGTTTTCCCTATTGGCACAATTGTTTGGGCGCTACTGAATGCGCCATCATAGCGGCAGACAGGTAGAGAGCAGCGGTGTTTGATTGTAAATGTCACAGCAGGTTTTTGCTGGCCCATAATTAAAAAAGCCGCTTGATACAAGCGGCTTTTTGTCCTCAATCGTAAGATAGTCAATGACTAGTCCCTTCCGATCGCGTGATTTTGTTGTACACATTGTATTTGCCGGAAGGCTTGTTCATCTTGATACGCTTGACGACTTCAAGCGTCTTCGCGTCATAGATGACCAGTTCGCCGTCGGTTTCCCAGACGCTCACCACCGCATATTTTCCGTCGCGCGTGAATTCGGTGTGGGCGGCAATTTTGCCCGGGCTGGGCTTTAATTCCTTGATGACTTCCAGCGTCTTCTTGTCGATGATCTGGATCACATCATGATGCTTGGGATCGTTGAATACATCGACCCAGGCATACGGCGTATTCTCATGGCTGCGCATGAAGAAACCCGGCCCCAAGGTAGGGATATGCTTGATGGTTTTCCAGGTTTTCATGTCGATCACCGACACCACGCCGTCTTTCAGGTTGGGCGTCGCCATTACGGGCCGACCCTGATACTCCCAGGATATGCCGGAACCCAGATGCGGCAGCCCTGGCAAATCGACATCGGCAATCTTGCGTCCGATATTCAGATTCACCACCTGACCGTGGCCACCGCGTGACGATCCGATCACATGATCGTAAGCCGGATCGAAGAAAAAATCGTCCAGATAGTCATCGAGCTTGATGCGTCGCGGCGGAAACGGCCCCTTGACGGCGATGCCCTCGGCCATCTTATAGTCATGCACCAGGCCGGCGTAGACCGGAGCTGCTTTCTCGTCGTAGCTCAGCTCCCATACTTCGGGAATGTCTTTCAGCGCGGCGATGAAACTGTTGCGCGGCGCGGCGTCGTAGACCGCTGACACGCGCGACGACTTGCCGTTGTCGTCCCTGACATCGATTACACGCATCGGTGACAAGTCGCGGGTATCGAGCGCTACCAGCGTATTCGGAAAATAATTGGCCACCATTGCATAGCGGCCGTCGCTGGATACCGCCATATTGCGGGTATTGATGCCGGCGCGAACTTCCGCCACCAGTTTCAGGTTCCAGATATCGTATTTGGCGATCCAGCCATCGCGCGACGCAAAATACACATAGCGCCCATCGGGCGAGAATTTCGGGCCGCCATGCAATGCATAGCGCGTGGGAAAACGGGCTATCGGTTCAAACTTGTCGCCATCCAGAATGGTCGCGTGATGGTCACCAATTTCGACCACCACGAATAAATTCAGCGGATCGGCCTTGAATACCGGCTGGTTCGGCAGGCTATCGGCCTTTACATATTCAATGCGCGAGGCGCGAATTTCATCCATGCCCCAGATTGGGGTTTTCGCAAGCGGTGCATAAATCAGGTCAGCCAGTGAAGTAATCTCTTGCGCGCTCAGCGTAGCGCCAAAAGCTGGCATTTGCGTCGCAATGCGGCCTTCGGTGATGGTCTGGATGGCGGCTGGACGGCGTAAGCGGGACAGATTGCCCGGCAGTAAAGCTGGCCCGGTAGCACCGAGGCGATCAACGCCGTGGCAGGAGGCGCAATTAGCCTGATAGATTGTGTTAATTTCCGTATGCAATGCAGCTGCTGCTGGTGTTACTGATACTGATGGGGTAGAGGAAGAAGTATCAGCTGCGGCTAACGCTAATCCCGCAGACCCCGCTGATCCCAACGCCAGCATAGCCATCAAACCAGATAACAGCTTGTTGCCTGAAACTGTTTTCATCCCACTACCCTCGCCCGTCGCACCGGAATATACGGTGCCATTTTGACCCGCTCACGTTCGCCGCCTAGGCCGATTTCCGCATCCGACATATAGCACGCAGGGTCTTCCTGCCATGGATCATCGGTTAATTGCAGCGCGCGCACCCGTGTATTGCCGCCGCAGACATCGAAATAACTGCACTCGCCGCAACGGCCTTTAATTACGCGCGGCACCGCTTTCAGGCCCGCCATCAGTGGATCAGAAGTATCGTTCCAGATTTCTGAAAACGGCCGATCGCGCACATTGCCCAAGTTGTGGTGCCACCAAAACGTATCGGGATGGACATTGCCGAGATTGTCGATGTTGGCGACGTTGACGCCGGACGAATTGCCGCCCCATTGCGCCAGTTTGGCGCGCAAAGCTGCTTCTCGCTCTGGGAAACGACGGCGCACCCATTGCAACAGATAGACGCCGTCGGCATCGTTATTGCCGGTAACGAACTCTTTTTCGATGCCGTTCTGGATATTTTCCCAGCACGTGTCGAACAGTAAGTCCATCGCGTTGCGGGTGGTTTCCAGGAACGCATCATGGCCGCGGTTCTTGTTCCCGCGCCCTGCATAATTGAGGTGAGAAAGATAAAACTTGTCGATGCCTTCATCGTCCACCAACTTGAGCAATGCAGGCAGATCTTTCGCATTATCCTGGGTCAGCGTAAACCGCACCCCGATTTTGATGCCGGCATCGCGGCATAGTTTGACGCCATGCAGCGAGGCATCGAACGCGCCTTGCTTGCGGCGAAATACATCGTGCGTTTCGCGCAGGCCATCGAGACTGATGCCGACATAGTCGAAGCCGATAGCGGCGATGCGCTCGATATTCGATGCATCGATAAGAGTACCGTTGGTCGACAGGCCGACATAAAACCCCAACTCTTTGGCACGTTTTGCAACGTCATAAATATCCTCGCGCAGCAAAGGCTCGCCGCCAGACAGGATCAACACCGGCACGCCGAAACCGCGCAAATCATCCATCACTCCATACACTTCAGTCGTGCTCAATTCGCCGGCAAAATCCTTGTCGGCCGAAATTGAGTAACAGTGCTTGCATGTCAGGTTGCAGCGCCGAATCAGGTTCCAGATCACGACCGGGCCGGGCGGATTGCGTTTCGGTTGTATTGGCGTCGGATTGGCGATTTCTCGCATGTATTGGGTAATTCGAAACATGATTTTTCCTTTTACTTGACTTTCAGCCGGCAATTTGCTGCGTTGCCTTGGTTTGTTGGTTTAGCCGCAAGCCGGTTTTTTTTAATATGCGAGTGCTATACAAGATGGTGTGGCTGCGCACATGCTCGCCCAAAAATGCAGCAATTTTCGCCACTTGCGCCTCTACCTCGTCGCGACTCTTGCCGTGCACCATCGCGAACAGGTTGTACGGCCATTCTGGCAGGCGGCGCGGACGGCAATAACAATGGCTGACGAATGCAAAACTTCCCACCGATGCGCCCAACTTATCCACCAGCGTATCCGGCACATCCCAGACCGACATGCCGTTGGCGCGATAGCCGATCGCATAATGATTCGGCACCACACCGATGCGGCGTACAACGCCGACCTGCTGCATGCGCAGCATTCGCTCCATCACTTGCTGCGGCTCCAGTTGCAGGCTTTCCGCAATCGCATGGTAAGGGCGCGCCACCAGCGGCAGTCCGCCCTGGGTCGCTACGATGATGGCGCGATCGATGGCATCGATTGCAGTTGGTTCGATGGCTGGCTGTGTGGTGGATGTCATGGGATGCTCTACGCCTTCAGTTTCAGCTCGACGAAATACTCTCGGGATTTGGGGAAGTTGAATACGCTGCAACCGGTTTGCTGCTCTATGGTGTCGATCACGCTACCGATTTCAGCCGGGGTTTCGGTTGCGATGACAAACCACATATTCAGATCATGCTCGCGTGCATAGTTGTGCGCTACCTGTGGCAAGGCATTCACCTGCTGCGCTACCCGTTCATAGTCTGCGACCGGGGCATGCAGCGCGGCTAACGTAAAGGCGCCGCCGATGCGTTCAATCTGGTACAGCGGCCCGATCCGGGTCAACACGCCTTCGGCCAACAGGCGTGTTAATCGCGCAATCAAATCATCTTCACTTATGCCGAGATGCTTCGACGCTTCCAGAAAAGGGCGCTCGCTTACTGCCAGCCCTTCTTGCAAGCCGTTTATGATGGCGCGATCAATCGGGTCCATATGCAAGCTCCGGCGAAGTTGAAGGGATTGTATTCATCACGTATTGGGCGCCGCATTGCTTGAAACGACGACGGCTAAACAGGATAGAGCGCGGGTATTCGTCCAGCCCGTATTTTTTCACCAAGTCAGCAATGGTTTGCTCGACTTCGGTGCGGTCCTTGCCATGGATCATGCAAAACAGGTTGTACGGCCAATCTGGTAGATGTCGCGGCCGTCGATAGCACAAGCTGACCCGGCCGGAATCGGCAATGCGCTTGCCGACGACAGTGACCAGCGCATCAGGCACATCCCACACCACCATCGCGTTGGCAGTAAAGCCCAGTTCATGGTGGCGCACTACGACCCCAAAACGCTTGATCACACCATCGCCACACCAGCGCCCGAGCGTCGCAAGCGCATCCGATTCAGCGCATTCTAATTGTGCAAATGGTCGCGCTACCAGCGGCAGGCCACGCTGCAAAGCAGACATGAAAGCCTGCTCGGACGGACTCAATGCAATCGCCGCGACCTCTGCCGGTGCTTGCTTATTGTTCTGATTAACCGGATCGCTCTGACACGACGGCAACGAGGCCGCCGCCATGCCAAATCCCAGATCAAACCCCAGATCGATGTGAAATTGCTCCAGCAATGGCAGCTTCAGCACCGGCCCGGATTCGCAGACGGCTTCAATTTCGCGCAGCAACGCTTGCAAATGCGCGACTGATGCAGCGGTTGCCACGAACCAGAGATTGAAGCGATGTTCGCGTTCGTAGTTATGATTGACTTCGGCAAATGCATTGACCTGGATCGCCACCGCGTCCAACCGTGCCGCAGGTACAGCCAGTGCCGCCAGGGTGCTGACGCCAACCACGTTAGGCCGAAACACCGCACCGACCCGGCTAACCAGACCACGCATCTGCAAGGACTGCAAAGTAGTGATGACCAGAGCCTCATCCACTCCTAGTCGCTGTGCCAGTTCATAGAACGGGCGTGGCACCAGAGGGAAATCGCGCTGGAAGTTGTCTAGTAACTTGCACTCAAGATCCTCTAGCGCGATGCTGGAAGATGCTGTATTTATCTGATGCATAGTCCCCATGGCGACCTTAAAATCCGGTGCGCGCAGCGCGATGGGTAAAGAAAATACCGCTCGGAGATTTCGCCGGCAGTACGCTGCGTTGCGCGAAAGTCTCGGTGTCATACACCACCACACGATCGTCGTCGCGCACCGACACCCAGACCGACTCTCCGCGTGGTGCAAACTCCAAATGCAGTACAGTTCTGCCGGGCGCCAATTGCTTGATGATGCTGCGGCTCTCGACATCGATCACATCAACCTTGCCATTGTCGGGGAATGCATAAATGACCCAAACCTGCCGTCCGTCAGGCCGTGCAATCACGAACACCGGCTGACTGGAAACTTTAATTCGGCCGGCTTCAAGCCAAGTTTCCATATCCACTACCAGCACTTCGTGATGGCCTACAGCAGGCAGATATGCATAGCGCCCGGCCACAGCCCAGCCGCGCAGATGCGGCATTTTATACACCGGCAGTTTTTCTTGCCCGCGGCCGTAGCCGTCCAGAATACGGCGCACGCCCTGCTCCGGATGCCACAAGTCCAGTAACGCCATGCCGTCTTCGCCGAACAGGCCGGCCAGATAATAGCGCCCGTTCGGGGTTATCAAACCATCGTAAGGCTCGCGACCGATATTCTTGAATTTTTCGATGCGCGGCTTGCTTGAATCGGAAAAATCCCCGACCCATATTTCGCCAGCATCAAACAGACTCCAGACGAAACGGTTACCGGGCGCATCTGCCAGACCAACCACTTTTGAACGCGCTCCATCAGTGCCAAAGGTGGCAGGAATATCGCTGATTAATTCCAGGGTATCGGTGGAAAATATTTTCACGCCGCCGGGGACATAATTCTGTGCGGCGAGCAGTTTTCCGTCCTGGGAAATCGCACCGCCAATACTGTTGCCAGCTTGGATCACGCGGCGCTCTATGACGCCGCGCAGCAGGTCGACTTTGCTCAGACCACCGTCGCGCCCGAACACATAAGCAAAGCGCCCATCGCGCGAATACACTAGCGACGCGTGGGACAGATCGCCTAGCCCCTTCACTCTGGCGATGGCCGTCATCTTACTGGTATCGACAATCTGGACGCTACCGGTAGCGCGCTCGATGACGACACCTAGGTCGCCAGTGCCGCGCAGGACCGGACTCGCACAACCGGCCAAAATGAACAACGCCGTAGCTAGCAGCACTGTTTGGAATTTTTCAATGCACACTCGGGAAACCTTTCTGCAAATTGGATACTATCCATTCGGTCTCTGCTTCGCTCAGGAAGCGCTGCCAGGGCGGCATTGCCGTATCTGGACGGCCATGCAGGATGATGGACTTGAGATAATCAGCGGGTTTGTCTTTTAAAGCTTCAGGCAGCAATGACGGCCCCAAGCCACCTTTAAGCGTCATGCCATGACAGGATCCGCAGTCCTGCCGCACCATCGAGATAAGTTCGACCCGCCGCTCGGCACTCATTGCGGCATTGGATTTCGCAACATCATCGGTGGCGAAAACTGCCGTAGAGAAGATCAGACCTACAGTTCCAAGTGCGGCAATAGCAGATTTGATACATCGTTTGATCACACACGGTTTTACAGACACTTCCAGACCCTTCAATATTTTGTGCATCAAGATATAACGCGTTGTTGCTCTGGTCGGTTATGGGGGAAATTATCCGCGCAAGATACCAATATCACGAACAGGACTCAGAACATAGTTAATTTACACACATGGTGTGTATGCCAATTTTTATGGCAATTACCGCATATATTCATTGCTGAAATAAAATATACTCCAGTTCAATCTATACAAGCATCGAACTGGGAAAAACACACAGACCCGAAAGTCTGTGTGTCGACACAAATGCTTAATACATTAAGCAATCATTCACTTAGCGGCCAAAACCCATTCAGCCAATGTCTTGATATCTGCATCGCTCACCTTAGGACCGTTTGCCGGCATAGGGATTGGACCCCACACACCGCTACCGCCTTCCTTGATTTTTTTGGAAAGCAGTGCCACCGCATCCGCATTGCCTTTGTACTTCTTTGCAACATCGATGAATGCAGGCCCAAGCACTTTCTTGTCCATAGAATGGCAAGCCATGCAGCCGTTTTTTTGCGCCAAGTCAGCGCCACTTGCTGCTAATGCTGAATTGCTGCCTATCAAAAGTGCAACAACCCCTGCGCCGGCAGCCAGAATCGGAATGAAATGTTTTTTCATAATTACCTCCGGATTAATAAATGTCGTGTTGTGTATTGTAAATATTGAATTTACCTGTTGGGGTAATCAGTCTTGGATCCTTGATCACCGCTTTGAGCTTGCGGGTCTTGTCATCGACGATAACAATTGCCGATTCCTTGTCCTTGGCGCTCCACACCGAGAACCAGACTTCATCGCCAGCCTTGTTGTATTCAGGTTGCACTACGCGCTTGGCGCCCTCGCCAAGGTTTGCCCATTCCGCGATTGGCAACACGACAAAACCTTTGTCCAGCGCGTTGATGTCATACACAGCAACCGATTGACTCAGCTTGTTGTCCGGGTTCAGCGGCGTATCAACCCACAGGTTTTTTGATTTTGGATGCGTTTTGATAAACAGGGAACCACCGCCCTGCCCTTTCACGGTCGCAACCACTTTCCATGCCTGTGCTTTATGCTTGATTGGATCAGTACCGATCATCGAGATGGAATCATCACCCAGATGGCTAGTCGCCCATACCGGACCAAATTTCGGATGTATAAAGTTGGCGCCGCGTCCTGGATGTGGCGTTTTGCCGACATCGATAATCGCTGCCATCTTGTCTTCCTTGGTATCGACCACGGCAATTTTGTTCGAGGCATTAGCCGCAACCAGGAAATAACGGCCGGTAGAATCGAGACCACCATCGTGCAGGAATTTAGCGCCATCAAGCGTGGTGATTTTCAGATTATTGAGATCCTTGTAATCGACTAGTTTGATCTTGCCGGTTTCCTTGACGTTGACCACGAATTCAGGGCGATAATGCGATGCGACAATTGAAGCAACCCGAGGTTCAGGATGGTATTCGCCATCGACTGTCATGCCACGCGTGGATACGATCTTCAATGGCTTGAGAGTCTCGCCTTCCATGATCACGAACTGCGGTGGCCAGTAATCACCGGCAATCGCGTATTTGTCTTCATAACCCTTGAACTTCGAAGTCTCGACTGAACGCGCTTCAAGACCAACCTTCATCTCTGCAACGCTGTCTGGTTTTTCCATCCACAAGTCGATCAGGTTGATCCGCGCATCGCGGCCAATCACGAACAGGTAGCGGCCAGATGCTGAAGTGCGGGAAATATGCACTGCATAACCGGTTTTGACGATGTTGATAATTTTCTTGCTATCGCCGTCAATCAGCGCCACCTCGCCTGCGTCGCGCAGCGTGGTGGAGATAATATTCGCGATATTGTAATCGTTCATTTTCTTGGTAGGACGCTTGGCAACCGGGATGATTTCCTTCCATGTTGCCAGCATGTCTTTTATGCCGAATTCAGGTGGCACAGGCGGTTCCTGTTGAATATAGCGCGCCATCAGATCGACTTCATTCTCAGTCAGGTCACCAGAAGTACCCCAGTTCGGCATCCCTGCTGGAGAACCATAGTTGATGAATACCTTCAGATAATCCGTTCCCTTACCGAGCGTAATATCCGGAGTCAGGGGCTTACCTGTTGCTCCCTTGCGCAACACGCCGTGACAACCGGCACAGCGCTGGAAATAAATCTTCTTGCCAGCGTCAAACTCGGCCTTGGTCATCGGCGGCGCTTTAGGATTGATGTTTTGATGCATCTCTTCACTCGCTAGCGGCGAACCCCCAGCATGATATTTCAGATCCCCGTTGTCGTGCGGTTTTGCATCTGCGGCATACGCAACACCCAGCGCCAACGGCAGCGCTGCAAGCAATGCTGCGATAGGGTGAATTAAAGGTTTTCTGAACGCCGTAGTCATTTTTATTTCCCTTCCTGTTGATAAAATTGATCTGATTATTGCCAATTCACGCAAAAAATGCACGCTTTATGAACGGATTCATTGCATTGATCAGTTACTCCAGCGAAATGAGACTTTCATTTCTGTCATGCGTAGAGTGCAATAGAAAAACCGATATCTCCTTAATGGAAATCAATTTTATTTAGGCTGCGTAGCGTTAAATTGACGGCAACAAAACACGTTGTATCGACTTGGCGGGAAAATTAAAAAATGAATAAGGAAAAACGTTGAATAATTTATCCATATTAAAAACACGGCCGGACGCGCCTCAGCGTGAATCGCAAACAGGTATCGTGTATCTGGTCGGTGCCGGCCCGGGAGACCCCGACTTGCTAACGCTACGCGCGGCAAAACTGCTGGAGCAGGCAGATGTAGTTGTATATGACAATCTGGTCAGCGAAGGCGTCGTCAATTTCACCCGCAAAGGCGCCGAAAGAATTTTCGTAGGTAAGGAAAAAAGCCGACACACCATGCCGCAGGAGGAAATCAACCGGCTTCTGGTGAAACTGGCAAAGGAAGGAAAAAAAGTCGTACGTTTAAAAGGCGGCGATCCCTTCATATTCGGGCGCGGCGGCGAGGAGTTGGAAGTGCTGGTGGAGCACTCTATCGCGTTTGAAGTTGTCCCAGGTATCACGGCCGCAAATGGTGTTTCATGCTATTCAGGTATCCCGCTTACGCACCGGGATTATGCGCAATCATGCCTGTTTGCCACCGGCCACCTGAAAGATGGCTCACTTGACCTGGATTGGCAGTCGCTCACACGAAAAAATCAGACCGTGGTGATCTATATGGGATTAGGTGCGCTGGCTGAAATTGCGCGGCAATTGATACATCACGGAATGCCAGCCAGCATGCCTGCCGCGATCATCGAAAAAGGCACGACCAGTAATCAAAAGGTATTCACCGGCACGCTCGAAACGCTACCCGATCTGGTGCGCACACTGGGGCTGAAATCCCCTTGCCTGATCATCGTCGGCCAAGTTGTTACATTACACAAACGACTCCAATGGTATGCGGGAGACAGGATTTTGCAAACGACATCGGAACAGTAAATTAATTGACTCGGAAAGAATCATTTCCGAGACTTCAACAGCTTACGCACGAAAAAAATTAACGCCAACGATCGGAAGTT
>JBDSCZ010000013.1:0-3596 GCA_039920865.1 Burkholderiaceae bacterium
GCTTGAACAAAACGCCAGCCTGCCGCGCGCTATCGAATGCGATGGTGTACGCGCACGCCGGCGACGATGCCCGCGCCGCACAAGCGCTGGATGAAGCCGTCAGCGCCTGTCGCGACAGCATCGGCATGTCGAGCAACTTGAAAATCGAACTGGTGCGCAGTTGCCTGGAGAACAAGCTGGAGGCAGGCGCCTCGGAAGTGATGCTCGATGTCATGCGCAACGCGCCCAGCGGCCCGGCAATGCAAAGAGCGATGCGCGTATTCGAGCAGGCCGGCCGCAGCGAGATGGCTGAAAAGCTGGTCCAGGATAGCCGCCGCCAGGTAATAGAACTGGTGGCCGCAGGTGCGGAAAAAGCCAAGCAAGGCGATTATCGCGGCGCAGTGACATTCATGCAGGAAGCCGTTGGCAAATTGCCCGACAATCCGCAGGTTGTGTTCAATGCGGCACTGGCGGTACTTAAGTGTCTGGATAATCTCGGCTGGGAAGTCGCACTCGGCCAACAGGCACGCTCCCTGATCGAGCGCGCACGCATTCTCGATCCGGCCAATCCCCGACTGGCACCGCTGACCGCCTTACATCAAAGCATGCTGACAAAATACGGCATCCTGCCAAACCGCAGAGCGTCAGCGCCCATATCTGGAGATACCTGATGCGGCACGAATAGGCATGAAGACGGATACACTCGCATCAAACTTCATGAAACACTTGTTCTGCGACTTTTCATTGCCACTCCAGTGCCAAGAAAACATTGGAGTATGTTAAAAAATCGCACATTTACCGCATATATTTATTGTACAAATAAAATATACTGGCACTGAAAGTCAGACGGCAGCGGGTTCCGCTGCGCCGCCCTGCGAATATATCGATGACCCACAGTTGGCGCCATAACCAGCCGAATTGCAGTTTTGCAGGATTGAATAGCAATAACATATATAATAAATACTGCATTAACCACAAACTGTGGCATCACTCTTTAACAGGCTTGAATCCAGCGATGAGATTAACTGCTTATACCGACTACACGTTGCGCACGCTGATGCACCTGGGACTAAACCGGGATAAGCTGGTGACGATTCAGGATATTGCCAATATCCACAGCATTTCCAAGAATCATTTGATGAAGGTGGTGCATCAATTAGGTTTGAGCGGGATGGTCGAAACCGTGCGCGGCCGTAACGGCGGACTGCGGCTCAACAAGGAGCCGGCGGATATCAATATCGGCGACGTGGTACGCAACACCGAAACCGATTTCTTCATGGCAGAATGTTTTTCTCCCGGAAATTCCCTGTGCGGCTACTCATCCGACTGCACGCTCAAGAGCGTGCTGTATTCTGCTACGGCCGCGTACTTGGATGTGCTCGATGCCGTCACGCTCGAAGATCTGATCAAAAAAGATCTTCACTATGCCAGCCAGGCCAAGCAGGATACTGCGCCCAAGCCAATCCGTTTCCACCCGGCCAAGCCGCAGCCGCGCAAAGACCCAATCTAACTACCTGCAATCCGGCACCAGAATAAAAAATGCCGCTGCTCCAAATAGAGCAGCGGCATTTTTTGTGTACAGCATTCCGCGCGATTTTACCGCTCGGCTATTGCATCGACCACGCACAGTGCTGTCATATTGACGATCCGGCGCACCGTGGCCGACGGTGTCAGGATGTGCACTGGCTTGGCGCAACCGAGCAGGATAGGCCCGATTGCGACGCCGTTGCCGGATGCCGTCTTGAGCAGGTTATACGCAATATTGGCGGCATCGATGTTCGGCATTACTAGCAAATTGGCATCGCCAGTCAACGGCGAATCCGGCATCATCGATTTGCGCAAGGCCGAATCAAGCGCGGTATCGCCATGCATCTCGCCATCGATTTCCAGTTCAGGCGCATTCTTACGAATGATGGCCAGCGCGGCGCGCATTTTTTGCGCCGATTCGCTGTTGCTGGAGCCGAAATTCGAGTGCGACAGCAGCGCAGCACGTGGCAGCAGACCGAAACGGCGCATCTCTTCCGCCGCCATGATGGTGATTTCCGCTACCTGTTCCGCGGTCGGATTCTCGTTGACGTGGGTATCGACCACCATCACCTGACGCTGCGGCAGGAGCAGGCAGTTCATCGCCGCATATTCATTGACGCCTTCGCGCTTGCCCAGAATCTGGTCGATATAGTGCAGGTGCAAATTGGTGTTGCCGTAGGTGCCGCAAATCATGCCGTCGGCATCGCCCTTGTGGATCATCATGGAACCGATTAGCGTATGGCGGCGGCGCATTTCCAGCTTCGCGTACTGCTCGTTCACACCTTTGCGCTTTGCCAGTTGGAAAAAAGTTTGCCAGTAGTCCCTATAGCGCTCGTCAAAGTTGGGATTGATCACTTCGAAATCTTCATCGAGCTTCAGGCGCAAGCCAAATTTCTCGATCCGTTGCGCCAGCACCGTTGGCCGGCCGACCAGGATCGGCTTGGCCAGCTTTTCATCGACGATGATTTGCACCGCACGCAGTACGCGCTCTTGCTCACCTTCGGCGAAGACGATGCGTTTTTTGCCCGACGGGGCTTTTTTCGCGATCTGGAACAGCGGCTTCATGAAAGTGCCGCTGCGATAGACGAATTGCTGCAGGCGATCGGTATAGGCTTGCATGTCTTCGATCGGACGCTCGGCGACGCCGCAATCGGCCGCTGCCTGCGCCACTGCCGGGGCGATTTTCATCATCAGACGCGGATCGAACGGCATCGGAATCAGGTATTCGGGCCCAAAAGACATGTTGCTGATGCCGTAAGTGGTGGCCACAATATCCGACTGTTCAGCTTGCGCCAGTGCGGCAATCGCATGCACCACCGCAATTTCCATCTCACGCGTGATGGTAGTCGCACCACAATCGAGCGCACCGCGGAAAATGTACGGGAAACACAATACGTTATTGACCTGGTTCGGATAGTCGGAACGGCCAGTGGCGATGATGGCATCGGGACGCACTGCCTTGACTTCTTCCGGCAGGATTTCCGGTGTCGGGTTGGCCAGCGCCATCACGATCGGCTTGGCTGCCATGCTGACAACCATTTCCGGCTTTACAACACCGCCGGCGGAAAGGCCCAAAAAGATGTCTGCGCCGGGCATCAACTCGGCCAGTGTGCGGGCGCTGGTCGGGCGGGCAAAACGCGCCTTGTCCAGATCCATCAGCTCAACCCGGCCCTCATACACCACACCGGCCAGATCGGAGACGAAAATATTTTCGATGGGAAAACCGAGATCCACAATCAGATCCAGGCAGGCCAGCGCCGCAGCGCCGGCGCCGGACACCACTAGCTTGCACTGCTTGATGTCCTTGCCGACCACTTTCAGGCCATTCAGGATAGCCGCGCCGACGATGATCGCGGTACCGTGCTGATCATCGTGAAAGACCGGAATTTTCATCCGGTCGCGCAGCTTGCGTTCGATATAGAAGCATTCCGGCGCCTTGATGTCTTCCAGGTTGATGCCGCCGAAAGTCGGCTCCAGCGAAGCGATGATCTCGACCAGCTTGTCTGGATCGAGTTCATTGATTTCTATATCGAAGACGTCTATGCCGGCGAATTTCTTGAACAGCACGCCCTTGCCTTCCATCACCGGCT
>JBDSCZ010000014.1:0-15441 GCA_039920865.1 Burkholderiaceae bacterium
ACCTGCGCATTGACCCGCTGTACTCCTACAATCGATTGCAGCACGGCCACCGCGGCGGCGGTTTGCTGCGGGTGGTTGACCAGCGGCGGGTAATTGCGCTTGAATTCGAACTGCAACGTGGCGTCGAAAGCGCTGGCGGTATGTTGGGCAATCTCGCGCATGCGCTGCTCGATCAAGTCCAGCACTTCGACACTGAAGGTGCGCACGGTGCCGATCAATGTAGCGTCATCCGGAATCACGTTGGTGGCGCTGCCGGTGTGAATTTGCGTAATCGACAGCACTGCAGCATCGTTCGGATTCTTGTTGCGGCTGATGATGGTTTGCCAGCTCTGCGCAATCTGCACCGCCACCATAACCGGATCGACGCCTTTGTGCGGTTGTGCCGCATGGCCGCCCTTGCCGCTGACGATGACTTCGAACTCGTTGCTGGACGCCATCATCGGGCCTAGCGTGACGCCGAAACTGCCGACTTCGATGCCGGGCCAGTTGTGCATGCCATACACCGCATCCATCGGGCATTGTGTAAACAGGCCGTCTTCCATCATCTTGCGTGCGCCGCCGCCGCCTTCCTCGGCCGGCTGAAAAATCAGGTAGACGGTGCCGTCGAAATCGCGCTGTGTTGACAAATAACGGGCTGCACCCAGCAGCATCGCGGTATGGCCGTCATGGCCGCAGGCGTGCATCTTGCCGTCATGTCGGGATGCGTGTGCGAAGGTATTGATTTCCTGCATCGGCAGCGCATCCATGTCGGCCCGCAAGCCGATCGCACGCTTGCTGTCGCCGTTCTTTACGATGCCGACCACGCCGGTGCCGCCGATACCGCGCAGGATCGGGATGCCCCATTCGGTGAGCTTGGCCGCCACCACATCGGCGGTGCGCTGTTCTTCGTAGCATAGCTCCGGATGGGCGTGGATGTCGCGCCGGATCTGCTGCAATTCGTCCTGGAATTGCATGATCGGATCAAGTAATTGCATGATATTCTCCAAATTTTTTTGTATGGCAATGCTGACAATACGAACCAATATGGTAACGCTATCAGGATTGCGCGTGTGAATGCGGTGTCGCACCGACGTTGGCGTTGATCAGGGCGGGAGATGCGCAGATTCTGCCAATCTGGATTACAGTACAGGATGAAAATCCTGCCGAAACCACATTGAACCCAAGTGAATAATCCGATGACATCCTCGACCATCCGTGCGGTCTGTCCGCACGATTGTCCCGATACCTGTGCGTTGCTGGTGACCGTCCAGGATGGCGTGGCCACCGAAATGCGTGGCGATCCCGACCATCCGACCACGGCCGGCGTGCTGTGCACCAAGGTGGCGCGGTATGCGCAGCGTACTTATCACCATGACCGGTTGCTTTCGCCGATGAAACGCATCGGCAACAAAGGCGAAGGCAAGTTCGCGCCGATCAGCTGGGATGAGGCGATCGCAACCATCGCGGCACGTCTGCAAGCGATCACGGCGCGCGGCGGCGATGCCGCGCAAGCGATTCTGCCGTACAGCTATGCCGGCACGATGGGCCTGGTGCAGGGTGAATCGATGGCGATGCGGTTTTTTAACAAGCTCGGCGCCTCCCAGTTGGAGCGCACCATTTGCTCCACCGCCGGCGGCGAAGGCTACAAATATACGATTGGTGCGCGGCTCGGCACCGATGTCGAGCAGACCGAACATGCGAAATTGATCCTGATCTGGGGCGGCAACCCGATTGCTTCCAACCTGCATTTCTGGATGCGGGCGCAACAGGCCAAACGCAACGGTGCCAAGCTGATCGCGATCGACCCGTACCGCTCGCTGACCGCGGAAAAATGCCATCAGCATATTGCGTTGCTGCCCGGCACCGATGCTGCGCTGGCGCTCGGTCTGATGCATGTGTTGATTGCCGAGAATCTGCTGGACCAGGATTACATAGATCGCTACACCGAAGGATTTGCGCAACTTAGTGCGCGGGTGGCCGAGTGGGGGCCGCAACGCGTGGCTGAAGCCTGCGGCATCAGCGTCGAGGAAGTGCTGCAACTGGCGCGCGATTACGGCGCCACCGCGCAGCGTGGCGAAGCGACCCTGATCCGGCTCAATTACGGCGTGCAGCGCACCCACGGCGGCGGCATGGCGGTGCGTAATGTGGCTTGCCTGCCGGCGCTGGTGGGAGCCTGGCGCCATGCGGCGGGGGGCGTCTTGCTGTCCTGTTCGGATGCATTCCCGAAGGACCATGCGGCACTGGAACGGCCCGATTTGCTGGCCGGGCGCACTCCGCGCAGCATCAATATGGTGACCATCGGCGACGATCTGCTGCGCGACGCCAGCCCGGAATTCGGCCCGAAGATCGAAGCCCTAATCGTATACAACTCGAACCCGGTGGCGGTCGCGCCAGAGTCGGGAAAAGTGGCGCAGGGTTTTGCGCGGGAAGACTTGTTTACGGTGGTGCTGGAGCATTTCCAGACCGACACCGCCGATTACGCCGACATCCTGTTGCCTGCCACCACGCAACTCGAGCATGTCGACATCCATGCGGCGTACGGCCACATGTACATGATGGCGAACAATGCGGCGGTTGCGCCGCTGGGCGAATCGAAACCGAATACCGAGATTTTTCGCCTGCTGGCGGCGCGCATGGGGTTTTCCGAGTCCTGTTTTCAGGACAGCGACGACGCCATCGCAGCGCAGGCATTCCGCACTGGCGACGCGCGCATCGCCGGACCCTACTGGGAACAACTCAAGCAGCAAGGCTGGCAAAAAATGCGGATGCCGAACGCACCGTTCGCGCATGGCGGCTTTCCGACCGCGTCCGGCAAGTGCGCGCTGTATTCGCAACCGATGGCCGACGCCGGCCTCGATCCGCTGCCGTCCTACAATCCGCCGCATGAATCGGTAGCCAGCAACCCGGCGCTGGCGGCGCGCTATCCGCTGGCGATGATCTCGCCACCGGCCCGCAATTTCCTCAATTCGACCTTCGTCAACGTGCAAAGCTTGCGCGACACCGAAGGCGAGCCGCATCTGGAGATGCATCCGGCCGACGCCGCAGCGCGCGGCATCGTGCAAGACGACAAGGTGCGCATCTTCAACGACCGCGGCAGCTTCGTGTGCCGGGTGCGGGTCACCGACAAGGCGCGCCCCGGGCTGGTGGTCGGACTATCGGTCTGGTGGAAAAAATATGCCGCCGACGGCAAAAACGCAAACCAGGTGACCAGCCAGCGCCTGACCGACATCGGGCGCGGGCCGACTTTCTACGATGTACTGGTGGAGGTCGAAAAAGTGTGAAACTGAGGCTGAGAATGCATTGGCGCATGGCGGTTCTGCTGACCCTGAGCGCACTGCTGTGCGGCTGCGCGCAACTGGGTTATATGGTGCAAGCCGCACATGGACAATCTGCGCTGCTGTCTGCGGCGCGGCCAATCGACGATTGGCTGGCCGACCCGCAGGCCGACCTGAGCCTGAAAAACAAACTCGTCGCCGCCAAGGCCATCCGCGTATTTGCAGTGCGCGAACTGGCGCTGCCGGATAACGCCAGCTACACCACCTATGCTGCGCTGCAGCGGCCGTTCGTATTGTGGAATGTGGTCGCCGCCCCCGCCTTGTCGCTGAAGCCGAAACAATGGTGTTTTCCGGTGGCTGGCTGCGTCAGCTATCGCGGCTATTTCGCGCAGGCACAAGCCCAGGCCGAGGCGCTGGAATTGCGCGCCGAAGGGTATGACGTGCAGGTTACGGGTGTGCCGGCTTACTCTACGCTGGGCTGGTTCAGCGATCCGGTGATTTCGACTTTCATCCATTATCCGGAGGCGGAACTGGCGCGGCTGATTTTCCACGAACTGGCGCATCAGGTGGTGTATGCACCGGGCGATTCAGCATTCAACGAGTCATTTGCGACCACGGTGGAGCAGGCTGGCTTGCAGCGCTGGCTGGACGTGCATGGCGACGCCAGGATGCGCCAGTCGTATGCAGTCCATGCGGCGCGCAAGCGGGACTTCCTGGCTTTGCTGTTGCGGCACCGACAGGCATTGGAAGCCAACTACGCACGAAATATCTCAAATTCGGAAAAACTGCTGCGCAAAGCCGAGATATTCCAGTCCTTGCAGGACGAATACCAGATACTGAAACAATCGTGGGACGGTTATGCCGGCTACGACCGCTGGTTTGCCGAGCCGCTGTCAAACGCCCACCTTGCTGCGGTGGCAACCTATCATGAGCTGGTGCCGGGATTTCGCGCCCTGCTGCAAAAGGACCGGCGTTTCGATCGTTTTTATGCGGACGTCAAGGCCTTGGCCCATCTCGACCGGAAGGAGCGCCACCGGCGCTTGCAGGACTTTGCCGGTACTCTTGCCAATACTCAGAGCAGGGCTTGTGTCGACGCTCCATTGTCGCCAGTCGCTATTGCGCGCCCGGACCTGCCTGCCTGCTGAACACTGGCATGCAATAGCGATGCATGCTGCAGCGCAACGCAATTTGTAGTTAGAGAGATTGCTCTGTTACTGCGCAAAGGGCTTGCGCTGGCACGGCTCGACCGATAGCATTGCAGAACAAAAAGAAACAACCGTGCTTTTTACGACATCTGCTAATAACATTCGAGACAAAGGCTGCACCATGGATAAAATCTGGCTGAAAAACTACCCGGCAGGCGTACCTAGCGAAATCGACTTCACCCAATACCGGTCGCTGGCGCATTTGTTTGACGAGGCATTTCAGAAATACGCGTCGCGCAACGCCTTCGTGTGCATGGATAAATTCCTTACTTACGCCGAAGTCGATGCTCTGTCGCGCAAGTTCGGTGCCTGGTTGCAGGGCCGAGGTCTTGCCAAAGGCGCGCGGGTCGCCATCATGATGCCGAATGTGCTGCAGTACCCGGTGGCGATTGCGGCGATACTGCGGGCCGGTTACACGGTGGTCAACGTCAACCCGCTGTACACCGCGCGCGAACTCGAGCATCAGCTCAAGGATAGCGGCGCTGAAGCCATCATCATCCTGGAAAATTTCGCCACCACGCTAGAGCATGTAATCGCCAAAACCAGCATCAAGCATGTGGTGGTGGCCAGCATGGGCGATCTGCTGGGCGGCATCAAGGGGCCCATCGTTAATTTCGTGGTGCGCAATGTCAAAAAAATGGTGCCGGCGTACACCTTGCCGAACGCGGTCCGCTTCAACCGGATGCTGTCCGACGCCGCCAGCCTGAGCTTGCGCCCGGTCGAGCTCAAGCATGACGACATCGCGTTCCTGCAATACACCGGCGGCACCACCGGCCTGTCCAAGGGGGCGATGCTGTCGCATCGCAACGTGATCGCCAACGTGCTGCAAAACGAGGCATGGCTGCAGCCGGCGCTGGCGAAAGAGCCGCACGTGGACCAGTTGACGATGGTCTGCGCATTGCCGCTGTACCATATCTTTGCGCTGACGATCTGCGGATTGCTGGGCACGCGCATCGGCGCACTGAATATCCTGGTGCCGAACCCGCGCGATTTCGCCGGCTTCGTCAAGGAATTGTCGAAATACAAGTTCAATGTTTTCCCGGCCGTGAATACGCTGTTCAATGCGCTGTTAAATACCCCCGGCTTCGACCAGCTCGACTTTTCCGCCCTCAAGGTATCCAACGGCGGCGGCATGGCGGTGCAGAGAGTGGTGGCCGACAAATGGTTCAAGGTCACCGGCTGCCCGATCGCCGAGGGCTACGGCCTGTCCGAAACCTCGCCGGTAGCGACTGCCAATCCGGCCGACAGTACCGAATTTTCCGGCACTATCGGAATGCCGATTCCATCCACCGAAGTCGCCATTCTCGATGACGACGGCCAGCCGGTTCCGCTTGGACAGAGCGGCGAGATTGCGATTCGCGGCCCGCAAGTGATGGTCGGTTACTGGCAGAGTCCGCTCGAAACGGCGCGCGCGATGACGCCGGACGGATTTTTCAAGACGGGCGACATCGGCATCATGGACCAGCGCGGCAATACCCGCATCGTCGACCGCAAGAAAGACATGATCCTGGTGTCCGGTTTCAACGTCTACCCGACCGAGATCGAAGGCGTGGTCGCCGAGCACCCGGGCGTGCTGGAATGCGCCTGTGTCGGGGTGCCGGACGAACATTCGGGCGAAGCGGTGAAGCTGTTCGTGGTGCGCAAGGATCCGGCGCTGACGCTCGAGGAATTGCAGCGTTTCTGCAAGGAACAGCTGACAGGTTATAAGCGGCCGAAGTACATCGAGTTCCGCACCGAACTGCCCAAGACCAACGTCGGCAAGATCCTGCGGCGCGAATTGCGTGACGTGAAAATGGCAGCCTAAAAGAGCATGCGGCTGTAGCTGCATCAGAGAAAGCCGCCTTTTCAAAGGCGGTTTTTTTATCAGGAATGCGTATTCACGTATGCATTAAATTGAATAAAGGGTGGCAGGATTTCTGCCATCGGCTTATTTGGGCCGGGGCGGATGCAGATCGGCGTCCGGCTTCGACAAGCTACATGCGCGGATTTCGGCCACCGCATTGGCGACCGCGCTGGCGACATTGCGTACTTCCTGTTGCAGCGCCAGGTCGCGATCCAGCGCTTCATGGCTTTCTGCATAGGATTCGTAATAGCCGACAAACCGGTCCAGCCGGGATAATGCACCGGCATCGATCAAGCCCATCCAGTCCAGCCAGTCCGACAATCCCCTGCGCACGCCCTCGATGCCGGCGACATCCCCGTGGACTACCAGACCAAAGGCGCGGCCCGCCAGATGCTTCGGATACGGCCATCCGTCGAGCTCCAGGTCCTTGGCTTTTTTCGCATTCTTGCCGGAGGTCGTGGTCGGGTCCGGATTGCCGCCGTCCGCACACACCAGACGGTCTATCATCAGCTTCAAAACCGCCGGAGTCTGATACCAGTACACCGGCGTCAGGATGATGACGGCATGCGCAGCAACCCATTTTTCATAGATCTCGGCCATCCAGTCATTGGTCTGGCGCTGGCCATGATTGGGATAGCAACTGCACGGCCAGTGACACAGCGGCATCGCGGTGGAGACGCAACCCTTGCAAGGATAAATATGTTTGTCGTAGGCGGAAATGAGCAGGCTGAGGTCCAACAGATCGGCTTCCATATCCCGGGCTTGCAATGTTTCCGCCGCCAGTTTGGTCATGCGAAACGTCTTTGATATTTCGCCGGGGCAACTGCCATCATTGCGGGCCGAACCGCAGATCAGCAAGACCCGGGATTGGGTGGCGGGATCTTTTTGGCGGGCTTCTGCCGCAATCAATCTGTCGCGGGTCGCTTTCCATTCCACCGACAGATCGTAATCAGGGTCGGCGAACCCGGGTCCCGCCTTTGCGGTGATCGGCGCCTTATTGCCGTTGATGTAGTTTTCCCAGGCCACCTGTTCCACTTTGGCGATTTCCGGCTGCACCGCATCGAACGTGGGATCGACGAAAGAGCGCCAGAATTCAAGATGGAACTCATCTCTTTCAAGTACTGCGGGGGCTTGGCCTTTGCGTGGTTCTGTCATGTCGATCTCCCGGGCGGACGGAGCGGCTATTGGCTATGCATTGCGATAGATCAGAAGGTACGCGCTGTCCCGTCGGGTTCAAGCATCGAATCACCGATAATTTGCCGCGCGTAATTCGTTTCCTCTTCGGTGGCGGTATGGGCGATCAGGACCACATGGCCGTTTTCCAGCGCATTCCTGACCAGATCGGAAACGTCTCCCTTGCTATTCTCCGCCCCGGCTATCGCCCCGACGATCGCACCGGTACTGGCGCCCCAGCCCAGCATCGCCAGAGTACCAAGCACCGGATTGGCTATGAACAGGCTGATGTTAGCTGCCGCGAGTGCGGCGGTGCCGACTGCTCCGGCGAGCGTGCCGACTGCGGTTCCGATCGCACCGTCGCGCAGCATTTCCTTTAGTACGTCGTCGCTGTCAGCCTCGGTTTCCTGGCCAGGGTCGTCGCGTCCAGGTTCCAGTATTTTTATTTTTTCCGGCGGCAAGCCACGTTGCGCGACCAGGCCGCGTGCAGACTCGGCTGCGGCGCGTGTTGCGTACAGACCTAAAACTCTGTGCTGGGTGTTTTCCATTGCGTTGCTCCTGTTGGGCAAACTGCGCCATCATCAAGCTGCATCTTTCGAGGGAGACCCGTTCCTATTTGGCAAAGCGGGCCGGATTACCAATGCAGGCGGTCATCGCCCACCGTTTCAGTGTAATCAATCTTGCACTTTATGGTGAATATGGCAAAACGCTTCACTGACGCGCATCAAGGTAGTTGCATGTTTTCAGATATTTATGGAGTATAGCCAAAAACATATATGGTAACGCACGCAATATGGACGACATTAAAAATACGCTATCCAGTATATTCTTAGCGCGCAATCTCTGCTGCAGCCGTCGTGAGCGATTCCAGCGGTGGAATCTGGCGCGGTTTGCGGTCTTCGCCAGTGGCGACGTAGGTCAGCGTGGCTTCGGTGACCTTGACCGTATCGGCTTCGAGCCGGTTGCGCTCCGCATATACCTCGACAGTCACAGTAATCGAGGTGTTGCCAACCTTGACTACTTCGGCGTAGAACGACAGCAGATCGCCGACGAACACCGGATGCTTGAACAGGAAGGAATTCACCGCGATGGTGGCGACCCGGCCGTTGGCACGGCGGGCGGCAGGAATCGCGCCGGCGATATCAACTTGGGCCATGATCCAGCCACCGAACACGTCGCCGTGGATATTTGCATCCGACGGCATCGGCATCACGCGCAGCGTCGGCATGATGCCTGGAGGCAGGCCATGGTGGATTACAGTTTTGTTTTCGGGTGTCGGTCTCATAGGTTTTCTCGGAAAGGCTACAATTCGGGGCTGTGCGTTATTGCGCGACAGTCGCGCAATAACCAATAACCAATAACAATTTCCGATTGAATCATAAAAGAGCCATTTGTGCCATGCGTCGTCATTCCAGTTCACCGCCACCTCCCGCTTCAGGCCCCCGCAACGACTGGGCCACGCTGAAAACCCTGCTGCCCTATTTGTGGGTGTACAAATGGCGGGTGATTTTCGCACTGGTGTTTTTGGTTGGCGCCAAGCTGGCCAACGTCGGCGTGCCGCTGGTGCTAAAACAACTGATCGACCGCCTGACCATCAGCACCACCGATCCCAAGGCGCTGCTGGTGCTGCCGCTCGGGATTCTGGTGGCGTATGGCGTGCTGCGGTTGGCGACCACGCTGTTTACTGAGCTGCGCGAATTCATTTTCGCGCGGGTCACGCAGCGTGCGGTGCGCACCATCGCGTTGCGGGTATTCCGGCATTTGCATGCGCTGTCGCTGCGGTTTCATCTGAACCGGCAGACCGGCGGCATGACGCGCGATATCGAGCGCGGCACGCGCGGCATTTCGACGCTGGTGTCGTTTACGCTGTTCAATATCCTGCCGACCGCGATCGAGATCACGCTGGTGCTCGGTTACCTGGCACTCCACTACGACATCTGGTTTTCGGTCATCACGGCAGCGGCGCTGGTTTCCTATGTCGGCTTTACCGTGCTGGTGACCGAATGGCGCACGCATTTCCGCCGCACCATGAACGATCTGGATTCGAAAGCCAGCGCCAGGGCGATCGATTCGCTGATCAACTACGAGACGGTCAAGTATTTCGGCAACGAGGATTACGAAGCCAGTCGTTACGACGACGGCTTGCAGCGCTACGAAGTGGCGGCAGTGAAATCGCAGACTACGCTTTCCGTGCTCAATACCGGTCAGGCGGTCATCATCGCCACCGCGGTCACGCTGATCCTGTGGCGCGCGACCCAGGGCGTGATCGACCGCACCATGACGCTGGGCGATCTGGTGCTGGTCAATGCGTTCATGATCCAGTTGTATATTCCGCTCAATTTCCTGGGCGTGATTTATCGCGAAATCAAGCAAAGCCTGGCCGACATGGAGCGGCTGTTCGCGCTGCTGGACCAGAACCGCGAAGTGGCCGACAGCCCCGACGCCAAGCCGCTGCAAATCAAGGGCGCCGAGCTGCGCTTTTCGCATATCGATTTCAGTTACGAGCCAAACCGGAAAATCCTGTTCGATGTCGATTTCACGATTCCGGCCGGCACCACGACCGCGGTGGTCGGGCATAGCGGCTCGGGCAAATCGACGCTGTCGCGGCTACTGTTCCGTTTTTACGATCTGAACGCCGGCAGCATCACGATTGACGGACAGAGTCTGCGCGACGTTACGCAAAGCTCACTGCGCGCTGCGATCGGGATCGTGCCGCAGGATACCGTGCTGTTCAATGACACGATCGAATACAACATCGCCTATGGCAAGCCGGGCGCCAGCAAGGAAGAGATCGTCAGTGCGGCCCGGGCCGCGTACATCCACGATTTCATAGAAAGCCTGCCGGACGGTTATGCCACCCAAGTCGGCGAGCGCGGCCTGAAGCTGTCGGGCGGCGAAAAGCAGCGGGTCGCGATTGCCCGCACGGTGCTGAAAGACCCGGCGATCCTGGTCTTCGACGAAGCCACCTCGGCGCTGGATTCGAAGTCCGAGCAGGCGATCCAGGCCCAGCTGAAAGAGATCGCCAAAAACCGCACCACGCTGGTGATTGCACATCGCTTGTCGACCATCGCCGACGCGCAGCAGATTCTGGTGCTGGATCACGGCCGCATCATCGAGCGCGGCACGCACACCGCCTTGCTGGCCGCGGAGGGTGCCTACGCCCAGATGTGGCAACGCCAGCAGGCGCGCCAGGACGATCTGCTGGCCTCGCCGTCTGAAGGCGAGGCCGCGCACATGGCGATCGTATAGAAATGGATACCAAATGGCTTGAAGACTTCATTTCTCTGGCGGAAACCGGCAGTTTCAGCCGCTCCGCCGAAATGCGCCACGTCACGCAACCGGCGTTCTCGCGCCGCATCCAATCGCTCGAAGCGTGGCTGGGCACCGATCTGATCGATCGCACTTCGTACCCGACTCGGCTGACAGCAGCCGGCGACGTGTTCTACGAGCAATCGCTGGAAGTGCTGGGGCAGATCAACAATGCACGGGCGCTGTTGCGCGGCAAACGCAAGGCGGTTCTGACCACGATCGATTTTGCGGTGCCGCATACCTTGTCGCTGACCTATATGCCGAAGTGGATGACCGCGCTGGAATCCGGCTTCGGCCAGATCAGCACGCGCCTGTTTGCGCTCAATGTGCATGATGCGGTGATGACGTTAGTCGAGGGCGGAAGCGATTTTCTGCTCTGCTACCACCATCCGCTGCAGCCGCTGCAGCTCGATCCCAGTCGCTACGACATGCTCACGCTGGGGCGCGAATCGCTGCGCGCTTATTCGCGCTGCGAAAAAATGGAAGTGCGGTCGGCAGTGCCGAAATTTCTGCTGCCGGGCAGCAGCGCTGCCCCGTTGCCTTTCCTGTCGTATACCAACAATGCCTATTTCGGCCGCATGGTGGAGCTGATTCTGGCCAATGCCAAGACCGTTCTGCATCTGGACAAATGCTACGAAACCGATATGGCCGAGGGCTTGAAGATGATGGCATTGGAAGGACGCGGGCTGGCTTTTCTGCCGGAATCCGCGGTGACGCGCGAGCTGAAGGAGAAACGCCTGGCGCGTGCCGATGGTGGCAGCGGCGAATGGGAAGTCGAGATGGAAATTCGTTTGTATCGCGAGCGCCCTTCCGAGCTGCATCCGGGCAAGCCGCTGGTTGCGCGTCTGTGGGAATATCTGCTGCGGCGCAACCAGTCGGAAATGCCGCCAAGACCACGCCGCAAGCCAGGCTGACACTGGCGTCGCCGGCCGGAATTTTAAAGCAGAGTTTTTCGGACTCAGGCGCCGCAATGCGCGCATTGCAGCAGGAATTTAGATCACATTTTGTTATATGTAACTATGTTTTTATTGCATAGTTGCATGCATACAAAGCATTTGCCTGGTTTGACAGCGCACCTTTACGATGCTGCAACGCCTTGGTTATAGCAAATCGTTTGCTTATAAACCGGCGCCCACACATCAAGGAGCGGTTGCACCATGTCCAGCAAGCACGTCATCCCATCGTATCTTGACCCCAGCAATTTAGGCCCCTGGGGCGTGTATCTCGAGCAAATCGATCGGGTTACGCCCTATCTCGGCCCTTTGGCGCGCTGGGTGGAAACCCTCAAGCGTCCGAAGCGCATTCTGATTGTCGATGTGCCGATCGAACGCGATGATGGCACCATCGCCCACTTCGAGGGCTACCGGGTCCAGCACAACCTGTCGCGCGGTCCGGGCAAGGGCGGGGTGCGCTTCCATCAGGACGTGACGCTGTCTGAAGTGATGGCGCTGTCGGCCTGGATGACGGTCAAGAACGCGGCGGTAAACGTCCCTTACGGCGGTGCCAAAGGCGGTATCCGGGTTGATCCGAAGACGCTCTCCAAAGGCGAATTGCAGCGCATGACGCGTCGCTACACCAGCGAAATCGGCATCATCATCGGCCCCACCAAGGATATTCCTGCACCCGACGTCAATACCAACGAGCAAACCATGGCGTGGATGATGGATACCTACTCGATGAACGTCGGCGGCACCGCAACCGGGGTTGTCACCGGCAAGCCGATCTCGCTCGGCGGCAGCCTGGGACGACACGAAGCGACCGGGCGCGGCGTATATGTGGTCGGTTGCGAGGCCGCGATCAAGCGCGGCATGGAAATCAAGGGTGCACGGATTGCGGTTCAAGGTTTCGGCAACGTTGGCGGCACTGCAGCGCGATTATTCGCGGAAGCGGGCGCCAAGGTGGTGGCAGTACAGGATCACGCCGCGACCATTTATGACGAGCGTGGTCTGGACGTGCCGTCGCTGCTGGCGCATGTGGCCGAAAATGGCAGCGTCGCGGGTTTTGCGGCGGAAGCAGTGCTTAGCAGCGAGCAGTTCTGGAGCGTCGATTGCGAAATACTGATACCGGCCGCGCTGGAGCAGCAGATCAATGCCTCGAATGCACACCGGATTCGTGCCAAGATCATCCTGGAAGGGGCCAATGGCCCGACCACTCCGGAGGCTGATGACATCCTGCATGACAAGGGCGTGCTGATCGTGCCGGACGTGGTTGCCAACGCCGGCGGCGTAACCGTCAGCTACTTTGAGTGGGTGCAGGATTTTTCCAGCTTCTTCTGGAGCGAAGATGAAATCAACCAGCGCCTGACCCGCATCATGCGTGAAGCGTTTGCTTCGATCTGGCAGGTGGCCGAACAGCACAGGACCTCGTTTCGCACCGCTGCCTTCATTGTCGCGTGTACCCGCGTGCTGCAGGCGCGTGAAGTGCGCGGCCTATACCCGTAAAGCGAGGGCAGGCGAGGCCGGATAATTGCCTACGTGTTAGCCCTTATATACAGCGATTTTGATTCGGCATAAGTTTTCCATGCCGGATAGCGGCATTGTAGATGCATGTTGCACATCGTGCTCCAAGCGTCTACCATGCCACCGGTTTCATCTCTGCGGGTGCTGGTAGATGTAAAATTTTTGTCACCACGAGAAAGCACACTCCCGCCCAGGTTATACATTAGAATCTAGAGCCATCAGTACGCAGATACTGAGTAATCAGGTGTTGCCCATATCACTGAAGTATTTTCAAGGAGTCAGATTCATGCAAATTCATACAATGACAAAATGTGTTGTCGCTCTCATCGGTGCCGGCCTGCTGGCAGGTGCGGTTCAGGCGGCAGAGTTGACCGGTACGCTCAAAAAAATCAAGGATACCGGCACCATCACTTTGGGCGTACGCGACTCTTCGATTCCATTTTCCTACCTTGATGACAAACAGTCGTATCAGGGTTATTCGATCGACTTGTGCATGAAGGCGGCCACTACAATCCAGAAGCAACTTGGCATGACCGCGCTTAATGTCAAGATGGTTCCGGTCACTTCAGCCACCCGGATCCCGTTGATCTCGAACGGGACCATTGATCTGGCCTGCGGCTCCGCGACCAACAATGCCGAACGTCAGAGAGTTGTGGCCTTCGCTCCTACCATGTTCATCACCTCGAACCGCCTGCTGGCCAAAAAATCATCCGGCATCAAGACCCTGGCCGACATGCAGGGCAAGACCATCGTATCGACCTCCGGCACTTCGAACCTGAGGCAAATCACAGGACTCAATAGTGAGCGCAATCTGGGCATGCGTATCCTGACAGCCAAAGATCACGCCGAGGCGTTCCTGATGGTGGAAACCGGTCGCGCAACGGCATTTGCGATGGATGACATCCTGCTGTTCTCGCTGGCAGCCAGTTCCAGGACGCCATCCGATTTCGCGATATCCGACGAAGCGTTATCGGTCGAACCGTACGGCATCATTGAGCGCAGGGACGATCCCGCATTCAAGACGGCAGTCGATACCGCATTGGCGAAGGTCTATACCTCGGGTGAAATCAACAAAATCTATGCAAAATGGTTCCTGTCGCCAATCCCGCCGAAAGGCATCAATCTGAATGTGCCGATGAGTGCGGAACTGAAAGCGGCATTTGCCAAGCCGACCGATTCTGCTGACCCTGCCGCCTACGCGGTGGTGCCGGAAGCGCAAAGAAAATCTTCCAAGAAAAAATAATATGGGTATTTGCTATCCGTAAAATGGGGGGCGCGAGCCTCCCGTTTTTGTTTTAACCGTAGTAGTGGCTCGTAAATTTAAGCACCGGATCGCACCGCGGCAATGCGGCATCCACTCCCATCAAAGAGGAGATACAAAATGCATTACCCCTGGAACTGGAGCATTTACTGGGACCTATCTCCTGACGGCGTACACACCTATATGGATACGCTGCTGGCCGGTCTGCAATGGACGATTGCAACTGCGCTCAGCGCCTGGATAATGGCGCTCATCATCGGCACCGTAATCGGCACCGTGCGCACCATGCCCAACAAATGGCTGGTGCGTTTGTCGAATGCTTATATTGGATTATTTCGCAATATTCCGTTGATCGTGCAAATGTTCCTGTGGTATTTCGTGATGCCGGAACTGGTGCCGGAAGCCTTAGGCAATTGGCTCAAGGGGCTGCCGAACGCGTCCTTCGTCACTGCTTTCCTGGCACTGGGATTTTTTACCTCGGCCCGGGTGGCGATCCAGGTCTCAACCGGAATCGATGCCTTGCCGCGCGGCCAGAGAATGGCGGGCACCGCGCTTGGATTGACGCTGCCGCAAACCTATCGTTATGTATTGCTGCCGATGTCGTTTCGCATCATCATCCCGGCGCTGACCAATGAATTTGCGGCGATCATCAAGAACAGTTCGGTAGCGCTGACCATCGGCTTGGTGGAGCTGACGGCGGCTGCCTATTCGATGCGCGAATTCACTTTCCAGACTTTCGAATCGCTCACCGCGGCCACCATCATATATATCGCCGTATCGGCGCTAGCGCTGTTTTTGGCGCACTGGCTCGAAAAGAAAACAGCGGTTCCCGGATTCATTGCCGCCAGTAGTACCGACACGGGAGGGCACTAACCATGTTTGCGAATTTCGATTTTGACGTTATTCAACGTTCATGGGTGTATCTGTTTACCACCGG
>JBDSCZ010000015.1:0-3696 GCA_039920865.1 Burkholderiaceae bacterium
GGCAATGTTTCGTCCGGAAGGCTGCGATGGCGGTGCAAAGTCGGGATTGCTGCGGATCGCCAGAGCGGCGTCTGAGATTACACGGGACCAAATATTTTTTAAAGAATCGGAGAAATACGGAGAGAAACGGCAAAGCCAGCCGCATTGCAAGGATTACCGCATGCATTCGCATAATTCCCCGACATTCCAACCGTCTCATATCTCCCACAATATTCATGGCGATGAGGATTGCTTTATTTTCACAGAGGCAGTCATAGGGGACACCGACGATCACGCCGCAGGCTTGCAACACTGGCAGCAGGAGTACGAGCAACTCTCTGGAGGCACTTTCTCAGGCTCCTTGACTGAAGTATGGTTTGGCAATTTACAGATATTCCGCGAGAAGACAAATCAAGTCTTGCATCAAACCGGGCTGCCTTGGGAAGGATCTCGCACCATTGGCGTCGCTCTGGGCGCGACAGGCGATGGACTGCTTTCCGGAACCGCGCTCAATCGGGGGTCGTTAGTCACACTGGGCGGCGGCGAAGGTCTGGATTTTCGAACTCCAAAACAACTAGACATCATTGCCGTTTCCACTGGCGCTGCGCAATTGCAGGAATTCGCCTGCACCGTCTGGGACATAGATACCGAGGCCAAACTCACCACTTCCGGTGTTCTCAACCACTGCGCTAAAGCCGCTCACTGCCTGGGCGAATTTCTGAAACTGTTACTGAATAACATCCAGAGTGCACCCGGGATGTTGAACTCCCCCCAGATCAGAAAAGTCATCGAGCAGGAAATTTTCAACAATCTAGTGGTCGCAACCATCGATGTCGGCCCGGACAACCACAGCGTTATCGCCGCGTCGCGCAAGAGCTTGGTGGAAAAAACCAAGACCTACGTGCTTGAGCACCATGATGATCCGGTCACGGTCACCGATCTATGTACGGCCTTTAATATCTCGCGCCGTACTCTGCAATATAGTTTCGAGTCGGTACTGGACATTAATCCAGTCGCCTATCTGCAAGCCATTCGGCTAAACCGGGCTCGGCGGGACCTCAAGTCCGAGGCCGGAGTAGCCCACACGACAGTGGCAGAAATCGCCGCCCGCTGGGGTTTCTGGCATCTCTCCCGCTTTGCTGAAAATTACAAGCAAATGTTTGGCGAACTACCATCGGAAACCTTGCGCAAGCACCGTTGAGAATCCGCGCCATCCTGACAAAGTGGCGCTGACCACGGGGGAGATCAGGAGTTATCGATAAGCCAAACTTCCCAACCGAATTTTTAAACAGTACCCAGCAGTGTTGGGTGATTTTATCTTTCGCGCCGCCGTCATGACCTATAACCAGTACGCCAATGGCTGAGGGTGCAATGGCAGGTGATCGAGTCGGCGCACCACGCTGATACGTTCATCGGATGATTGCCGAATACATCAACTGAGCAAGGCTGGTCGGCTTTACTTCCATCTGCTAAAAAATGGACGCCGGTAAAGGCTCTGCGATTGGGCCGGACCTACCCGCAATCGGATACCGGACTGCCGGTGCAGACAGTTCTGCAACATCAACCCTGCGCGCCTCACATGCGGAATTGGCGAAAAGCCACCAGTGCGTTGCTTCCATCTGCTGATCACTGCGGTTCACGCTGCAACGTCACGTCAACGCATCTAAAGTGCATAAAAATGCATGTGCAATAAATTATATGCAAAATAATACGTATTTACGTTGACAGAGGCGTTCCTGCATCATAGAATCAATCAACGGCAATATAGTGCATGTAAATATAAGCAGATGCATCATATTGCATAATTCGGGCAGATGCCCTAACCGACCGACAAAAGGACGCATTTATGAGCGGATTATTTGATCAGTTCAAGTCATGGTATGAAGATCGTCACGATTATGCCAAGGCATGGAAACTGAAAACAGGCAGACAGGTTGTTGCGACCATGTGCACCTATACACCAGAAGAAGTCCTGATTGCCGCCGGCATGCTGCCGGTCCGGGTGCTGGGTGCACACGAACCGCAAAATGTGACGGAGCCGCATATCTTCGGCATGTTCTGTCCGTTCTCCCGTGACTCTCTGGCGCAGGGATTGCTGGGACGTTACGACTACTGCACCGGTGTAACGCTCACGCAAGCGTGCATCCAGTATCGCCAAACTTTCAACTCCTGGCGCATGCACGTGCCGACGGTAACGTGGGATTATTACCTGCCGATGCCGAACGAGGTGCAGTCGAAGTTCGCCAAGCTGCTGCATTATTCCGAGGTGAAGAAGTTCCGCACCTTCATGGAAGGCGTGATCGGCAAGCCGATTACCGACGATGACCTGCGCCGCTCGACCGCACTGGTCAACGAGAACCGCCGCTTGCTGCATGAACTTTACGAATACCGCAAGGAAACCAACCCGCGCGTGACCGGCGTCGATGCGCTGTATGCCTCGATTACTGCGCAGTTCATCGACAAGGAAGACCATAACCGCGAACTGAAGCGGGTGCTGGCCGAACTGCCGAAACAGCCGCAGAACCGGATCGAAGGCGTGCGCTTCATGACCATCGGTTCCGAAAACGACGATGTCTCGTTCATGGCGATGGTCGAGTCGGTCGGTTCCACCATCGTGATCGACGATCAGTGTTCCGGCACCCGCAATTTCTGGAACGAGGCGCGCATCCAGGATGATCCGATCGCAACCATCTCCGACCGCTATTGCGAGCGTCCGGCCTGTCCGACCAAGGATTATCCGGCACATACCCGCTTTGACCATGTGTTGAAGCTGGCGAAAGACTACAACGCGCGGGCCGCGATCTTCCTGCAGCAGAAATTCTGCGATCCGCATGAAGGCGATTTCCCGGACCTGAAGGAACACCTGGAGAACAACGACATCCCGTGCCTGTTCCTCGAATTCGACATCACCAACCCGATCGGGCCATTCCGCATCCGGATCGAGGCTTTCCTCGAAACGATGAGTGAAGAAGACTTGTTCTGACCGACTGCGCGGTAACCCATTAAAAGGAGTAATGATCAAATGGCAAAATATCCTACCGAGCCACTCAAGTGCTGGAAGAAGGCCAAAGAGTTGCGCGAACAGTATTACCTCAACTATGCCCGTTGCAAGGAAACCGGCGGCATCCGCTGGTCCGGCTCGGCCTGGGCCCTGGATGCGATTCCGGCCGGCCTCGGCAACGACGTCTATTCGCTGACCGGCGAGCCGTACGGCGCAGCGGTCGCACTCGACAAGAAGTTCAACCAGGAATGCCAGAACGCCGCAGAATCAGCCGGCTTTGCACGCGACCTGTGCGCCTACATGCGCACTTACTGGGGCTCGATCACGCTCGACAAATACCTGTTCGGCGGCCCGTTCCCGAAGCCAGACTTCAATTTCCAGTCCCAGATCTGCTGTTCGCACGCTAAGTGGTACCAGCATGCATCGAAACTCGAGAACACGCCGGTCAATTTCATCGACGTCTCGGTCGGCCCGTATAAGGACCTGACTGAAGATCGTCTGATGTATGTGGTCAACCAGGGGCTGGAATCGATCGAGTGGATGGAGAAGATCACCGGCCGCGAGTACAACGATGAACTGTTCATCGAAGCGGTCAAGAATGAGATGCGATCGACCTCACTATGGGCCGAGATCTGCTGCCTGAACAAGGCCAAGCCGGCGCCGCTCGACGAAAAGACGATGTATTCGCTGTACGTGCTGGCAACGCTGTCGAAATC
>JBDSCZ010000016.1:0-3443 GCA_039920865.1 Burkholderiaceae bacterium
GGAATTCGAACGCAGCATCCTCTGGAACGACCCCGCGATCGGCATACAATGGCCGATAGACGCCGAGCCATTACTGTCCGGCAAGGATAAGGACGGTAAATTGCTGGCAGAAGCAGAAGTCTTCGCATGACAACCCTGCTCACCACCAAATTGGCCAAGCACCCTGTAGGCGCGCACCCTAGCGCAAAGCAGTCGCCAGCCTGCTGCCGTTGATCGCGCCCTGGTGTGTTCATATACAAAACGAAATGGTTAATATTGCGTAAGCTTAGGTAGACCGATGTCATACAAAGGAAAGCTGCAGCATGAAAACAATTACTGCAACGCAGGCAAGAAAAACGGCGGCCCGGCCTGTAACGCTGGCAACAGGTGAAAAAACATCCCAACCGGGTGATGAATTGCTCAAGGATGTGCTGGCGTATTTTCCGCAAATTACCCTTGCTGTGCTATTCGGGTCTGTGGCACTGGGTCGCCAGCAGCCGGATAGCGATTTGGACCTTGCTGTTGCTGCCGCCCAAGCGCTGACGGCCAATGAAAAAATAGCCCTCATCGGCGCCCTGGCCGAAAGCACCGGGCGGCCGATAGATTTGATCGATCTGAAAACAGTGTCTGAACCATTGCTCGGACAAGTAGTACGACATGGCAGAAGAATACTGGGCAGCGATACGCACTACGGGGCACTGATCAATCGGCATCTGCTTGAACAGGCAGACTTCATGCCTTATCGTTCCAGAGTACTTGCAGAAAGGCGGAAAGCATGGATCGGGAAGTAGTAGAGCAAAAGCTGGAATCTTTGCGGCGGTGCCTGCAACGGATAGAAACAAAGTGTCCGCCAGATCCGGAAACGTTGATGACGGACCTGGATCTTCAGGATATCGTCGCGCTTAATCTCAGTCGTGCATGATATCGGGGCACATTTGATCGCAGGAATGGATGTACCGGCACCGGATACCATGGGGCAGACATTCGACATATTGGCGCAAGCTGGACTGTTACACGACGCACTGGCAACCAGCCTCAAGAAAGCAGTGGGTTTCCGAAATATTGCTGTCCGCAATTACGAGAGTATCAACTGGGCCATCGTGCATAGCATTGTGCGATATCACCTTGCTGATTTCACAGAATTTGCCAGGGTGGTTGCAAGCAATTTGGCAGAGTAAGCGACTATGGCGAATGGAGCGGGGGCTTTTCTCCTCTCTCCCACTTGTGGGAGAGAGGCCGGGAGAGAGGGCGGTCGCACTCCAGAGACGCCTGCAATGTTTTTTGCCATAATGAAGTTGCGTAACATCAGTTACATAAAAAATACGTTTGCGTGACAAGGGGTTGGCGCAAGGGTGGGGACAACTTGTCACCCCTTCGGCTGGAGACGGAAGGCGGTATCCAAAGGAGCAACTGCGGCCAATACCGAAGGCATCTTCCGCATCACCCAATTGATCCCATCCCCCAAAGCCGAGCCCTTCAAGCGCTGGCTCGCCCAAGTAGGTGTAACGACCTGCCATCGAAAACGGTCCGACCTGAATTCAGCGGCTTTTTCGACCAGAATTAACTGCGACTGACGGGATGCGCAAACCAGAGATAACTCCGAATGAACCTGCATTTAGCCACGCCGACCTGCATTCCACGTCGCGAACCAGAAGTAACTGCAACTGACCAAGTACCTCTGGAGCTGCCATCGGACTGACAACGCTCGCACCGCGATCAGGTATGCACTGCCTGTGCCACCAGACGCACGCCGAGCGCTGCGCAGACACGGTTAACTGTGTCGAAACGCGGAGCGCTACCGGGGCGCAATGCCTTGTACAAAGCTTCGCGGGTAATCCCGGCTGACTTGGCAATCTCGCTCATGCCGCGCGCGCGCGCGATGTCGCCGAGTGCCGATGCTAGCAAGCCCGCATCGTTCGTTTCCAGGATATCAGTCAGATAGGCAGCAATCGCTGCCTCACTGTCGAGATATTGGGCTGCGTCGAAATCGGGCAGATCGTCCATCTTGATACGTTTTGGCATGTTCATTTCCTCCTGTTAATCCAGCAATGCCGCCAGCGCTTTGGCGCGCTTGATGTCTCTCTTCTGAGTACGCTTAGAGCCACCAACGAGCAACACGATCAAGTGAGCACCGCGCTGTGTGAAATAGACGCGCCAGCCTGCACCCACATGGATGCGCAGTTCCGAAACACCTTCGCCAACAGGCTCAACGTCGCCCATTAGTCCGCGCTCCAACCGCTTGACCCTTGCCACCACCAAGCCACGTACAGCCGCATCAGTGAGGCCGTCGAGCCAAGCGGTGAATTCGGGGAGTGGTTTAATCGAAAACATGGGAAAAGTGTAATCGAACGACTACACAATGTCAAGCCAGTACAACAAACGAATAGCGTTTATTCGCCTAACGCGGGTTTTCTGGATGTCGATTGCCATTGATCTTCCGCGGCGACCGCGCCCGTTGAGCGGCGTCCGGGAACCCGGTGCACAATTCTTCGTCCACAAACCAAGCGGCACCACGACATCATGGGCAGACCGTCAGTCGCAGTTAATTCTGGTCGAAAAAGCCGCTGAATGCAGGTCGTTACACATAGAAGGAGCGCACCCGGGCGCGACCAGATTTCGCTGCGCAGCTTGATTGAAGATGCTGTGCGCGATTGCGCGCTTATTCAGGACTGTTCGCGGCCGGGTCCGCTCCTACAGAAGCGAAAAGCCGAGGCTTCATTAAATATCGATATTAACAGGGGTATGGTGTTAAAGAACATTGTTTGCGCATGTAAACTGTGCAGATTTAAAAATACATGCCAATCACAAGATTATGACGAAAGACACAGTTACGACTAACAGCCTTCAAAGACGCCATACTTGTAGAGCGCCTTCAGGCGCGAAAGCAGTCGCCAGACTGCTGCCGTTAATCGCTCCGATGCATTCCATACAAAATGAAATGCTGAATATTGCGTAAGTCTGATAAACACATAACACACCATCCCGTCAGCACCTCCATGAATTTCAAAATGGCAGCGGGTATAATGCCCCCTCCCAAAGCCCCACCACAAAATTAAACACCCGATGACCCGCATCCTACTAACAGGCAAAACCGGCCAGGTCGGTTATGAACTCGAACGCAGCCTGCAAGGACTGGGCGAAATCATCGCGCTCGACCGCAGCCAGATGGACCTATCCAACCTGGCCCAGGTGCGCGATGTCATCCGCGCCATCAAGCCCAGCCTGATCATCAACCCCGCCGCCTACACCGCAGTGGACAAGGCCGAAAGCGAACCGGAGCTGGCGATGCGCATCAACGGCGAAGCACCTGGCGTGATGGCGGAAGAAGCCAAAAAGCTCGGTGCGGCGATGATCCACTACAGCACCGACTACGTGTTTGATGGCAGCAAAACCACGCCCTACGTCGAGACCGACTCGACCTGTCCGATCAACGTCTATGGCGCCACCAAACTGGCCGGCGAGCA
>JBDSCZ010000017.1:0-4784 GCA_039920865.1 Burkholderiaceae bacterium
AGTAGCGTCGAAATCGCGCCCGAAAACGCTTAGTTCGCCGTCGATTGCCGCCAGCCTGGGCGCCGGTGCCAGGCCGGCGACGATATCGCGCAACAGCGCATCGCCATTCTCTGCTGCGGCTGCAATATTCGGCACCGCAATCGGCGTCACCGCCGCCGGCGCATTGGCCGGCGCCGGCGCGGCAGCAGGCGGCGCAGCAAACGCAGCGCCGCCCAAGCTGCACAGCAACAATAACAACAGCAGCAGGCCGCGGCCGCGTAACGAGGTGGTCAGATGCAGCATAGGGAAATTGGTACACAATGGCGAGATGGCACGGATCAGTAGTGTAGTGCCTGGCATGATTAAACCGTAAAAATCCGACAGCGTCATCTTAAAAACAGTCGGTTACACAGCGAGTGCAGACATCGGTTGTCGATTATCAATGCTCGGCTGGTCCCGGTTGCCGGTCGCCGATGGCCGCGCATCGTGCATCTTTTTACCGCAAGGACTTTAGGCGATTATCCGGCTATGATGCGGGCTTGATGCATTTCACCTTTAACCGATCGAATCATGCGCACACCATCCCGTATCACCCTTTGCCGCAGCGCCTGTGTGCTGGCGCTGGCGTTGACTGCGCTGCCTGGCTTGGCGCAGATAAGCAATGAAACCCTGATGCAGGCCTTGTGCGGCAGCCCGACGCCGGGCGTGACGGCACTGGCGCAACATCCTGAAATCATCAATTTTTACTTCGAAAACGATCTGGTGGCCGGCTCCGACAGCAATTACACCAATGGCGTCAAGGTGTCATGGGTCTCGGCCAACCTGAAAGACTACATTAACGATCCTTGCCTGCCGCGCTGGGTGCGGACGATGAACCGGGCGTTCGAAGGGATCCATCCCGGCCGCTACACCTCGCGCAACATGGTCGTTACCGCCGGCCAGTCGATGTTTACGCCGCACGACAAGACCGCCACCGGCGTCATCGCCGATGACCGCCCTTATGCCGGTTGGCTATATCTGGGGCTGGGCTACAATGCCCGCGATGAACGCCATATGGATACCGTCGAAGTCAACCTGGGCGTGGTCGGCCCGGCGTCGCTGGCCGAGCAATCGCAGAATTTCATCCACTCGCTGCGCGGAATCGATCGCTTCAACGGCTGGGACAATCAGTTGCACAACGAACTGGGGCTGCAGATCGTGGCCGAACGCAAAAACAAGATCTGGGTCAGCGCCAACAAATCCGGCCCGGCATTCGATGCGATCAGCCATTACGGCGTCAGCCTCGGCAACGTCGCCACCTACGCCAACGCCGGATTGGAGTTTCGCGCCGGCAGCCGGCTACCGAACGATTTCGGCACCGCACCGATCCGCCCCGGCGGCGACAGCAATGCACCGCTGACCGAAAGTGCAGGGTTGCACCGACTGGCCGCCAGTGCGTTGTATGGCTTCGTCGCGCTGGATGGGCGCGCAGTGGCGCGGGATATTTTTCTCGATGGGAATACCTTTCGCGACAGCCACCATGTGACCAAGAAATATCTGGTCGGCGATCTGTCGGCCGGACTCGCTTGGCAATGGCCGGGCGGCAAGCTGACTTACGCGTATTACATGCGCAGCAAGGAATACCTGACCCAGAGTAAATTGCAACGCCACGGCTCACTCACCTTGAGCCTGGAATACTAAGTTTTATCAACGGAAACGCCCGCAATGACTATTATCCTGTCCACCCTGAACGCCCGCTTTGCCCATGCCTCGCTGGGCCTGCGCTACCTGCTTGCCAACATGGGAGACCTGCAGGATCAGACCCGGCTACAGGAGTTCGTCATCGGCAGCAAGACCACCGATATCGTTGAAAAATTGTTGCAGCAGCAGCCGCGCATCATCGGTTTCGGCGTGTATATCTGGAACGTCGAGGAAACCACACGCGTGGTGGCGATGCTGAAACAGGTGGCGCCGCAGATCGTAATCGTGCTGGGCGGGCCGGAGGTGTCACACGAATCGCAGCAGCAGGCGATCGTGCAGGCGGCCGATTACCTGATCACCGGCTGGGGCGACGTCAGCTTCTCCAAGCTGTGCCGCGAAATATTGGCCGGCCCCAAGCCGCTGATGAAGATCCACGCCGGACTGCAGTCGCCGCTGGATGAAATCACGCTGCCGTATGCGCTGTATACCGAGCATGACCTGAAGCACCGCATCCTGTATGTGGAAGCGTCGCGCGGTTGCCCGTTCAAATGCGAATTCTGCCTGTCGTCGCTCGACAAGACTGCCTGGCCGTTCGATCTCGACCGTTTTCTGGCCGAACTGGAAGGATTGCATGCGCGCGGCGCGCGCTTGTTCAAGTTCGTCGACCGCACCTTCAACCTGAACATCAAGACCAGTTTGAAGATCATGCAGTTTTTCCTCGACAAGATCGCGGCCGCCCCGAACGACCCGGTGTTCGCCCATTTCGAGCTGGTGCCGGATCATCTTCCGGACGCGCTGAAGGCCGGCATCACGCAATTCCCGCCCGGCGCGTTGCAGTTCGAGATTGGAATCCAGAGTTTCAACCCCGAGGTGCAGGCGCTGGTCAGCCGCCGTCAGGACAACCAGAAAGCGGCCGACAACATCCGCTGGCTGGTCGAACACTCGCACGCGCACATGCACGTCGATCTGATCGCCGGCCTGCCGGGCGAAGACATCGACAGCTTCGCCGCCGGTTTCGATCAGCTGTATGCGCTGCAACCGCACGAAATTCAGTTCGGCATCCTGAAACGCCTGCGCGGCACCCCGATCATCCGCCATACCGAAACATACAAGATGGTGTTCGACGCCCAGCCGCCCTACACCATCCTGGCCACCGACCAGATCGAATTTGCCACCATGCAACGACTGGTGCGGTTTGCCCGTTATTGGGACTTGATCGCCAATTCCGGCCGCTTCGCCCATACGCTGCCAATAATTCTGGAACAAAGCCCGTTTGCCCGCTTCATGGCGTTGTCCGACTGGATCTACGCCAAGACCGACGCCACCCACCGCATCGCGCTGGAACGGCTGGCCGCGCTGGTGTCGGAATGGCTACAAACCCAGGGCATCGATGCGGCCGTTGCGGACGACATACTCGCCAGCGATTACGCCGGCCAGGCCAACCAGTTGCACATCAAGTCCAAGGCGGCCAAGCAAAAAAAGGCCGCCGCCGAACACGCGGCACCGCAACGGCAGGCGCGGCATCTGGCAGCCTGATTGCGTCAGCACATCTTCCGGAGCCTGGAACCGGGCTTCACTCTGTTGGCGTTGACGTTTTTCCCTAAGACAGCAATATCTCGTTGATGCACCCAGGACCCTGGGAGTCTGTCTCTTGCGCAAGATAAAACTTCAACGCTTCAACACAAGTTGTATAATCAAAACATGGAAAAAAATACCGCAACCGCAGTTTTTGAATCTCTTTCTTCGGGCATACGGCTGGACGTATTCAGGCTGCTTGTCAGGCAAGGGATGCAAGGCATGGTCGCCGGTGAAATCGCAACCACACTGACCGTGCCGCCCACCAATTTGTCGTTCCACCTGAAGGCGCTTACCCAGGCCGGCCTGCTCCGGGTAGAACAGGAAGGGCGATATCAGCGCTACCGGGCCAACATCCCGTTGATGCTGGACTTGATCGCCTACCTGACCGAAGAGTGTTGCTCCGGCCATCCCGAACAGTGCGCGAGCCTGCGCGCCAGCGCGAATTGCTCTGAGGATGTACTTCCTAAAATGTCCTCTGTTCCAGAGAAACCATGACCATGAACGTCTTATTTCTTTGCACTGGCAACTCCTGCCGCTCGATTCTGGCCGAAGCCATTTTCAACCACCTGGCGCTTGCCGGCTGGACGGCCATGAGTGCCGGCAGCCAGCCCACCGGAAAAGTGCATCCGCGTTCACTTGCCCTATTGGCGCGCGCGGGTATTGCAACCGAGGGCTACCACAGCAAGTCGTGGGACAAGCTGCCGTTGACGCCCGATGTGGTGATTACGGTGTGCGCCAGCGCTGCCGGAGAAACCTGCCCGGCCTACCTCGGCCCGGTTCTGCGCGCGCACTGGGGCGTGGAAGACCCGGCGCACGCCACCGGCACCGACGCGGAAATCGACGCCGCTTTCATGGCTGCCTACCGCCTCCTGCGCACCCGCATCGAAACCTTTTTTGCGCTCCCGCAAGCCGAGCTGCAAAGCGACCCGGCCCGCTTGAAGCGCGAACTGGATCGGATCAGCACGCTATAAAATTTACGTAATCCCGCTTGTTGGGAGTAGTGCAAGCCTCCGTGCCTGTACCGCGCCGCAGGTACGGCGGTCTGCACTAATTTTCCGCATAAATCATGTTTTTATTTCAATTATTAATGGAGCTGCAAAATGAAATCTATTCAGATATTTGACCCTGCGCTGTGCTGCAGCACCGGCGTATGCGGTGTCGACGTGGACCAGGTTCTGGTCAGTTTTTCAGCGGATGCGGATTGGGCCAAACAAAACGGCGCACAGATCGAGCGCTTCAGCCTGGCCCGGCAACCGATGGCTTTCGTAGAAAACGCGACCGTCAAATCCTTCCTGGAACGCTCGGGCCAGGAAGCTTTGCCGCTGATCCTGGTCGATGGCGAAGTCGCCTTGGCCGGCCGCTACCCGAACCGCGCCGAACTGGCGCGCTGGGCAGGCATCGTGCAGCCGGACGCCGAAGTTAAACCTGCCACTGGCTGCTGCTCGGGCAAAGCGTGCTGCTGAATCAGCTGTAAAACCGCAAAGGAAACATCATGAAATTCCTCGAACAAGCGCCGCGTTTCTTCTTTTTCACCGGCAAAGGCGGCG
>JBDSCZ010000018.1:0-8775 GCA_039920865.1 Burkholderiaceae bacterium
TAGCGGCTCACTTCGCTCCCCTCTCCCGCTTGCGGGAGAGGGGTTGGGGGAGAGGGCGGTCATGGCGCTTTTATGCATCATCAGTCAAGCAAGCAATCATCCCCAATAGGATGCGCGGCTGAGAAGCACAGACGACTTCCCTGAAACTTTCAGGGAAGTCGTCTGCACATCCGGGCCGCACAATGCAACCAGCAATTTTTTCAATCCAAAGCCATCATGAAATGTCCGTTCTGCCATAACGAAGACACCCAGGTCATCGACACCCGCGCATCGGAAGAGGGCGACTCGATCCGCCGCCGCCGTCGCTGCGCCAAATGCGAAAAGCGTTTCACCACCTATGAACGCATCGAACTCACGATGCCGGTCATCGTCAAGAAAAACGGCAGCAGGGTCGAATTCGCCGCCGGAAAATTGCGTGCCAGCCTGATGCTGGCACTACGCAAACGGCCGGTGTCAGCCGAGGCGGTGGATGCCACCATCAGCCGCATCCAGGAAAAAATCCTCTCGCTGGGCGAGCGTGAAATAAGCTCGCAGCGCATCGGCGAATGCATCATGGAAGAACTGAAGCGGCTCGATAAAATCGCCTATATCCGCTTCGCTTCGGTCTATCGCAGTTTCGAGGACGTTGCCGAATTCCAGAATGTGATTGCAGAAATTGCCACATCCGGCGATACAAAATAAGTCGCCCGAAACCTGCCGGTTTTCCGCTCGTCTGCCGCAACCGACTGTTTGTCAGTTCGTACTTTGTTTCCTATATGGAAGCAATTACGATTAGGCAATCAGTTATTGCGGATCAGTATCGATCGGTTTTCAAACCTCTGTCCGCTCTGGGTCATACAATTTGAATAAATATTCAATATAGATACATAGATATGTATTTTCTATATCGCATAGAATTTATGTGGAAATTGCATAATTTTAATGCATACCCCATTGTTTTCGGATGATTTGCAAATACTGAATCGTACTGTATAAATATTTTTTCGACCTATTCGCGCCACGCAAGATCCAAAATAATTACGATTGGCCAGTCATGCACAAGACAAGACAAAACGGCTTTACCCTGATCGAAGTGCTGATATCAGTATTCGTGCTGGCGCTCGGCGTGATCGGAGCCGGTGGCATGCAGTTGGTCGCCATGCGTACTAGTCAGCAATCTGGCCTGCAGACAGTGGCTGTCCAACTGGCCACCGAAATGGCAGACAACATGCGGCAGAATGCCACTGCAATGAACCAGGCCGACAGCAACAATCCGTATCTGTTCACTTACAACTCCGCTACCGATGGAGATCCCGCCACGGCAACCATGTGTTACACAACAGCATGCACCAGCGCGCAACTGGCAGCTGCTGATATTTACGAATGGAAAACACGCCTCAAGGCAGGATTGCCGGGCGGGCGGGTGGTCATATGCCGCGATGAAACGCCATGGGATACCAGCGCATCCAAGCTGACATGGGCATGTGCCAGCACGATTGCGACCACCAATAGCGTGCCCTATGTCGTCAAAGTCGGCTGGCAAGGCAAGGATGTTGATAATGATAAGAAATTACTCAAAAATCAGCCGCCCAGTGTGGCAATTACAGTTCAGCCGTACATCAAATGATTGGCCTGCGATCAATGAACAGTAAATTCACATTCAAGCCTCTGGTAAGCGCGAAACAGTCAGGCCTGACCCTGGTCGAGTTGATGGTTTCGATTACTCTCAGTTTATTTGTTGTATTGGCGGCAACAGCGCTTCTGTTGTCCAGTAAGTCCGCGTATATGTCGCAAAGCGATAGTGCGAACTTTCAGGACACCGCGCGTTATGCAATGGAAAATATCGTTCGTTCAATTCGGCAGGCCGGTTATGAAAACTGGGACAAGGAAGAGCAGGATGCGCCGATCACTGCCAACCCGGAGATGAGCGCCAATCTTGTAGGATTGGATAGCAATAGCGTAGGAGGTGGTTTCACGAGTCCCGGTATCGATTCTCTAACAGGCACTTCGATCAACGGCAGCGATGTCCTGGCGGTGCGGTTTTTCGGTGCCAATAAAGTTGGTGCCGCCACTCCAGACGGAACCATCTTCGACTGCGCCGGCAATGACATTTCGGCACCAACCTCGCAAAATACCGCGGATGAAGATCGCGCCTGGAGCATTTACTACGTAGACATAGACGCAGCCGGTGAACCGGAACTGCGTTGTAAGTATCGGAAGGATGGTGGTAGCACTTGGAATTCCGACGCGATTGCGCGCGGCATCGAGTCGTTCCAGGTGCTGTACGGCGTCGATACCGATTATGTCCCCAGCACAGGCAAAGGCGCCGACCGGATACCGAACCAGTTTTTGACGGCAACCCAAATCAATGCAAAGGACAGCGCGCTCACCCTGGTTGGTACCGATGTTGCGGCCAAAGCCCTGGATAAAAACAGGAAAACCTGGTGGAAGCGGGTGTCGGTCATCAAGGTGGCAATGCTGGTGCGGGGAACTGCCAATGTTCGCGCCGATGCTACCGCCACGACCTACGACTTGTTCGGCAAGGAATACAGCTCGGCCAATGCTGCCACTGATATAGGAACGCAGATCAAGGAAGCCAACTTGCCTGCGGATACTCGAAACAAAGGCAGGAAAGTATTCCTGACTACTATCCAGTTACGCAATCAGTCGGAAGGGAGTGGATCATGATGTCCTGCCGCTTCCGTACGCTATCCGGCTCCGCTGACGCTGACACTCCGAGCCTGCGACGGCAGCAGGGCGCATCCCTGGTGGTATCCCTGTTGATGCTGGTGGCGGTCTTGTTGTTGGGGATATCCGCCGCGCAAATAGCGCTGCAAGGAGAAAAATCGTCCCGTAACGACAGGGATCGCCAAATTGCCTTTCAGGCTGCAGAGGCCGCGCTGATGGACGCCGAGATGGATATTGAAAAATCCCCGGATATGGGCAAATCGCGCAGCGCATTATTTTCAGAAAATCCGGTTATGGCCAATTTTGCCGCCGGTTGCGGCGCTGGCGAATCTAACAACAACTTGGGACTCTGCGCGACCGCAAGCCCGGGAGCGCAACCCGTCTGGCTGCTGGTGGACTTTACTGATGCCGATAGCAGCACAACCAAGACCGTGTCATTCGGTAAATTCACCGGACAAGTCCTGCAGACAGGGAAAGGGTCTTTGCCCAGCAAACCGCCCAGATACATCATTGAGGCAATCAATTATCGGGCCGCCGGCGAGGAAGCCAGCGTACAAAGCACGTTTTTTTATCGCATTACTGCGATGGGCTTCGGCACACGGGAAACGACCCAGGCCGTGTTGCAGTCGTTTTACCGCAAGATAGACCAGTGACGCTGTCCAGAGAGATGAATATGCATACTATCGTTAAAAAAATCACGATCCTGGCAGGACTTGCCGTTGCGCTGCTGGTAGGTAACCAAGATGCAATGGCTGCAGCACCGGAGGTGAATATTGCACAAGGTCCATTGTTTAGCGGCCGCGGCAATGTGCATCCGAACATGTTGTTGAATTTGTCGGTCGAATACCCGACAGTGGGTGTCGCCTACCGCGGAACGAACGACTATAGCAAGACGACTGATTACCTGGGTTACTTCAATCCTAAGAAATGCTATACCTACCCAACACCGGTTTCAAGTACTACAGCCAACGGCAGCAGCAATGGTAGTGCAAGTAATACCAGCAGTAGCACAGCGAATGCCACCACGACCACAACAACGACCAGCGGTATCACAACCACGGTGACCACAACTACCGATGTTGTTACGACGGTTCCCGGAACCGCTGCAGTTTATACGCCAACGTATGCATCGAATAGTAAGACTATAAAATCATCTGCCGACAGTAACTCCACTCCTTTATACCTTGCCTCTAACTTCAATTCGGCAACCGGGGCTACAGGAGCTATCGTTGGATACTTGAGCGGAACGGGTTCAAATTTAGGTAGCACGGGCAATAAGACACATATCACTAGCGTTGCAACGACTCCCGCCACAAGTACCTCATATAACCACACCCCCAACATCGCCACGGCGACAACCACAGCAATCCCCTATCCCGACTTGACCGACGCAAACGGGTATTTTTCGATCTCCAAGGCAGCCGATACCAATCACGAATGCGGCGGCGATTCATTCAGCGGCAATTTTATGAACTGGGCATCATCGTCGGCCATCGACATGTTGCGTTATGCAATGACGGGCGGCGACCGCACCACCGATACCTCTACTTTGACGGTTTTACAGCGCGCATTCCTTAAGGATGTCGGTGGGGCGTTTTATGCTAATGGCGATTTCCCACGAAAATCAGTGACTGCGGGTGGCAGTGTCAGCGCGCCCAATCAGGTCACGCCATTCACGACGTCGACGCTGTATATAGTGTCGTGCCGTAATCGCATCTTGTTTAGCAACACGAACGGCGGTGGAAATTGCGATACCGCACGCACCAGCGGCAGCCCTGCAGTACTTCAGACGACGGATAAATATTTTGGCGAGTACCTGACCCGGGTCAAGGTCTGCGATAGCGTGGAAGGCCCAACCAGAACCGATTTATGCCAAAAATATGGGGGTAACTATAAGCCGGAAGGCGAATTGCAAAGAAACTCCGATAAATTGCGTGTCGGTGCATTGGGTTATCTGACCGAGCATGATACTGGGAACAATAATCTGTATGGTGGCGTGGTGCGTGGCCCGGTCAAGTATGTTGGTCCTAAAAAATTCGACGCCCCTTCTTTTGCTGAAAGTGCCAACGACAAGCCGGAATGGAATGCAACAACCGGCGTGTTTTACGACAATCCTGAAAATTCTACCAGCGCTACCAATAGTGGCGTCATCAACTATCTGAACAAGTTCGGTCGCACCAATCCCCTCAGGCTCGGCGCTTACAAAACCTGGGATCCGGTCGGTGAACTGTATTTCGAGGCAATAAGGTATTTACAAGGCAAGCAGCCGACTTCGGGATCAACTAACGCTACCAGTGCAATTCGGGCGCTAGGGACCGATACTGCCGATGATAATTTTCCAGTCCTGAACACTTGGGTTGACCCAGTGACGGCATCTTGCCAAAACAATTACATCGTTACTATTGGTGATGTCAATACACATCAAGATGCTTACATACCGGGTTCGCCTGCCCGTAATTTGGATGCCGCACGTGCACTAGAAGCGCCTACGACAACAACGCCTGCATTCGATGCGCTGACTTGGACCAGACTGGTCAGCGACATGGAGGTTGATGCTTCCAGTACCTATGGAAATCTGGCAAAGCGTTCCGGTTTAACTGCATTGGATACCAAGAATACTGGCGCTGGCACTGGTACTTACTATATGGCAGGTATGGCGTACTGGGCCAATACCAATGATATTCGTCTGGACAAGCCGGTACGCGTCAAATCGTTTTCTATTGATGTCGATGAAGGTGGCAATGGTTCTATAGAAGATACGAGTCCACGCGGCACAAAATCGCGCAACAGCCAGTTTTATCTGGCCGCCAAATACGGCGGTTTCCTGGATAAAAACAAGGATGGCAATCCATTCAAGACTTTCGCAACTGACGGCACCACGGTCGTGAATAACAACAATGAATGGGCCAGCAATGGGACTGATCCGGATAATTATTTCCTGGCCAGTGATCCCACCAAAATGATTAATTCCATACGCAGTATCTTTCAATCAGTGGCTGGAAATAGCGGTACGATTTCGGGCGTTACCTTAACCTCCACCAAAATATCCTCGGACAGTTCCTACGTCTACCAACCTGGTTTCGATCCGTCCAAATGGAGTGGCAATTTACTGAAACTAGAGCTCAAGCTGGTCGATCAAGGGATAGGTGACAAGACGGCGCCTGGTTATGTACCTGACATGGTCGTCGCGATTCAGGATGCAAAGGTACCAACCTGGGATGCCGGCCTCGTATTGACCGGCAAGGCGGCAATGACCACTCCGGTGGCGGCGGCTGTTCCTCCTAAGCCCTTGCCGGCATCCCGTGCAATTTATACCGCACAAATCAATGCTGACAAGTCGCTGACGACCATCCCATTTCTATGGGCTAGCTTGACTGCGGCACAGAAAGCTTACCTTGACAAATCGCCGGTTACGCCTTTCGCAGCGGATGGGTTTGGTGAAAATAGAGTTGACTACCTGCGCGGCAGTCGTGTCGATGAGATCGGTCAGACCAATGGCGTGTTCCGCCAGCGCGACAGAGTGCTGGGCGACATCATCAATAGCAATCCGACCTATGTCGCCGCGCCGGCATCGACTATCCAGGGCGATGACTACAAGACGTTTTACGACGCTAAAAAGAACCGGACAAAAGCCGTGTATATCGGCGCCAATGATGGCATGTTGCATGCTTTTTCTGCATCGGATGGCAGCGAACTATTCGCTTATGTGCCGAATGCATTGATATCCGGTTTGAATCAGTTGACGAATCCAAACTATGTGCACCGGCCTTATGTCGATGGCGCAATGACCGTTGTTGAAGCGAAAGTATCGAACAGCTGGAAAACGATTCTGGCCTCAGGCATGGGCGGTGGCGCACAGGGCGCATTTGTTCTTGACGTGACCAATCCTGCAGATTTTTCTGCCGGTACAGGCGCTATTTGGGAATTTACCGACAAAGACGATGTGGATATGGGTAATCTGACCAGCCCGCCGCAGGTCGCGAAATTCAATACAGGGACTCTTGTTGCTCCAGTATATAAATATTTTGTGGTTGTCCCGAGTGGATTAAATAACTACAAAGACGATGGCGCCAGCAATTTTGGTACAACTGACGCTGCTGTTGGCGCATTATTTTTGCTGTCATTGGATAAGAATCCAGGAGATGCCTGGGCTTTGGGAACCAATTACTTCAAAGTGAAAACTGTGGTTAAAGATTCCAGTAAACAAAATGGCCTTAGCTCGCCTGCATTGGTGCTGGGCAATGATGGTGCAGTGCGCTTTGCGTATGCAGGAGATTTACAGGGCAATATGTGGCGTTTTGATTTTTCTCTGGGCGCGCCTGCCAGTAAAACGCTCACTACCCCGTTGTTCACCGCATTGGATGGCGCTAGTATTCGCCAGCCTATTACAGGCCAGCCGAAAGTAATCACTGCGCCAGGCGGTGGCTACGTCGTTTTATTCGGTACCGGAAAGTATGTTGAAGATGCGGATGCCGCCGCTGGCAACTTCAAGACCCAATCCTTTTATGGCATTCTTGATACGACTTCCGATAATGTATCAGGGCGCAGTAAGCTCGAAGCAAGGACGCTTGCCAAAGCGACCAGTAGCGATGCGATGATAGTTGCTGGAAATAATTTTACTTATGGCACATCATCGGGCCAAAAAATGGGTTGGTATTTTGATTTCAAGGACTCCGGCGGTTTGACGGGAACCGGCGAAAGAAGTGTGACTAATCCTCTGATTGCTTACGGTAGATTATTTTTTAATAGCCTAGTCACAGGTAACGATCCTTGTGCGACTGGCGGTGGTAGGACTTACGGCCTGAGCGCACTGACAGGTCTGCCTTTGACCGCAGATGGTATTTCAGCTAGTGGATCAGTTACCGGAGAATCGTCAACCGTCGGCATGCTGAGTTCCCCTGTCTTGTTCTCTACCGGTACCACTGTTGGGGATAGGGATTCGATTGGTAAAAGAGCAGTAAATAAAAAATTCTCGGTATTTAATTTTGGCACAGGTGGTAAAGCAGGCACCGCGGCGCAAGCCGGCAACGGTACGGGCATATTCCAACCTCCAGCCGGCCGCATGAGCTGGCGCGAGATATTGAACTGGCAAGAGCTGCACAACGATGCTAAAAATAAATAGGGTGCACTGTGAAGATGACGAGTTTACAAAAAGGCTTTACCCTGATCGAGCTGATGATCGTAGTGGCAGTTATGGGGATACTGGCAGCAATTGCATATCCGTCCTATCAGGATTCCATTATCAAGACCAAGCGGGCTGAGGGGCGTGCTGCACTAATGGCAGTTATGCAGCAGCAAGAACGTTATTACACACAAAATAATGCTTACTTTACTTTTACGTCTGCCACTGCCGACAATACGTTCAGATGGTTTTCAGGAGACAGTGCGACTGCCAGTTCATATGAAATCAAGGCTGAAGCATGCACGGGTGATGTAATAGGCAGCTGTGTGATGCTGACAGCGATGCCAGGAACCACAAAAGTCAACTCAACCTATAAAGATGCCAAGTGTCTGAATTTGACGTTTACTAGTACCGGTGTCAAGGCTGCATCTGGCGCTGCAACGAACTGCTGGTAATCTATGAAAATGCATTTTAAGGTTTTTGTCAGAGCAGGACTCAAGGGGTTTTCCCTGATTGAATTGATGGTTGTGCTGAGTATCGCGGCAATCTTGATGGGTATTGCCGTACCGAGTTTTCGCACACTGATTCAGAACCAGCGGATGACGACAAATGTGAATGATTTTTTCGCCGCCATCAATTTGACACGTTCGGAAGCTCTGCAGCGTGGTGTGCGGGTCGATATGGTGGCAGCTGGTGACGGCAGCAATTGGAGTAATGGCTGGATAGTTTTTGTCGATGAAAATAGTGATCAAACACTGAATTCGAATGAAAAATTGATTTTTACTCATGAAGCTGTTCCAAATGGGATAAGCGTAACTTCAACTGTACCCGGTACGCGTTTGGCCATAGGTTTTAATGCGACGGGGTCCATTAAACTGGATGGAAATCAAAAAGGTTGTACGGTGTCATTCGCTCTGGATGCTGAGGACAAGAAGCGCATTAAATTAAATTTTCTGGGACGTCCAAAAGTTTGTGATCCGATAGAT
>JBDSCZ010000019.1:0-16226 GCA_039920865.1 Burkholderiaceae bacterium
TACCCCTACGGTTTTTGTTCCTCTGCCTAAGTACTGTCATATTCCTGCTAAGTGGTTGTAGCCTAATTTCCCCAGCCCCGGTTGTCGAACCTGTGGCGACGTCACTCAAAATTCCGCGCAATATCAAAATTGGCTTGGCTCTAGGTGGGGGGGCTGCGCGCGGTTTTGCCCATATTGGTGTGATCAAGGCGCTGGAGGCGCAAGGTATTGTCCCCGATATCGTGGTTGGAACTAGCGCTGGCAGCCTTGTCGGTGCGCTGTATGCGGCTGGTAATAACGGCTTCGCTTTGCAAAAAATGGCGATGGAGATGGATGAGGCCGCAATTTCGGACTGGTCGGTTCCGCTATTTTCAAAGTTTAGCGGAGTCATCAAGGGTCAAGGCTTGCAAAATTACATTAATAAGACAATTCGTGACGTACCGATAGAGAAGCTGAAAAAGCTGTTTGGTGCTGTGGCGACCGACTTGGATACCGGTCTGCCAATTTTGTTCCAACGCGGTAATACAGGCCTTGCAGTCAGAGCTTCATCGGCTGTGCCCAGCATTTTTCAGCCGGTCAGAATTGGTAGTCGCACTTACGTTGATGGGGGGCTAGTCTCGCCGGTACCCGCCAAATTCGCGCGCGACATGGGCGCCGATTTCGTGATTGCGGTAAACATTTCATCGCAAGCAGATGTGCTGGCAAGCGCAAGTTCTCTGGACGTTTTGTTGCAGACTTTCACCATTATGGGACAGCGCATTAACAAATATGAATTGAGAGAAGCTAATGTTGTCATCCAGCCCGGTTTGTCCGGTATGAAAGGTAACGATTTTAATGGCCGTAATGTGGCCATCATGGCCGGTGAGAAGGCAACTATTGCTGTGATGGGCGAAATCAAGAGCAAATTGAAAGCTATGCAGCAACAGTAAATTTTTTATTGTGGTGCCGTTTCATCATTGATGCGGCGGGCGCCGTTGAAACGCTGTTTCCAATAACTTAAATCCATGCTGTCAATTCGCACCTTTCCTCCTGATGATGGTGAGTGGATGAACTTATTGTTGCCCAAATAAATGCCAACGTGTGAAAATCCACGCTTGAGTGTGTTGTAAAACACAAGATCGCCCGGCTGCATATTTTGTGGCTCGATCGCCTCGCCAACACGACTGATTTCGGCAGAAGTACGTGGTAGATTGGCGCCCCAAGCTTCCTTGAATACGTAACGTACCAGACCACTGCAATCAAGTCCACTTTCAGGGGTGTTACCACCGTATTTGTAATGGATTCCTATCATCCCCATCGCTTGCATCGCCAATTCCGAGGCGCGGCCTGATAATTCAACCGCGCGATGACCAAGATCTTGTAATTTTTCTAGAGCAATGTTGGTTTTTGGTGGCAGCATCGGTTCGGAGGCCCAACTCTGACCATAATTCAATAACGTACCTACAAAGAGGCATGTAAGCGCAATTGTTTTGATTTTGATTTGGATAAATGTAGATTTTGTTGTCATTTTGACACGCATTGGCCTGTGACCCTCCAATGTAAATGAATGCCGCTGGCCTGTCAAAGTGCGTTAGCGAAATAATTTTTCTATTTTTACGTCCCTAGCTAAGAATATTGTTCTTACTGAAAGTAAAAACAGTATTGATGGTGGGGCGTTGGTGGCTGCCGTACAATCCAGTTATATTCATATCAGGAGGCGTAATGCAATCCAAGCAAATATTGACCCTAGACGATGTCAAGAAAATGGCGGCAGCAGCTGAAGCTGAGGCTAATAAGAACCACTGGGCAGTCGCGATTTCGATTGTGGACGACGGCGGTCATCTGCTTTGGCTGCAACGTATGGATGGAGTCGCTCCGATATCTGCCCATATCGCGCCAGCCAAGGCAAAAACGGCGGCAATGGGTTGTCGCGAATCCCGAATTTATGAGGAAATGATCAACAACGGTCGTGTTTCGTTCATGTCGGCACCATATATTGACGGCATGCTCGAAGGTGGCGTTCCCATCATGCTTGACGGGCAATGTTTGGGTGCTGTCGGCGTCTCCGGTGTCAAATCTTCTGAAGATGCACAAATCGCAAAGGCAGGTATCGCTGCATTGGCACTGTAAAAGTAAAAAACACTTCTCGCACCTCTCTGTTGCCCCTTGCTGCAAGCTTTTGAATTTCCGAAGGGGCGATTTGCGCTATAATCGCAGGGTTTAACTAATCTTACCCCCGCCGTAGCGAATATCCTATTTCATCCCGTTAAAACGACTTGTCCGACTCTGGCGCACCGGCCCGGGAAGGTTGCGGTTGTTGTGACGCGGCGTAGCGGCGGTAACAACATCAGGAGTTACCCTTGCTGCCATTTTTTTCTGGCCACACCGTTCCGGCCATACTCGCACTAGCAGATGGGTCGATTTTCCAAGGTTTCTCAATTGGCGCCGAAGGTCATACAACAGGTGAAGTGGTATTCAACACTTCAATGACCGGTTACCAGGAAATTCTTACCGATCCCAGCTATAGTCATCAGATTGTCACACTTACTTATCCCCATATTGGCAATACCGGCGTCAATCCAGAAGACGTGGAGTCTGGCAAAATTCATGCGGCCGGTCTAATCATCAAGGATTTGCCGATTGTCACATCCAGTTTCAGAGCTACGCAAACTTTGTCGGATTATTTGAAATCTGAAAACATCGTCGCTATTTCTGGGATCGATACACGCAAACTGACCCGCATTCTGCGTGAAAAAGGCGCGCAAGGTGGCACTATTCTAGTCGGTGATGATGCTGAAAAAGCATTGGTACTGGCGCGCGCCTTCCCTGGTCTTGGTGGCATGGATCTGGCCAAGGTCGTGTCTACCACTGAGCCTTACGGCTGGTTTGAGACTGAGTGGCAGCTTGGCAAGGGTTACGACAGGCAAATTGCGCCGAAGTATCACGTGGTCGCTTTCGATTACGGCATCAAGCGTAATATCCTGCGCATGTTGGCGCAACGCGGCTGCAAGATTACTGTATTGCCCGCACAAGCCAGTGCTGCAGAGGCATTGGCCCTGAATCCGGACGGTATTTTCTTGTCCAACGGCCCTGGTGATCCGGAACCTTGTGATTACGCCATCGCCGCCGTTTCGGAATTGATTGATAGCGGCATTCCGACCTTCGGCATCTGTCTTGGACATCAGATCATGGCGCTAGCATCTGGAGCCAAGACGTTAAAAATGAAGTTCGGCCACCACGGCGCCAACCATCCTGTTCAGGATCTTGATACCAAGCAAGTGCTTATCACTTCGCAAAATCATGGTTTTGCTGTCGATGTGTCAACTTTGCCGGCCAACTGCCGGAAAACGCATATATCCCTTTTTGATGGCTCACTACAGGGCTTTGTTCGTACTGACAAGCCAGCCTTCTGCTTCCAGGGACACCCTGAGGCGTCTGCCGGTCCGCATGACATCGCCTACCTGTTTGACCGCTTCGTGACAATGATGGAAACAAGCGTGATGGAGAAGAATAAACATGCCTAAGCGCAATGATATTAAAAGCATACTGATCATCGGTGCCGGTCCGATTATAATCGGCCAGGCCTGCGAATTCGATTATTCCGGCGCGCAAGCGTGCAAGGCCCTGCGGGAAGAGGGTTATAAGGTCATCCTGGTCAACAGCAATCCGGCGACCATCATGACCGATCCGGAAATGGCCGACGTTACCTATATCGAACCGATTACTTGGCAAGTGGTAGAACGTATCATCGCCAAGGAGCGCCCGGACGCGATCCTGCCCACCATGGGTGGTCAGACCGCGCTGAATTGCGCACTTGATTTGCACAATAATGGCGTATTGATCAAATATAATTGTGAACTGATCGGCGCCTCTCCGGAAGCAATCGACAAGGCCGAAGACCGCTCCAAGTTCAAGCAAGCGATGACCAGGATCGGCCTCGACTCCGCACGTTCTGGCGTGGCACATACGATGGAGGAGTCTTGGGTGGTTCAAAAGGAACTCGGTTTTCCGACCATCATCCGCCCTTCATTTACCATGGGCGGCAGTGGTGGCGGGATTGCATACAATGACGAAGAGTTCGAAACCATCTGCAAGCGCGGCCTGGAAGCATCCCCGACTTCCGAACTACTGATCGAAGAATCACTGATCGGCTGGAAAGAGTATGAGATGGAAGTTGTCCGCGACAAGGCGGATAATTGCATCATCGTCTGCTCGATCGAAAATCTCGATCCGATGGGTGTTCATACCGGCGATTCGATCACTGTCGCGCCAGCGCAAACGCTGACCGACAAGGAATATCAGATCATGCGTAACGCATCGCTGGCGGTTTTGCGTGAAATTGGCGTCGATACTGGGGGCTCGAACGTACAGTTTTCGATCAATCCGGCAGACGGCCGCATGATCGTTATCGAAATGAATCCGCGTGTATCTCGGTCCTCCGCGTTGGCGTCGAAAGCGACCGGTTTCCCGATCGCAAAAATTGCTGCCAAGTTGGCGGTCGGTTTCACACTGGATGAATTGCGTAACGAAATTACTGGTGGTGCAACGCCTGCTTCGTTTGAGCCGTCGATTGACTATGTAGTGACCAAGATTCCTCGGTTTGCTTTCGAAAAATTCCCTCAGGCAGATTCCCATCTAACCACGCAGATGAAGTCGGTGGGTGAAGTGATGGCGATCGGGCGCACTTTCCAGGAATCTTTCCAAAAAGCGTTGCGCGGCCTCGAAGTCGGTGTTGACGGCCTCAATGAAATGACCAAGGATCGCGAAATTATCGAGGAAGAACTCGGTGAACCCGGCCCGGAGCGGATTTGGTATGTCGGCGACGCTTTTGCGCAGGGTTTCGCGCTGGAAGAAGTACATCAGTTGACGCATATCGACATGTGGTTCCTGGTGCAGATCAAGGAAATTGTGGATATTGAGTTGTGGCTGGAGACCCAGAACCTGGATGCGCTCGACAAGCCGCTGTTGTATAAACTCAAGCAAAAAGGCTTTGCCGACCGTCGTCTGGCCAAATTACTCAAGACTACCGATACTGCTGTGCGGGAGAGGCGCCATGCACTGAACATCCGCCCGGTCTACAAGCGGGTCGATACATGTGCTGCAGAATTTTCGACCAATACCGCATATATGTACTCGACCTACGATGAAGAGTGCGAAGCGCAGCCGACCGATCGGAAAAAAATTATGGTGTTAGGCGGCGGCCCCAACCGCATTGGCCAAGGCATCGAATTCGATTACTGCTGCGTGCATGCATCGCTGGCGCTCCGTGAAGATGGCTATGAAACTATCATGGTCAACTGCAACCCGGAAACTGTATCGACTGACTACGATACTTCGGATCGTTTATATTTCGAATCGCTGACGCTGGAAGACGTGCTGGAAATCGTCGCCATCGAAAAACCTGTCGGTGTGATTGTTCAGTACGGCGGTCAAACCCCGCTTAAACTGGCGCTCGACCTGGAGGCAAACGGCGTGCCCATCATCGGCACTTCGCCGGATATGATCGATGCGGCAGAGGATCGCGAGCGGTTCCAGCAATTATTGCAGGAACTGGGGTTGCTGCAACCGCCAAACCGTACTGCACGTACCGAGCAGGAGGCACTGGAAAAGGCAATCGAGATCGGTTATCCACTGGTTGTACGCCCGTCGTATGTGCTGGGTGGCCGTGCAATGGAAATCGTGCATGAGCAACGCGATCTGGAACGCTATATGCGTGAAGCGGTCAAGGTGTCGCATGATTCTCCGGTATTGCTGGATCGATTTCTCAGCGATGCGATCGAGTGCGATGTCGACTGCATAAGCGACGGCACGCGCACCTTCATCGGTGGCGTGATGGAGCATATCGAGCAGGCCGGCGTACATTCCGGCGATTCCGCATGCTCGCTGCCGCCCTATTCACTATCGCAGGAAACCATTGATGTGTTAAAGCATCAAACAGCACAAATGGCCAAAGGCTTGAACGTGGTCGGCTTGATGAATGTGCAGTTTGCAATTCAGCAAAAGGACGGCAAGGATATAGTCTATGTCCTTGAAGTCAATCCGCGCGCTTCTCGTACCGTACCTTTCGTCTCCAAGGCCACGGGACTGCAACTTGCTAAGATTGCCGCGCGCTGTATGGTCGGGCAGTCGCTGGAGAGTCAGGGAATTCTGAACGAAGTAGTGCCGTCTTATTTCAGTGTCAAGGAGGCAGTTTTTCCGTTTGTAAAGTTTCCAGGGGTTGATACAATTCTTGGCCCGGAGATGAAGTCGACCGGAGAAGTTATGGGCGTCGGCAAAACCTTCGGCGAGGCCTTTGTCAAAGCGCAACTTGGTGCTGGCGTGAAGTTGCCGAAGTCTGGCAAAGTGTTCATTAGTGTTAAAGCTAGCGACAAGCCGATTGCCGTGCAGGTCGCCAAGGATCTGGCTCAACTCGGATTTGCTATTGTCGCCACCAAAGGTACCGCAGCAGCTATTGGTGCAGCCGGCGTGACGGTTGCAATGGTAAACAAAAAGAGTGAAGGCCGGCCGCATGTAGTCGACATGATCAAGAATAACGAGATTGCAATGGTCATCAACACTGTCGAGGAAAAGCGCAGTGCAATCATCGATTCACGTGCGATCCGTACCTCTGCTCTGGCAGCGCGGGTGACAACGTTTACCACCATTTTCGGTGCGGAGGCGGCAGTGCAAGGTATGGCGCATCTGGATGAGTTGCATGTCTATGATTTACAAGGGCTGCATAAAACTCTACACTAAGACAACAGACAAACCCAATCTGCAGAGGTCACAAACGGCGCCGAGCTAGCTCGGCGCTAGTTGTGACCTTTGTAGCTTTTATATAGTTGAAAATTATGAGCTCAGTACCCATTACCAAGCACGGCGCCGAACTTCTCAAGCAAGAGTTGCATCGCCTGAAGACAAAAGATCGTCATGAAGTTATTAGTGCGATTGCCGAAGCGCGCGCGCAAGGCGATTTATCTGAAAATGCCGAGTATGACGCTGCTAAAGAAAAGCAGAGTTTTATTGAGGGTCGCATTCAGAATCTGGAAGGTAAGCTGGGCGCGGCTCAGATTATTGATCCATTGTTGTTGGACGCTGAAGGGCGCGTGGTCTTTGCCTCCACTGTCTACCTCGAAGATCTGGAGTCGGAGCAGAAAGTAACCTATCAAATCGTCGGTGAGGACGAGGCAGACTTGAAAGAGTTGAAAGTGTCGGTGACTTCTCCGATTGCACGTGCACTGATTGGTAAGTCCGCCGGGGATGTGGTTGAAGTCAAAGCACCAGCGGGCATTCGCGAATACGAAATTCTCGAAGTGCGCTACATTTAAAACGCGTATTTATGTGTTGTACCAAGTCATTATCTATTATATTGCCAAGCCCAAGCTGGTACATTTTTTATGGCAAATTAAGCGGGAGTATAATGAAAAAAGTACTAATTTCCGCAGTTTAATAAAGCGGAAAAATTAATACTCCCGTGTACATGTGGCAGGTGTTATTTGCTTCCGAGGGCACTTTTCTTTGGGCTGGATTGGCGTGGCTTGGCGCGTTTAATGGTGCCGCCTTCGGTGACGCGCTCATTGCCTTTGAGCATAACCTTGGTCACTGATGGACGTTTTGTCCCACTGGCACTCGGTTTGACTATAGTTACCTCGCGCATGCCTCGGCCTTTTTTATCGGTGCGTTCCTTTGTCGCGTTTGCTGTTTTTTGTGGGCGATAAACAACCAGAAGTTTGCCAATATGCTGAACTGGAGCAGCCTTGAGGGATTCGCAAATGGTGTCGTACATGGCGATTCTTGCGTCACGGTCATCCCCGAAAACACGCACTTTGATCAATCCATGTGCATCCAGTCCCGCGTCAATTTCCTTGAGTACGGCAGGTGTCAAGCCAGCTTCGCCGATCAGCACAATGGGATTGAGCGTATGTGCTTCTGAGCGGAGTTCGCTACGTTCTACTGGGGTAAGTTTCAACATGATTTCAGTAACCAACTATATATCTTCTAAAGGCACTATTCTACGCGAATGGCTAAAAACAAATTAAACAAAAACTGGCTGCACGATCATATCAACGATCCTTATGTGAAGCTGGCGCAGAAAGAAGGTTACCGCGCTCGGGCTGCCTACAAGCTCAAGGAAATTGATGAGAGCGAGAACCTGATCAAGCGCGGCCAGGTCATCGTTGATCTGGGCTCCACTCCGGGTAGTTGGTCGCAATACGTGCGCAATAAACTTTCCGGTCAGGACGGTGGCGGTATTCATGGCACGATTATTGGATTGGACATGTTGCCTATGGAGCCGATTGCGGATGTGCATTTTATCTTGGGGGATTTTCGAGAGGAGGGTCCTTTACTTGTGTTAGAGAAAGTATTGTCGGGGCGTAAGGTAGATCTTGTTCTGTCGGATATGGCGCCAAATTTATCAGGTATCGCGGTGGCGGATGCGGCGCGGGTCGAATATCTGATCGACCTGGCAGTGGCTTTCGCAAAAATGCATATGAAGCCATCAGGCTCTTTGCTAGTCAAATGTTTTAATGGCGTGGGTTTTAATGAGATTTTGGCGAAACTCAAACTGGAATTTAAAGTTGTTTCACAAAAGAAGCCAAAAGCGAGCAGGGATAAGTCTTCTGAAATATTTTTGCTGGGGAAAGTTCTGAAAAATCCTGAGTAATTACATTTTTAGCCTTGATTTTTGCGGTGAGCAATCGCATATGCGCTGTGACAAGCGTATGAAATTACGAGTAAAATCTGCACAATAGGATAGGCAACAGAGCGCGTTTGCGCCAAAGGAGTTCTAGTGAACAATATGTTTTCCAAAACAGCAATCTGGGTGGTGATTGCCCTGGTGCTATTTACCGTGTTCAAACAGTTCGACAACCGAGGACTGGCGGTCGGTGCCGCGCCTATTCAATATTCTGAATTTTTGGATCAGGTAAAGGCGCAGCGCATCAAGGAAGCCGTTATTGAGGATCGCAACATCATTGCGACAACGAACGACGGAAAGAAAGTCAAGACTACTGTTACCTATCTGGATCGCGGGTTGATCGGCGACTTGGTTAATAACGGCGTTAAATTTGACGTCAAGCAACCTGAAGAGCAGTCTTTCCTGTCGCAAGTCTTCATTTCTTGGTTTCCGATGTTGTTGTTGATTGGTGTGTGGGTATTTTTCATGCGTCAAATGCAGGGTGGCGGCAAAGGTGGTGCGTTTTCTTTTGGTAAATCCAAGGCGCGCATGCTCGACGAAGCCAGCAATACGGTGACTTTTGCCGATGTGGCAGGTTGCGATGAAGCCAAGGAAGAAGTTCAGGAACTCGTTGATTTTTTGAAAGAGCCAACTCGATTTCAAAAATTGGGTGGTCGCATTCCGCGCGGTATTCTGATGGTTGGACCTCCTGGTACCGGTAAAACTTTGTTGGCGCGCGCCATTGCTGGCGAAGCGAAAGTGCCATTTTTTACAATTTCGGGTTCCGATTTCGTTGAAATGTTCGTGGGCGTGGGTGCATCGCGCGTACGTGACATGTTCGAAAACGCTAAAAAGAATGCGCCTTGTATCATTTTTATCGATGAAATTGACGCTGTCGGGCGCCATCGTGGTGCCGGTATGGGGGGCGGTAATGATGAGCGTGAGCAAACTCTGAACCAATTGCTGGTTGAAATGGATGGCTTTGAACCTAATTCCGGTGTCATCGTGATTGCCGCAACCAATCGTGCCGACGTGCTCGATAAGGCGCTGCTGCGTCCAGGCCGTTTTGATCGTCAAGTAGTGGTTGGCTTGCCTGACATTCGCGGACGCGAACAAATCTTGATGGTGCACATGCGCAAGGTGCCGATTGGGCCCGACGTTAAGGCAGATATTCTGGCTCGCGGTACGCCTGGATTTTCTGGTGCTGATTTGGCCAACCTGGTCAACGAGGCCGCGCTATTTGCAGCTCGCCGCAACAAGCGGTTGGTCGAAATGAATGATTTCGAGGATGCCAAAGACAAAATCGTGATGGGTCCTGAACGGAAGTCGGCAGTAATGCGCGAAGAAGAACGCCGCAATACTGCCTTTCACGAATCCGGCCATGCGGTAGTGGCTAAGTTGTTGCCGAAAGCAGATCCTGTGCATAAAGTCACTATCATGCCGCGCGGTTTTGCGCTCGGCCTGACCTGGCAATTGCCGGAGCACGATCGGGTCAATATGTACAAGGATAAGATGTTGGAAGAAATTGCCATCCTGTTCGGTGGCCGCATCTCGGAAGAAATTTTCATGCACCAGATGTCGACCGGTGCCTCGAACGATTTTGAGCGTGCTACTAAACTGGCTCGTGCCATGGTGACACGCTACGGCATGTCTGAGTCGCTGGGTACGATGGTGTATGAGGATACGGAGCAGGATGCATATTTTGGTCGGATGTCTGCAAAGACGGTATCTGAGGCGACGCAACAGAAAGTTGATACTGAGATTCGACGTATCCTGGATGAGCAGTATGCATTGTCACGAAAATTACTGGAAGACAATCGCGAAAAAGTTGAACTAATGGCTAAAACCCTGCTGGACTGGGAGACCATCGATGCCGATCAAATCAATGACATCATGGAAGGCAATCAGCCGCGCCCACCAAAAGAGGGAATTCCAGTAAAGCGTCCTACCGATAATGGTTCCGGTGGCGTATCGCCTACTGCAACAGCACCTGCTTAATCTGACACAACTGTAGTCATAGGCAGTAACTAGTTCGAATTAAAAGGGTGAGACTATTTGGTCTCACCTTTTTTTATATGAGAAATATGGAAAATTACTTTCAATGTGGACGTTATCGACTGCCGCTGCAAGAGAGTACGCGACCATACGTTATGGGTGTGCTGAATGCGACTCCGGATTCTTTTTCTGATGGAGGGCAATATTATGCACTTGAATCTGCGCTATCGCGCGCCGAACAGATGGTGGCTGAAGGCGTTGATATTATAGATATTGGCGGTGAAACCACGCGCCCCGGTGCTGAAATGTTGCCCCTTGACGATGAATTACAGCGCGTTATGCCGCTTGTCTATGCGTTGCGCGATTGCGGTAAACCACTTTCGATCGATACCTACAAGCCACAGGTGATGCGTCAAGCTCTGGCGGCAGGCGCAGATATGATTAATGATGTCAATGGTTTTCGTGCAGAAGGCGCAGTGGATGCTGTTAAAGACAGCGACTGCGGATTGTGTGTAATGCATATGCAAAATCAGCCGAAAAACATGCAAAATAAACCACAATATACAAACACGGTGGATGAGGTGATTAGCTTTCTTGCGGAGTGCGTTGCTAGGTTGCAGGTTGCAGGGATTGCCCGTTCACGTATCTGCATTGATCCAGGCTTTGGCTTTGGTAAAACTTTGTCGCATAATCTTGCTCTGCTCAAAAATATCTCCATAATCCAGGATGCACTGGATCTACCTTTGTTGGCCGGGATGTCGCGCAAATCGATGCTGGGTACCATAACCGGACGCCCGGTTGAAAAGCGGCTTGCCGGTAGCCTCGCGGCTGCCCTGGCTGCGACAGCAAACGGTGCCAGGATATTGCGCGTGCATGATGTGGCAGAAACAATTGATGCACTTGCCGTATGGCAAGCGGCAACACGGTAAATAAAACTACAAGGATAAATGATGTCCAGAAAATATTTCGGTACTGACGGTATCCGTGGTCGCGTCGGCGATGCCCCGATCACACCTGATTTTGTGATGCGGCTTGGTTATGCTGCAGGAAAAGTGCTGACGCAGACCGGACTGACCGATACCAAACCGGCGGTATTGATCGGCAAGGACACACGTATTTCCGGTTATATGCTGGAGGCGGCACTGGAGGCCGGGTTTGCCGCTGCCGGGGTGGATGTAATACTGGCAGGACCAGTACCGACGCCCGCTGTTGCCTACTTGACGCGCGCACTTCGCCTGTCTGCCGGGGTTGTCATTTCTGCTTCGCATAATCCTTACTTCGATAATGGGATCAAGTTCTTTTCCGCCCAGGGCAGCAAATTGCCGGATGACGTCGAGCAGGCAATCGAAGCTGCGCTAGATTTACCAATGTCCTGCGTGTCCTCTGAAAAATTAGGAAAAGCCCGACGTATCGATGATGCGCAAGGTCGATATGTCGAGTTTTGCAAATCAACTTTTCCCAATGAGCTGGATTTGCGTGGGCTGAAAATAGTTGTCGATTGTGCACATGGTGCCGCTTACCAGATTGCTCCGCTGGTTTTCCATGAATTGGGAGCGGAGGTCGTGACGATTGGAAATCAACCAAATGGTTTGAATATCAATGATGGATTTGGGGCCACCTCACCCGAGGCATTGATGGTTGCTGTTCGCACCCACCAGGCCGACCTTGGCATTGCGCTTGATGGCGATGCTGACCGTTTGCTGATGACTGATGCAAGCGGATGTTTGTATAACGGTGATCAATTGTTATATTTGATGGTCAAGGACAGATTGAGGAGTGGCGTGGTGAACGGTGCGGTAGGGACACTGATGACCAATATGGCGCTGGAAGTTGCATTCAAGAAAATGGGTGTCGGCTTCGCCCGTGCCAAGGTTGGTGACCGTTACGTGCTTGAGGTGTTACGCGAGCGCGGCTGGATTCTTGGTGGCGAGGGTTCCGGTCATCTGTTATTCCTTGATAAACAGACTACTGGCGATGGTATCGTTTCAGCACTACAAGTTTTGTCTGCTTTGAAGCGTAGTGGCTTGACACTGGAGCAGTCGGTAGCTGATTTGCCGTTATTCCCGCAGACTTTAATCAATCTCAAAGTCTCGCCTGGTTTCGATTGGCTCAAGAATGGCGGAATGGTAGCTGAGAAAGAGTGTGTGGAGCGTGAGTTGGGCGACAATGGCCGCGTGCTGATTCGTCCATCTGGCACCGAGCCGTTGATACGTGTAATGGTTGAGGCCAAAACTGCTGATCTGGCGCAGCGGATGGCGCAACGCATCGCCGACAAGGTTGTACATTAAATAATTTGCGAGGGATATTTGTTCGTGAAATTGCAGTTGAAAACTTAGGTGCGGTTGCTGTTTCTCTGAAAACTAACAGCGGTCGGTTGCCTGCCTGATTTCTTCTAGCACCAGCGCCTGTACTGTCGGATTCCGTCCGAGCGCCATATGACCGATGCCGGACATCACGATGTTTTTTGCGCCGGATAGTTGGCATGACAGTTGCGGGGCCACTATATTGTCGTGCAGCGAATAGATCGAGGTAATCAGTGCGCGAGCGGCGACAACTTCTGAATCAGACAAATTTCGCAACCAATCAGAAGGCTGGCCATGATCCGCAGTGCCGTACCATTGCATCTGTAGGCTGTTGATGCCTATGCCCGCTTTCGCCAGTACAGTGCCGTGATGCGGTGTACCTATTGTGATGATTTTTGCAATCCGGCGATTGCCGTATCGGCGTAGATATGCCCTTGCGGCTAAGCCGCCCATACTGTGGGCCAAGATAATAATTTGATCTTGACCAGTTTCTCTGCAGAATTGCTCTACCGCTTTTTCGATACTGGTGGCATATTCATCGATGTCGCCCAATAGTGGCTCAAGATCGACAGCCGTGTGACTGATGTGCGCCTGTGTCAAGCGTCGACGCATGCTGTGCCAATAACCGCTATTGCAGCCATATCCGTGAATCAACAATACCGGCAACCCAATGGTTTCTGGTGCAATTGCGGCACAGGGAAATGACCGGAATGGCATGTGCCAGGAAGTGAGCAGCATGCTGACCCAGAACTCCTGAAACACTACACGTATAGCCGTTTTCGCGGAGAGTCGCTGTTCTGCCGGAAGCGGACTGCGGTGGCGATAGGCAATTAAAAAGGTGTTGGCAATTAACATAAAGCGTGCCAGTACAACCACGCTGATACTCAAGCCCCATGCCAATGGAATGCTGTTGACTGGCCATAAATGCCGCAGCAGGATGTACAGCCCAATGATTATGGTGATTTGTAGAAAAACCAGAACATTCGTAAGAAGGGTAATCATGAAAAGTCATTTTGGATCGCATTAAGTAAGTGCTTGATGAAAGCCGAGTTTCCCCGTAATGCATGGTTGCCGATAGTCAATTCCAAACCTGTACTGGCCTGCGTAGTAATGGACGAATGATGACCAAGGCAAGTGATTACTTTTAAATATTTAACTAGAGTATGTAATTAAATTCATTGGTTTTCGCAATATAACCAAGGCCAGAAAATAATACATTGCGGTGTATTTATTTTTTACTGGGAGCCAGGCTAATTAATCTGGTTCCAGCAAGCTTGTCATGCAGAAACTGACCATCCTTGTCGAGTTTTGCTGTCAACGCCCAAAGGCACATGCCTGCAGCTATTACACCAAGTCCTTCCCATCCCTTCAAGGCTAAAGCAAAATTAAGCGCCATGGCCGGAAGGAACCACATCCACGCCAATAGATAGCGAAGAGCCGCTTTGGAAAATGGGACGCTATGCAGGCCTGGAGCCTCAAGCTTTATATGCCACGTCTTCATCGCCAGTGTCTGGCCGCCACGCATCCAGCAATAGAGGAAGTATGCACCCAGAACAATAAACAGCCAGAATTGCCGTGTGTGTCGCAATGTCAGTGCATGACGGCTTTGCGTGAGTGTGTCGAGTAGCAGTCCTGCAATGAAAACTACGCCAAAAACCAACATGGCTTCATACAGCATGCATACCAAACGACGTTTAAGCAGGGCAGGTGGTTTCAGCAAGGGATTTACTTTTTATCGGATTGCATGGAGGGCGTAAGTATACTTGAATCCTTATTGTCTGTTTGGCCGGATTGCACAGGATTTTTTGGGGGATTAGCAGGAAAAACTTCCTTGTTTTTTCGTGCTATTGAGAAACTAGGTACCTTTTTTTTGCCGGACCCAGCAATTGCAAGACGTTTTTTCTGCTCCTCGGGAAGTTGTTGATAGGCTTGCCAGTGTGCGTTTTTTTGTCTCGGGTCGATTTTTTTTGCGCGCCAAAAATTCTCGCGTGCAATGTGTTTTTGTTGCGGAGATAACTTGACCCATTCGCGCATACGATCTTGTATCCGACTGCGTTCTCCCGGCTTCATCGAAGAAAATTTATTGCCGATTGCCAGCCATTTCGTTCTGTGCGCGGAGTCCAGATTGTTCCAGTCGGCAGCAAGTGGTGCAAGTGCTTGTTGCTGCGCTACGGTTAATGCCGACCAGCTTGATTGGTTGCCACTGCCGCGATCGGGTGCCACCGAGTGCGTTGAGGCGGGCGTATTCTGTGCGGCTGTCGTACTGAAGGCAGAGAGCGATAGCACAACCGTTAGGATGATCAATGTGCATGCGCGTGCGGTAGGGGTGAAAAGCTTTTCATGTCCCATATTTAGTCTCCACGGTTAGAGAGATAAACGTTAAAACCGTGATCAAGGTAGGCTGCAGGCGGCAATTCATCTGTCAGGATTGCCGCGTCAATATCAGCAGTGTCTGCAATGCGCTGTTGTTGTTCAAATTCATAAATGCCGACTAGCCCACCAATTAAAGCAATCACAGGTAGGGTCATGCCGATACGGCGCAGCCATGGCAATGGGGCATGCAAACTATTTGTTCCATGCCCGGCAATCGCCGTCTGTGTAACTGGGACTTTCAGGGGTGCATCTTTTTTCTTGCGAGATAATGCAATACTGCGTGCCGCAGCCAATCTGGACACAGTTCCATCCGGCAAGTTCGCAATATTTTGATCCAGAGATCGCCGAATTTTATAGGCGAAATCGCGTTCTTTGGCTTCTTTTACGGTATTCATAATCGTATTCCCTTGACTCGCAGAGCTGTTGCGAGAGAATGTGTTGCTCTTGAACAGTGTGCTTTTACGCTTCCTTCAGAGCAACCCATCGCAATAGCTGTTTCCGTGATATCCATATCCTCCCAATAACGCAGCAGGAACGCTTCGCGTTGACGGGCGGGTAGCTTTTGTACTTCTTCATCAATCAAGTTCAGCATCTGCATGCGCTCAACTTTGTCGGCGCTGGATTCAGTGGCCTGCGAACTGTCTTGGGTTTCAAGGTGTTCGAGCAGGTCGAAGTCTTCCCCTTCTGCTGAATTGCCGCGCATTGCTGAAAAAAGCGTAACCCAGGTGTTGCGCACTTTTTCTCGGCGAAAATAATCAAGGATGGTGTTTTGCAGGATGCGCTGAAATAGCATTGGCAGCTCTGAGGCTGGCTTATCCCCGTATTTTTCAGCAAGCTTGATCATCGCGTCCTGCACAATATCCATTGCCGCTTCGTTTTTACGTACCGCATAGAGCGCGTGTCTGTAGGCACGGCGCTCACAATTTTCCAGAAAATCTGAT
>JBDSCZ010000020.1:0-27077 GCA_039920865.1 Burkholderiaceae bacterium
GGTTGGGTCCTTAATGTCGCAAGTTTTACAATGTACACAATTTTGTGCGTTGATTTGCAGCTTGTCTTCACCATTGTCCGCTTTGATGAATTCATACACGCCTGCTGGACAGTATCGAGTTTCAGGACCGGCATACTCTGCCAGATTGATGCGTACCGGTACAGTCGGGTCTTTTAGTGTTAAATGTATCGGTTGATCTTCTGCGTGATTAGTATTTGATATAAATACCGATGACAAGCGATCAAAAGTCAGTTTGCCATCCGGTTTCGGATATTTGATGGGCTGAAATTCTGTAGCCGGGCGCAAGCATTCATGATCGGCATGCTTGTGGTGTAGCGTCCACGGTGCCTTGCCGCCAAAAACTACCTGATCTATCCCAACCAGAACTGTGCCACTGTAGAGACCTTTGCTCATCATGGGCTTGAAGTTGCGCGCCTTGTATAGCTCTTCATGCAACCAGGACTGTTCAAAAGATGCTTCATAAGCAGATAGCTCATCATGCTGGCGTTTTGCCGTGAGTGCTTCAAATGCGGCTGTTGCAGAGAGCATCCCCGTCTTGATGGCGGCATGACTCCCTTTGATGCGACTTGCATTCAGAAATCCCGCCTCGCAACCAATCAGGGCACCCCCAGGAAATGCCAGTTTGGGCAGGGATTGCAAGCCCCCAGCCGTGATAGCGCGCGCACCGTAAGCCAGACGCCTGCCTCCTTCAAAAAATTTGCGTATGGCTGGATGCGTCTTGTATCGCTGAAATTCTTCAAAGGGCGACAAATACGGATTTTCATAGGAGAGACCAACGACATATCCCACCGCTACCTGATTATTCTCGAGGTGATACAGAAATGAACCGCCATAAGTTTTGTTGTCCAGCGGCCAGCCGGCTGTATGAACCACCAGACCCGGTTTGTGCATTGCGGGATCGATTTCCCATATTTCTTTGATGCCAATGCCATAGGTTTGCGGGTCTTTGCCTTTATTGAGGTCAAATTTTTGCATCAATTGTTTACCCAGATGTCCGCGCGAGCCTTCTGCAAACAATGTGTATTTTGCGTGCAATTCCATGCCGATCTGAAAGGCATCGGTTGGTTGGCCGGCTCGGTTAATACCCATGTTTCCAGTCGCAACCCCTTTTACCGAACCATCCTCGTTGTATAGGATTTCTGCTGCAGCAAATCCGGGAAATACTTCGACTCCTAACGCCTCGGCCTGCTGGCCCATCCAACGCACGACATTTGCGAGTGAAATGACGTAATTGCCATGGTTCTGGAAGCAGGCAGGCAACATCCAGTTTGGTGTTTTGTAGGCCTTGGTCTCGCTTAAAAATAAAAAGCGGTCTTCGCTGACTTCGATATTAAGTGGAGCACCGCGTTCTTTCCAGTCAGGAAAAAGTTCCGTCATCGCTTGCGGGTCCATCACGGCACCGGAAAGAATATGCGCGCCCAATTCACCACCTTTTTCAAGCACGCAGACGGAAATTTCTGTGTCAGATGCCACAGCAAGCTGTTTGAGCTTGATGGCAGCGGCTAATCCTGCGGGTCCGCCACCGACAATGACGACATCGTATTCCATTGCATCGCGGGGTCCGTATTTCGCGATAATGTCTTGGTTTTGTGTATTATTTTGTTCCATGTCCTCACCACCATAAATATAATTATTGAACGAGCGTGCTAATCCATGAGGATTTTGCAATAATTAGCTAGACTCTGCAATCTGATCTCTGCTGATTCATGTAATAGTGATTATATGAATTCATTAGTAGAAGCGGTCATAAGATAAACCATCAGGAGAGATTCGTGGGCATTGAAGTTAATTTTGAAGGAAAAATTGCGCTGGTTACTGGTGCGTCGAGTGGTTTGGGGGCTCGATTTGCGAAAATTCTAGCCAAGGCTGGGGCACAAGTAGTGCTGGCGTCACGCAGAATTGAGCGTTTGAAAGAGTTACGTGCGGAAATCGAAGCAGAAGGCGGCGCTGCGCATGTAGTCAGTTTGGATGTGACTGACTACGCCAGTATCAAATCAGCAATTGCACACGCTGAAACCGAAGCAGGACCGATTGATATACTGGTTAATAACTCTGGCGTTTCCATTACGCAGCGCCTGCTTGATGTGACCCCAGAGGATTATGCTTACGTAATCGACACAAACCAGCGCGGAGCATTTTTTGTCGCGCAGGAAACTGCAAAACGGATGATTGCCAGAGCCAAAGGCGATCCAAAAAAGCAGCATCGCATCATCAATATTGCTTCTGTCGCAGGGTTGCGTGTATTGCCGCAAATCGGGACTTATTGCATGAGCAAGGCGGCGGTAGTGCACATGACAAAATCGATGGCGGTGGAGTGGGGGCGCTATGGTATTAATGTCAATGCAATTTGCCCGGGTTATATTGCGACCGAAATCAATGCTGAATATTTTGCTAGTGAAGCAGGGCAAAGGGTGATTAACCTGCTGCCGCGAAAAAGAATTGGTATGCCCGAGGATCTGGATGGTTTGTTGCTGTTTCTTGCGTCAGAAGAGTCGCACTTTATCAATGGCACAATTATTACAGCGGATGACGGCATGAGTGCCGAGTGAAAAAAATCAATCAGGCAAACTTATTTCTCCATCATGCATAAAAAATTGGTTCATATTGCGCGCATGTCGATCCGTTGGGGCGACATGGATGCGTTGGGGCACGTCAATAATACGGTGTATTTTCGATACATGGAGCAGGCGCGTATTGAATGGTTTTCGGCGATTGGATGCGATCCCGCTCTGAGCGCGGAAGGTCCCGTTATTGTCAATGCCGATTGCAGCTTTATCAAGCAATTGAAATATCCGGGCGAGCTTGAAGTGCTGACATACGTCGGGTCGCCGGGACGATCAAGTTTTGAGACCGTTTATGAAATCCGCCGCGTCGACGCCGGAGATAAGATATATGCGCACGGTAACGCTAAAGTTGTCTGGGTACACTTTGCATCGGAAAAATCCACGCCGCTGCCAGATCGCCTGCGTCAGTTATTGGCGGCAGCAGATTGATTTTTAGCTATGTACATCAAGTAATTTCTGAACCAGTTCGCTCGAATTAGCGGCGTTAAATTTACGCATCAGCTTGGATCGATACATTTCCACTGTACGCGGGCTCAACGCCAACTGACGGGCAATCAGCTTGCTGGTTTTTCCTTCCACTAGCAGTGCGGATACCTCCCGCTCTCGGGGCGTAAATTCGACACTGAGTGCTCGTTTGGTACTTATGTCGACAAAAGTCCATATGCCTACAGCATGCGGGTCGTCCTGCAACAGACCGCGTCCAGTCACGCGACACCAGAATAGTTCGTTATTGGAACGCTTCATGATGCGCTCGTCGGAGTAGTGTCCGCTGGCATTCATGATGGGAACAATGCGTGCACCGGTGCGCTCGAATTCTCCCGCGCTTGGATACAGCACCAGAAACGACTGGCCGATCAAGTCTTCAGGCAGGCAGCCGAACATCGCGCAGAGGGCTTCGTTGCAGGTCTGAATGATGCGGTTCTGCGAAACGCACATCCCGACAGGTGCATACAGGAAAATTTTTTCAAAATCTATAGACAAGTTTGGAAGCATCGGCGCTGGTAAGGGATAAAAATTGGGATTGTCGTATTTTTACGGTATTGCGCCTTTGAATGGGGCGTCTTATGCTGTCGTGTGCGGTAATCGCCGCTATGGTGTCACATTACATCTTAAAGGGATTTTGTATGAACAAAGTTTATCCTGATGCTGCAACGGCACTGGCCGGTATCGTCCAGGATGGCCAGACTATTGCCGTCGGCGGTTTCGGCCTGTGCGGCATCCCCGAGGCACTGATTGCAGCTTTGCGGGATTCTGGCGTCAAGGAATTGACTGCCATTTCCAATAATGCCGGCGTCGACGGGTTTGGGCTTGGACAGTTACTGGCCTCCCGTCAAATCAAGAAAATGATTTCATCCTACGTGGGAGAAAACAAGGAGTTCGAACGGCAATACCTTGCCGGCGAGTTGGCGCTGGAATTTACCCCGCAAGGCACTCTAGCCGAAAAATTGCGTGCTGGCGGATCTGGCATTCCGGCCTTCTTTACCAAAACCGGGGTTGGCACCATAGTTGCCGAAGGCAAGGAAATCCGTGAATTCGACGGCCAACAATATGTGATGGAGCACGCATTGTCGCCGGATGTATCGCTGGTGAAAGCATATAAAGCGGACAAGGCCGGCAATCTGGTGTATCGCAAGACGGCGCGTAATTTCAATCCAAACGTTGCCATCGCCGGCAAGATTACGATCGTCGAAGTCGAGGTATTGGTTGAGATCGGCGAAATTGATCCGGATGATGTTCATACTCCGGGGATTTTCGTGCATCGCATCGTCGTCAATGACAAGCCCGAAAAACGGATTGAACAACGCACAGTTCGTGCAAAACAGGCGGGAGATTGAGATGGCTTGGACTCGTGATGAAATGGCCGCCCGCGCGGCGCAGGAACTGCAAGACGGTTTTTATGTGAATCTCGGCATCGGTTTGCCCACCATGGTTGCCAATTACGTACCTGCGGGTATGGATGTTTGGCTGCAATCCGAAAACGGATTGTTGGGCATCGGCCCCTTCCCGACTGACGATGAGGTTGATCCCGACTTGATAAATGCCGGCAAACAGACCATCACGACCTTGCCTGGATCGTCGATTTTCAGTTCTGCGGATTCGTTTGGCATGATTCGGGGTGGCAAGATCAATCTGGCGATCCTGGGGGCGATGCAGGTGTCCGAATATGGCGATCTGGCCAACTGGATGATTCCCGGCAAGATGGTCAAGGGAATGGGCGGCGCCATGGATTTGGTTGCAGGTGTGGGGCGGGTCGTGGTCTTGATGGAGCATGTGGCAAAAGCCAAGGATGGCACCGAGTCGCACAAGATTCTTCCGAAGTGCAACTTGCCACTGACCGGGGTCGGAGTGGTCACTCGGATCATTACCGATCTGGGGGTGATCGATGTGACAGCTGCCGGATTGAAGCTGGTGCAACTTGCTCCCGGTGTGAGCAAGGAAGAAATTCAGGCAAAAACAGGTGCCGCGCTGGATGTTACTGCCTTGTGAGTAACTAAGCAGTTCGATAAAAAATGGGCTCCGGCCCATTTTTTATCTCTGCTGTAGTGAAGATGTTGCGAACCCGAAGCTTTTAAATGGCTTCTGCAGTCTCGTGAATTATATATTTACATAGGGGTATGCCTAAAAATACATGACTTTCCGCATGTATTTATGGCGGCATAAAAAATACAGTAATCAGTATATTTTATGGCGCCAATCGGTGCTGAACACTGAATTCGATCTGCTGGCGTTCAATCGGCGGCGGTTATGGCAATCAAGCCCGAACGCCGCCGCGTTATCGGCTTATTGCGCTACCCAGCCGCCATCCATATTCCATGCCACACCGCGCACCTGGCTGGCCGCATCCGAGCACATGAATACCGCCAATGCACCCAATTGTTCGGGCGTGACAAATTCGCCCGAAGGCTGTTTTTCTGCCAGCAAGCCTTTCTTGGCTGCCTCGTTCGAAATGCCTTCGCGTTCGGCTCGGGCATCGACCTGTTTTTGCACCAGTGGCGTGAGTACCCAACCCGGGCAGATCGCGTTGCAGGTGACGCCAGTTTGCGCGGTTTCCAATGCGATGGTTTTAGTCAGCCCGACCAGGCCGTGCTTGGCTGCGACATAAGCAGATTTTTGCGCTGAAGCGACAAGTCCGTGGGCCGAGGCAATATTAATGATGCGGCCCCAGTTTTTTGACTTCATATATGGCAGCGCCAGACGGGCGGTATGAAAGGCGGAAGACAGGTTGATGGCAATGATCGCATCCCATTTTTCCACCGGGAAGTCCTCGGTGTTGGCAACATGCTGGATGCCGGCATTGTTGACCACGATATCGATCCCGCCAAATTTTTCTGCGCTGGCCTGCATCATCGCTTCAATTTCAGCCGGTTTGGACATGTCGGCAGCGTTATACAAGACGGCTACGCCATACTCATCGGCGATAGCATTTTGTAAACCCGATATTTCTTTCGCGTCACCAAAGCCATTCAATACAATATTGGCGCCTTGTGCCGCCAGAGATTGCGCAATTCCCAGTCCGATGCCGGATGTGGAGCCGGTAATGAGCGCAGTCTTACCTTTAAGTGTAATGCCTTGCATGATGTCCTCTGAGAGTGAAAAAGCATGATGATGATGGATTTGCACTAAGATTTTAAGCCCAACGACCGGTAAAATGTCGGAACCACAGCAATCAGGTAGACATGACTATGACAGAGCCACAAATCAGGACAGTACAATGCCTTTCACCCGGCGGCTTGCATCGGATGGCGTATAAGGAGTGGGGCGACGCCGATAATCCCAAGGTGCTGGTCTGCGTGCATGGGGTAACACGGGTGTCGGATGATTTCGACACTATGGCGCGTGCACTATGCCAGTCGTATCGCGTGATCTGTCCTGATGTAGTCGGGCGGGGGCGCTCGGAACGGTTGCGTAATCCGCAGCACTACCAGATTTTGCAGTATGTCGGCGACATGGTGACCTTGCTGGCGCGCATCACCGCACCGGCGGCTGTAACAGCAGTCGATTGGTTCGGTACTTCGATGGGCGGTTTGATCGGGATCGGGATGGCTTCGTTACCGGATAGTCCGATCGGTAAACTGATACTCAACGATGTCGGGCCGGCTTTGAATAGTGCGGCGTTATTGCGGATTGGCGACTATATCGGGCAGGCGGTGCAATTTCAGACTTTCGACGAAGCGGCACGTTATATCCGCGAAATTTCAGCCACTTTTGGTCCGCATTCCGATGACCAGTGGCGCAAAATGGCATCAGATGTTTTGCGTCAGGATCAGAATGGTTTGTGGATTCGTCATTACGATCTGGGTCTGGCTGAAGCATTCAAATCGGCAACGCCGGAGAGCCTGAAAATTGCCGAGGCACTGTTATGGACAGCTTATGATGCGATAAACTGCCCAGTCTTGTTGGTGCGCGGGGCAGATTCCGACCTCTTGTCGCACCAGACGGCGCAGGCGATGACGCAACGCGGACCCAAGGCAAGACTGATTGAATTGCCTGGCATCGGGCATGCGCCAACCTTCATGGATGTAGATCAAATCAAGATCGTGCAGGACTTTTTACTTGCATAATTAGTGTACTTTTAACGCATATTGGAAAGGTTATTTATGGAAATCAAGCGATTGCATGTAGGTAAAAGAATGTCCGAGGCAGCCGTTCACAACGGTACCGTGTATCTGGCGGGCCAGGTAGCAGCCGATGCGACGCAGGATATTCGGGGTCAGACACATGATGTTTTAATTCAGATAGATAGTCTTTTGGCACAGGCTGGCAGCGATAAATCCTGCATTCTGATGTGTCAGATTTTTCTCTCCGACCTGAAGGATTTTGATGCCATGAACCAGGTTTGGGAGGAATGGGTTGCGTCAGGTTGTACCCCGCCTCGCGCGACCATCCAGGCACAACTCGCCAAGCCGGAATGGTTGATCGAAATTGTTATTACGGCAGCGCAAATATAAGGCAACAATGGTTTCTGTAGTCACCCCGCAAAACGATATCTCGGGCCAGCTCACCGCCGGGCTTTCTGACGAGGACAGCGTGCGTGTTCTGGATGCGTTGGCGTTTGTCAGTCCTTTGTATGAAGGAAAAGAAATCGCAACGGGCCAGGGCGCACTGGAGTTTTCCGTTGGGGTGGCAACCACGCTGGCATCTTTGAAGGGCGATGCAGAAACGATTATTGCTGGACTGCTGTTTGAGTTGCCGGCAGTGGATCCGACTGCCGCCGAAAGCATCGAAGCGGGTTTCGGCAAGGATGTGGGTGATCTGGTCACCGGTATCCGGCAATTGATGCGTTTGCGGGAATTGACTTCGGTACAGCAACCAGTCGGACGGGGAAAAAATGCATCACAGCAAGCTGCAGCTCAAATTGAAGTGCTGCGCAAGATGCTGCTGTCGATGGCGTCGGATATGCGTGTGGTGCTGATGCAGCTGGCATCGCGGGTGATAACCCTGCGTTTTTTTGCAGAGAAGAAGTCTTTTGGCGACACCACGCATCAATATGCCCGAGAAACACTGGATCTGTATTCCCCATTGGCGAATCGCCTGGGTATTTGGCAATTGAAATGGGAACTGGAGGATTTATCCTTCCGTTTTTTGGAGCCCGAGAGTTATAAGCGCATCGCCAAAATGCTGGAAGAAAAACGCATGGAGCGTGAGGAATTCGTTGGCGATGCGATCACCAGGCTGAAGTTCGAACTGGCTTTGGCTGGTGTCAATGCGGATGTTTCGGGCCGGCCCAAGCATATTTACAGCATCTGGAACAAGATGCGCGGAAAGTCGCTCGATTTTTCGGAGCTGTACGATGTACGCGCTTTTCGTGTGACGGTCGAGGACGTCAAAACCTGCTACACGGTCCTGGGGATTGTGCACAATATCTGGACTCCGATTCCGAAAGAATTCGACGACTATATCTCGCGTCCGAAATCGAACGGCTATCAGTCATTGCATACGGTCGTGGTGGCGGAAGACGGTCGCGCCCTGGAAGTGCAGATACGCACCGAAGAAATGCACCGTTTTGCCGAGTACGGTGTGGCCGCGCACTGGCGGTATAAAGAAGTAGGCGGATCGAATTTTTCCGAACGTAAATATGATGAAAAAATTGCTTGGCTAAGGCAATTATTAGCATGGAAGAGCGAAGTTGCCGATGCGGTGGTAGGGCAGGAAGAGATTCAGCGCGAATGGATTGAAAAGCTCAAGTCGGCCGCGCTGGATGATCGAATTTACGTATTGACACCACAGGCGCGGGTTATAGAGCTCCCCAGCGGCGCTACCCCGATTGATTTTGCCTATCACTTGCATACGGACGTAGGGCACCGCTGCCGGGGCGCGCGTATTGACGGTGCGATGGTGCCGCTTAATACGCCGCTTAAAAATGGTCAGACAGTTGAAGTCGTGACTGCCAAGGGTGCGCCGGGAGTAGCCGGTCCGTCACGTGATTGGCTTGGTGCCGGTTATACCGTGAGCGCGCGCGCACGCTCCAAAGTGCGCGCCTGGTTTCACGCGATAGATCAACAGGAAACGCTGGCAAGTGGTCGTAATCTGATTGAAAAAACCCTGCAGCGCGAGGGCAAGACTGCGGTGAATCTGGAAGAACTTGCGCACAAACTCGGTTTTCCGAAGCTGGACGAGCTTTTTCTGGCGGTCGGAAAAGATGAATTCAGCTTGCGCAATGTTGAGCAGGTGCTGCACGGTGAAGACGCAAACAAAGCCGCAAAAGAAGTAGATGCTGCCAGCGTCACAAACAAAAGCCGAGCCTCCAGCGTCATGCAAGGTGCAAAGTCTGGTGTACTGGTAGTCGGAACCGATGGCTTGTTGACCCAGTTGGCAAAATGTTGTCGTCCGGCTCCACCGGATGAGATTGTTGGCTTTGTTACGCGTGGCAATGGCGTTTCCATACATCGTGCCAGTTGCAAAAATTTTACCGAGATGCGTACCCAAGCTCCCGAGCGCATTATTCAAACGGCATGGGGGGGCGCGGGTCTCGATACGGTATATCCAGTTGTTATATTTGTGCTGGCGGCCGATCGTCAAGGCTTGCTACGTGATATCTCGGAGATATTTTCACGAGAAAAAATCAACGTGATAGGTGTTAATACGCAAAGTGCGAAAGGATTGGCGCGCATGTCTTTCACTGCTGAAATTCCATCGACAGCGCATTTGCAAAAAGCGCTGAAAGTAATTCGAGAGATAACTGGCGTGCTAGAAGTCGAGCGGCACTAATTCGGCCGCTTGTGGCACAATGCTTCTCTGCTGCTACGATTTCGGTATAAATGCATTGTGCAGTGCGATATGCATGATACAATTCGCATTGTTGTGATGCAAATTGTCTCGTTATGGTAATGCTTCTGGATAATTTGTAAATTTCTACTTTTCCCTGATAGCTCAGTTGGTAGAGCGACGGACTGTTAATCCGCAGGTCCCTGGTTCGAGTCCAGGTCGGGGAGCCATAATTCTAAAGGCCAGGCTATTTAGCCTGGCCTTTTCGTTGGTTATGCAATTCTCTCAAGTCGCTCAATCCTACATCACATCTGCCGATTTTCATCAAAAGCACCACCTAATATGTCTCAAGAGTAATTTTTTAATCTTTCGTGGATTTATAATAGGCAGCGTGCAAGCTCAATTTAATTGTATTTGAGCCGTTACCGACAAAAATATCTTGCGCTCATTAAGCCATCTGTGTGGCTGCATTGAATATAACCATTTTGGTGTGAGTCGGTAGCAAGGTCAGTCTGACATTTTCTGAATCGTGAGGTTGATGTCGTTAGCGCCGAAGGCTTTTCATCTTTGGCAATTTCTGATTTTGTGAATGTTGATTTGAGTGAGAGTCGCGGTATGAAATTAGCGCCCCAAAACAAGCTGGATGGCGTCAAAGAGTTCGAATTTACAGCACATGATTTTGCCAGGGTGCAGGCAATAATTCACAAGCGTGCTGGAATCGCATTGACGGATACGAAGCAGGAAATGGTGTACAGCCGCCTTGCTCGCCGCCTGCGTGCCACCGGAATCGCGTCATTTGAACAATATCTGGATGAATTGGAGCGAGGTACCGACGACGCAGAGTGGGAAGCATTCACCAATGCACTTACCACCAACCTGACTTCCTTTTTTCGCGAAGCGCATCACTTCCCCATTCTGGCGGAGCTCATGCGGAATGTTAAGGCGCCTATCACTGTCTGGTGCTCCGCCAGTTCTACCGGAGAAGAGCCTTATTCGATTGCAATAACTGCATGTGAAGTATTCGGCACTTTAACTCCGCCGGTACATATTATTGCTACTGATATAGATACCAATGTGCTTAATACCGCTGCAAATGGCGTTTATGCGATCGATAAGATAGCGAAAATGTCCCCCGAACGGGTTAGACGGTTTTTTCTGAAGGGCAAGGGCGAGCAAGAAGGATTAGTGAGGATTCGCCCAGAATTGCGTCAAATAGTAACTTTTAAACAGCTGAATTTGCTTGCTGACAATTTGCCAATTTCAGGGCCATTCGATGCAATTTTTTGCCGAAATGTAATGATTTATTTCGATAAGCCTACCCAGGGAAGAATTTTGACAAAATTCAAACCGTTGCTAAAGCCAGTTGGGTTGTTGTTTGCTGGACATTCGGAAAACTTCCTGTATGTTTCGGACGCCTTTACTTTGCGTGGAAAAACAGTGTATCAGCTTGCATCCGCTGCAAGGCAAAGTGAAGCAGGTGCGGCGCATATGAGAAATTCATTATGAATCGTATGCCAGAAGAGAAATTTGCAGCCAATGTTTACTACGATAGAACATTTGATTGTGAGGCGGCTAAAATCTTGCCCGGTGAATATTACTGTACAGCTAGAAATATGTTGATCGTGACGGTACTGGGTTCGTGCGTATCGGCGTGCATACGAGATCGCGTGTCTGGTATCGGAGGCATGAATCACTTCATGTTGCCAGACAGTAGCAGCAACGATAAAAACAACCCTGTCTCTGCATCCATGCGTTATGGTGCCTATGCAATGGAGGTTTTAATCAATCAACTTTTGAAGCTGGGCGCCCGGCGCGAAAACATGGAAGCTAAGGTTTTTGGCGGAGGAAATGTTCTAGCTGGCTTTACTTCTATCAATGTCGGTGAGCGCAATGCGCAGTTTGTCCGCGATTTTTTGCGCATGGAAAATATGCGGATAACCGCGGAGGATCTTAATGACATCTATCCGCGCAAGGTCTATTTTTTTCCGAAGACAGGGAAAGTCTTGGTTAAAAAACTCAAGCAAACGCATAATGACACGCTAGCCATGCGCGAGCATGCCTATGCCAGCCGACTCAAGACGAGTCCGGTTGGTGGCGAGATTGAACTTTTTTAATACCGAATTATTGGCACCGCGGTGCTTAGCAAGGGACGTATTTTTATGAAAATCAAAGTTCTGATTGTCGATGATTCAGCCTTAATTCGCAGTGTCATGCGCGAGATTGTCAGCAGCCAATCAGACATGGAAGTCGTCGGGGTTGCGCCAGATCCAATCGTGGCACGAGAATTGATCAAAAAAACAAATCCGGATGTACTGACTCTGGATGTCGAGATGCCAAAAATGGATGGCCTGGATTTTCTTGAAAAACTGATGCGCTTGCGGCCTATGCCAGTGATCATGGTTTCGTCTCTAACAGAACGCGGTTCGGAGATTACGATGCGTGCGCTGGAACTGGGAGCAGTAGATTTTGTCACCAAGCCAAAATTGTCTATTCAAAACGGCATGCTTGAATATACCAATTTGATTGCAGATAAAATTCGTATTGCCTCCCGTGCCAGAATCAAGTCCCGTTCAATTACGGCAGATAATTGTGCCAAGTTGACGGATGCACCGTTGCCTCTGATTCGCAATCCGCTGACCAGTAGCGAGAAACTGATTATCATAGGCGCCTCCACTGGCGGCACTGAGGCAATCAAGAACTTTCTCATGCAGATGCCGTCAGACTGTCCAGGAATTCTGATTACACAGCATATGCCTGAAGGTTTTACGCGATCGTTTGCGCAGCGTCTAGATGGTCTGTGCAAGATTTCAGTTAAGGAGGCCGAAGGTGGTGAGCGGATTCTTCCCGGGCATGCTTATATCGCGCCCGGGCACTCCCATTTGCTTCTTGCGCGCAGCGGTGCGAATTACATTACGAAACTTGATCAGGGTCCTGCGGTGAATCGTCATCGGCCTTCGGTTGATGTATTGTTCCAGTCGGCCGCAAGCTGCGCCGGCAAAAATGCGATGGGCGTGATCCTTACCGGGATGGGAAAGGATGGCGCAGCAGGGATGCTCGAAATGCGCAATGCTGGCGCACATAATTTTGCGCAGGACGAAGCCAGTTGCGTCGTCTTTGGCATGCCGCGCGAAGCTATTGCCATCGGCGCCGTACATGACGTCGCACCACTGGAGGAGTTGCCGCGTAAAGTACTTGAGCTCCTGAATGCGCATGGCAATCGCGCGCTCAGGGTCTGAACCAGCGTTTGCATTGAGCTGCTGTTCCAGGCTTGTTAATGAATTGGTAATTGTTTTTGTAAAAATGAATGGGGCGATATATGGCTGGTCCGAATACAAAATTTTTGGTCGTCGACGATTTTTCGACAATGCGACGCATCATTCGCAATCTGCTTAAAGAGCTTGGATACACCAACGTCGATGAGGCTGAGGATGGCGTCATGGGGCTATCCAAGCTACGCAATGAACAATTTGACTTTGTGGTATCTGACTGGAATATGCCCAATATGGATGGTCTGACGATGCTGAAAACCATTCGGGCCGATCCTGCATTATCCAAGCTACCTGTTTTGATGGTCACAGCAGAAGCCAAAAAGGAAAATATCATCGCTGCAGCGCAGGCTGGAGCAAGTGGTTATGTGGTAAAACCATTCACTGCGGCAACACTCGACGAAAAACTCACTAAAATTTTTGAAAAACTTGAAAAAGCTGGTTCCTGATTGAAATTTATCAACCAACGCAATGAACTGTCGCCTTCATTTTTTTGGGTATAGTCAATAATCGTATTATTTTCGCTGTTTTTATATGTGTTTTTTTAAATACATATATGAGTATATTTTTCGAGAATGCTCAGCAGAATATTTCCCGACAGAATTAAATGGGAAATTGCATATATTGGATGACGCAGGTTAATGCTCCATATCTAATTTTCAGACAATAATTTCAATATTCAGATACGTGCAAACACAATATGCCTGACGAAAATTTCATAATTCGGGATCCTCTTCTTGACCCGAAGCAAAATGTAATCGGTTATGGGTTGTGTCGGCCCACCCAGGACCTGGAAAATTGTTTGTCGGAAGATCGTATCACTGCTTTCGTTGGGTCAATTGCCGCGGCGTTCAATGATTCTGAGGATGGCTGGTTGCTGGCGGAGAGTTTGATATTTCTGGATGTCCCGCCAAACGTTTTGTCGCTGAATGCATTGTCGTTACTGCCACCAAAAAATACGGTTTTTGGCGTAACCGTTACCGATTTACACGACCAAAAATCTTTGCTGAAGATTGCCGCTTTGCGTGAAAGAGGGTTTGGAATCTCCTTGCGTGATGCTAATTTGGTGCTGCACGACAAGTCACTTCTAGCACATTTAACCTATGTTGAAATCGATTTTTCATCGACGGATTTCACTACGCAGGCCAAAGTGTATGGCTCGTTCAAGCAGTCCAGTATTAAAATGCTGGCGCGACAGGTTACTGATTGGCAGGCTTTTGATGTTTGCGCATCGCTGGGCTTGGATACCTTTGTGGGTAAGTTGCATCTAACTCCGCGATCAGTTTCGCAAAGCAGGGGATTAAATCCGTCCCAAACTGTCATCCTGCGGTTGATGCAAATGGTCAGGGCCAATGCAGACATACAGCAATTGGAAGACGTATTAAAGCGCGATGCGGCTGTTACCTATAAATTGTTACGCTATATAAATTCGGCCGGGCAAGGTCAACGACGTGAAATTCAGTCATTAAAGCAAGCATTGCAGTTACTGGGTTATAACCCCTTATACCGTTGGCTGTCATTGCTACTAGCCACGTCCACTACGAATGGATTCTCTCCGGTGTTATTGGAGGCCGCACTGGTTCGGGGGCGCTTAACCGAGATTCTGGGACAAAACATACTTTCAAAAGCAGATGCAGAGAATCTTTTTGTTGTTGGTATGTTCTCCCTTCTGGACCGTGTGTTAGGCATATCAATGGATGAGGTTTTGGCCAAAATCCAGGTCTCTGAAGCGATATCGAATGCTCTTTTGTCGCGTACTGGGATGTACGGGCCGTTTCTGGCGTTGGCTGAGGCATGTGAACTCAATGCTAACCTGGTTGCAGCTTTGGCATTACCTTATCGTTTAAGTGCAGCAGATATTAATCATTATCATTTGTCCGCACTGGCGTGGGTTAAAAATTTGCCTGCATGATCATCGCCGAGAAAGGGTGATATTTTGGTGGGATGGATATAGATCTGTTTCGTAGTTAAAAAAGCGCACTTTTGGTGTGCTTTTTTTTTGGCCTTATACAGAATATTGGTCTCGTGGAAGTGATCTTGTTTCAGTTGTGAATTGGATCACGGACTTTTCTTCCTGATGATTATTTGCATTCTGTGAACTAGGCATGGATTGGGTGCTTATTTCATTGATGCAACTTGATACTTTACATTAACATTATGCTGTATCTTGGGAACTGGCTGTTTTTGTCTGATTGGGTAAGGAGTTAAGGTGTCTGAAGACAGTGATATGGAGAAAACCGAGCCGGCCTCGCAGCGGCGGCTCGAAAAAGCAAGGGAGGAGGGCGATGTACCTCGTTCCCGGGAGCTTGCTACTTGTCTGCTACTCTTGACAGCCGGCTTTATTTTTCTGTTTGCCGGCGATGGCTTGATCCGTAGTTTGAGCGATGTTCTGGCTTCAGGTTTGTCATTTGGCCGGGTTCAGGTTTTCGATGCCGACGTTCTTATGACTCGCTTAGGGGGAAATGTTGCAGAAGTCTTGACGGCGTTCTTGCCCTTTGGGGTGGTTCTGATGGCGGTAGCTGTAGTATCGCCAATATTTATTGGCGGTTGGTTATTCAGCGCCAAGTCACTACAACCCAATTTTGGTCGCATGAATCCAATCAAAGGATTGACTAATATGATTTCCACCAAGGCATTGGTGGAATTGGGTAAAGCGGTTGGTAAAACTCTATTGGTCGGCATCGTCGCATGGATCGTTATTTGGCGCGAAAAAGATGCGGTGCTGGCGCTTGCTCTCGAGCCTATGCGAACCAGCGGAGCGCATCTCGGATCTATATTGAGCATCAGTTTTATCGCAATCGCCTGTGCACTTCTTTTAATTGTTTTGGTTGATGTACCGTATCAGATTTGGCAGTACGCAAACAAATTGAAAATGACCCGGCAAGAAGTCATTCAGGAATCCAAGGAATCCGATGGTAATCCGCAAATCAAAGCGAAAATACGTGCCCAGCAGCGTGAAATGGCACGCCGGCGGATGATGTCAGAGGTGCCTAATGCCGATGTGATTGTGACTAATCCTACGCATTTTGCGGTTGCACTTAAATATGCGGAAACAGGAATGCAAGCGCCAAAAGTAGTCGCCAAGGGAGCGGGGGCAGTAGCCGCAAAAATCCGCGAATTAGGCAGCGAAAATGAAGTTCCGCTGCTGGCGGCACCTGCACTAGCTCGAGCGCTTTATAAACACGCTGAATTGGGTGACGAGATCCCTGAGGCGCTCTATACTGCCGTGGCCGAAGTCTTGGCTTATGTATTCCAGTTGCGTGTTTATCGTAAGCAGGGGGGAGTTTTCCCGACAGCGCCGGATAATTTGGATGTGCCGCCTGAACTAGATCCTAAAAATGCAATGACCTGAGCTGCGAATGTGTAAACCTGATTAATGAATAGCCTTAAATTTCCCGCTTGGCTCAGTGCCGAAAATAGCAAGGCATTGGCCGCGCCCCTAATCATCATCATGATATTGGCGATGATGGTATTGCCTTTGCCTGCCATCATTCTTGATATTTTATTCAGTTTTAATATTGCACTTGCAATCATTATTCTGCTGACCAGCCTGTATACTGTAAAGCCTCTGGATTTCATGGCTTTTCCTACAGTTCTGCTGGTTAGTACCATGCTACGCTTGTCGCTCAATGTCGCTTCGACTAGGGTGGTGCTAACCGAAGGGCACACTGGGCCTGATGCTGCAGGCAAAGTAATTGAGGCCTTTGGACATTTTTTGATCGGTGGTAATTATACGGTCGGAATTGTCGTTTTTGTTATTCTTACAATCATCAATTTCACAGTGGTGACAAAAGGTGCTGGTCGGATAGCTGAGGTTGGCGCACGGTTTGCATTGGATGCCATGCCCGGCAAACAGATGGCCATCGATGCGGACCTGAATGCGGGACTTATCGCTGAGCAGGAAGCCCGTCGGCGTCGTACGGAAGTTGCACAAGAGGCTGAGTTTTATGGCGCAATGGATGGTGCCAGTAAATATGTCAGAGGCGATGCGGTGGCGGGCATCATGGTTACCATTATTAATATAGTGGGCGGTCTGGTGGTCGGCTTGATCCAACATGACATGGGTTTTGCTTCAGCGTTAAAAAATTACACTTTGCTGGCAATTGGTGATGGCCTTGTGGCGCAGATTCCTTCCCTGATTATTTCCACTGCTGCCGGTGTGGTGGTGTCACGCGTTGCCAGTGAGCAGGATATAGGCGGGCAACTGGTTACCCAGCTTTTTGCGAAACCGCGTGTGCTTTATATCACCGCAGCGATCATCGGCGGCATGGGCCTGATCCCGGGCATGCCGCACTTTTCATTTCTTTTATTGGCTCTAGCACTAGGCGGCATTGCTTACGCCGGATTGCATTTTGCTAGAAAAGAAGCTGTTGCTCCTGAGCCTGCGGCGATTGTTGCTCCGGTCGAATCCGAGGAGGCAACCTGGCAGGATATCGTTCCGGTTGACATTCTTGGCTTGGAAGTAGGGTATCGCCTGATTCCACTGGTCGATAAAGGGCAGGGCGGCGAATTGCTGCGCCGCATAAAAGGCATTCGTAAAAAATTCGCACAGGAGGTTGGTTTTCTTGCGCCGCCAGTACACATTCGGGATAACCTCGAATTAAAACCATCGGTCTATCGCATTACACTCAAAGGTGTTGAAATCGGCACTGGCGAGGCGCTTACAGGCCAATACCTGGCGATCAATCCTGGTATGGCTACAGGTATGTTGCCCGGACCTGTTACAAGTGACCCTGCCTTCGGCTTGCCAGCCACATGGATTGAGGCATCATTTCGCGAGCAGGCCCAGACCATGGGTTATACCGTGGTGGATGCCGGCACGGTGGTGGCCACGCATATCAATCATTTGATCACACTGCATGCGGCTGAACTGCTGGGGCGTCAGGAAGTGCAGCAATTGCTTGACCATCTTGGGAAAAATTCTCCCAAGCTGGTGGAAGATCTGATTCCGAAGTTGTTGCCGCTTTCGACGTTGCAGAAAGTCTTGCAGAATTTGCTGATTGAAGGTGTTCATATACGTGATATGCATACGATTATCGAAACCTTGGCGGAACATGCTGCACGCACTCAGGATTCGAACGAATTGTCTGCACTGGTTCGGATCGCTCTTGGTCGTGCGATAGTGCAGCAAATTTTCCCGGCTAGCAACGAATTGTCGGTAATCGCACTCGATAGTAAACTGGAGCGTCTCCTGATGCAGGCATTACAGGCAAGCGGCCCCGAAGGTGCCGGCATCGAGCCCGGATTGGCTGATACTCTGGTGATGCAGGCAGAACAGGCGACGCGGCATCAGGAGCAGATGGGTTTGGCTCCGGTGCTGCTGGTGCCGGCACCACTACGTGCTTTGCTTTCGCGTTTTTTGCGGCGAGCATTGCCGCAGATCAAGGTACTGTCCCATGCAGAATTGCCAGATTCAAAAACCATTAAAGTTACCAGCCTGGTTGGAGGCCAAGTATGAATGTTCATAAATTTACCGGGGTTACATCGCGCGATGCTCTGAGGCGTGTGCGCGATATGCTCGGCCCGGATGCAGTCATACTGTCGAATCGCCCCATTGACGGCGGGGTCGAGATTATGGCATTGGCGCACGATGATATTTCTTCCATCGATTCCAGACAGAGCGATAACAAGGAGCGCCAGCCAATCGAGGTTGCCCCCGATCTGCCAATCAAGGTTCCGCTTGCAATGCAGGCCAGCATCGAGCCCGATAATTATTCTGGCCTGGCTGATGCGCTGGAGATGATGCGCGAAATGTCGCTTGCCAAGAGCGCTGCTGCCAACGAGCACTTGGAAGTAATGAGCGAAATTCGTTCGATGCGCGGCATGCTGGAAACCCAGCTGGCAGAAATATCCTGGGGCACACTGCAAAAGCGTGAACCTGTCAGATCCGTGATCTTGCGTGAACTGCTGGCGGCAGGCTTCAGCGCTAGTCTCGCTCGCTATCTAACCGAAAAATCCCCAGCTACAGACAAGCCTGAAGTAGGCGTGCAGTGGGTAAAATCGATCTTGGCACGTAATGTCACGTCCATGACCAATGAAAACGAAATCCTTGAAAAAGGTGGTGTTTATGCATTGGTCGGCCCAACGGGCGTGGGGAAAACAACTACTACGGCTAAACTTGCCGCCCGTTGTGTCATGCGTCATGGTACCGGATCGCTCGCCTTGATCACAACCGACGGCTATCGTATCGGCGGTCACGAACAACTGCGTATTTACGGCAAGATTCTTGGCGTGATTGTGCATTCGGTACGGGATGAGGCAGATTTACGCATTGCTTTGAAAGAGCTGAAAAGCAAACACACGGTGCTTATTGACACTGTCGGGGTGAGTCAGCGCGATCAGATGGTGGCGGAACAGGTTGCGATGCTTTCTGGTGCCGGTGCAGATGTTAAGCGTTTGTTGTGCCTCAATGCGACTTCGACAGGTGAAACTCTCAATGAAGTAATCCGTGCTTACAAAGGCGGCGGACTGGCTGGCTGCATCGTTACCAAGCTTGATGAAGCTGCAACCATAGGCAGCGTATTGGATGCAGTTATTCGCCAGAAATTAAATCTGTATTACGTTTCAAACGGACAGCGTGTACCGGAAGACCTGCATTTGGCCAATCCGCTGTACCTGATCGATCGTGCGTTTAAATTGAAACGCGAAACTGCTCATTTTCAGTTTCAGGATGCAGAATTACCGTTTGTTGTTGCGCATGCCTCTCGCCCTCTGAACGACAAGACCCTGCGTGAGGTGAACCTTGGCTAACTTCAATTTCGATCAGGCAGAGGGTCTGCGGCGTATGCTGGCAGGGCCAAAGCCGCGCATCGTCACCTTTTTGTCAGCCACCGATCGAGAAGACAAAAGCGCAATGCTGGTAAATCTCGGTGCGTCACTGGTCGGCGCTGGTAGCGGCGTATTGCTGCTGGACGCATGTATTGAATCAGAAGGTATCGGATCGTGGCTGGGGTTGTCTGACAACGTCACCTTGCTCGATGCGGCACGAAAAAAATGTGACATCGCAGAGATTGTCCGTCCCATGACGCAAGGCTTCGGATTGGCCAGATTAGCTGACGAGCGTTTCTATTGCGGTAAATATAATTCGGATGACGTCAGTAATGTTGCCACTGCTTTTGATGCACTGGTTGCGCAGTCGGACATTGTCGTCGTGGATGGTGAGCTGGATGCGGATGATTTGTTTCCGACACCGGCAATGGCATCGAGTGAAATTGTGGTGCAAGTTTCGACTAACCCCACTTCAATCAAGATGGCTTATAGCCTGATTAAACGATTAAGCGCACGGTTGGGGCGGCGTCCATTCAGTGTTCTGGTCACAGGCGCGTCAGAAAAAGAAGCCAACGTTGTTTATGGCAATATGGCGCAAGCTGCCAGCCGTTATTTGGCCATACAACTAAATTCAATGGGATCGGTGCCGGCGGATGAACACCTCATTCGTGCCACGCGTCTCGGCCGTTCTGTGGTTGATGCCTATCCGCTTGCGGGTGCTTCTGTTGCATTCAGGCGATTGGCCGGCCGTTTTGTCATTTCACCCGTTGACCATAAAGGATCGCGTGCGTTTTCAACTTCTGGCGCGACTCTCGGAACTTGAATATGTACACGGTTCAAGGGAAAACAGATAAAAGCCATCTTCTTGCGCAACATGCCCCACTGGTTAAGCGACTAGCGCACCATTTGAAGGCAAGATTGCCGCCAAGTGTGGAGGTAGATGACCTGATACAGGCAGGGATGATTGGCCTGCTTGATGCCATTGGTCGTTATGAAGCAAGCCATGGTGCGCAATTTGAGACTTATGCAGTGCAAAGGATTCGCGGCGCAATGCTTGACGAGTTGCGCAGTAGCGACTGGCTGCCACGTAGCTTGCGACAGAATATGCGCAAGATAGAAGTAGCCATGAGTGCATTGCAACAACAACTTGGTCATGCGCCAAGCGAATCTGAAGTTGCCCGGCAACTGCAACTTCCTTTGGCTGAATATCAGAAAATGCTGGGCGAAGGGGGCGGGCATCAGCTTATTTATTATGAGGATTTTCATGATAAGGAAAATAGCGATCATTTCCTTGATCGTCATTGCTCCGATAGTTCCAATGACCCATTAAAAAATTTACTTGATGATGATTTTCGCTCGGCGGTCATTGGCGCGATTGGAAGACTCCCGGAAAGAGAAAAATTATTGATGGGACTGTATTACGAGCAGGAGTTGAATTTGAAAGAAATTGGTGCGGTAATGGGTGTTTCCGAGTCTCGCGTGTGCCAACTGCACAGTCAGGCCGTTGCCAGATTAAGGTCAACACTTAAGGATGCGGCATGGACTGGGGTAGCCTAGCGGGTCTACTACTGGCATTTTCCGGAATTATCTTTGGGCAAATGCTGGAGGGTGGAAACCTCAATGCACTGATACAGCCGGCTGCATTTGTGATTGTCGTCATCGGTACACTCGGGGCGGTTCTGCTGCAAACGCGTTTGACAAGTTTTTTACGCGGCGTCCAGATGATCAAACTTATTTTCTCCCCGCCCAAAGATAATCGGCAGGCAATGGCGCGTGATATATACATCTGGAGTGCCATAGCAAGACGTGAGGGTTATTTGAAACTTGAACCTTACATGGATGAAGCTACCGATGCTTTTGTGATAAAGGGATTGCGACTGGTTATTGATGGGTTCGAACCTGACAAGATACGTGAAATTCTGGAATGTGATATTTCAGCTTATGAGATGCTCGAACGCCAGGCAATCAAAATTTGGGAGGCCGCGGGGGGCTATGCGCCCACAATCGGAATTCTGGGTGCCGTTCTGGGTTTGATTCATGTTATGGAAAATCTTTCTGATCCGAGCAAGCTTGGCAGCGGAATTGCAGTAGCTTTTGTTGCAACTATTTACGGTGTAGGCCTTGCCAACCTGTTTTTTCTACCAATCGGTCATAAGCTCAAGACACTGTTAGGCGATGAAGTGCGTCGCCGTGAAATGTTGACTGAGGTTTTTTCGGATATTGCCGCCGGCGACAATGCAAGGGTCATCGAGGAGCGGATCGAAGGATACTTGAAATAAGCCGATGCATTCATGATTGTGCATTGCGCATGACGGGTAGGCCGAGTCCTTCAAAACATACAGATATATAAGCAGCGCAATCGAATAATATGGCTCGAAAAAAATACGAGGAGGAATTGGACAATCACGATCGCTGGTTGATCTCGTATGCGGATTTCATCACGCTGTTGTTTGCTCTTTTTGTGGTGTTGTATGCGATATCTTCTGTCAACGAGGGCAAATATCGTGTTCTTTCCAATGCGCTCGGTAACGCTTTCGGGCGTGTGTCCGTTGTGCCCGGTGCTGTCGTGGAGCCGCCTGCAGCGTTGCCAATTCCCAATCGTCATACTAGCCAAAACACACGGCGCAATGAAACCATACGCCGTGAGCGTGAGAAGATGACATCAATGGCGCGGGATATATTGAAAGTGCTTGCGCCACTTATTCAGGAAGGGAAGGTGCGTGTTGCACAAACCAGTCTTGGTGTTAGCGTGGAAATAAATGCCAGTGTTTTATTCTCCCAGGGAGACGCCAAACTTACCGAGGAATCAGGGCAGGCATTGAAAGCGGTCGCAACGGTTCTTAAAGATGATACACATGCGATACAGGTTGAAGGGCATACCGATAACCTGCCTATCAGCAACCTCGCATTTCCATCCAACTGGGAGTTATCAGCCGTGCGTTCCAGCAGTGTTGTCAGGCTATTTATTGAAAATGGTATTGAGGAGACGCGCCTGACCGCAGTCGGTTATGGACCGACCAGACCGATAATAAAAAATGACACGGCGGAGGGGCGGTCAAAAAACCGACGGGTTACCGTCACTATTCTGTCTGCGATGCAGTATCCGATTACGGAAGTTCCTGTCAATGGCAATTAGTCCGGGTTGAAGCAAATTCTGAGCAAGAGGATGTCAAATTAGCCAATAATCAGCTTGCCTGATGGGGGCTTTGTCATTGATTTTCCATTCGCGCCATAAAAATTTCCGCCAACCGGGACCCCTTGCAGGATATCTAGTGCATTCTGGTTGTGAGTGGCATGTTGATTGATGAGTTTGCCATTGATTCGATTTAATTCTTCGGCTGATCTGGCCAGAGACAACAGTTCTTGCCACAGCGAGCGCGCCGCGTTGTCGCTAGTCTGTGCGATCCATTGGTCCATGCCATTTTGTTCCGGCGAGAGTCCTGCCGCCATCAGTGCGAGTTGACGCTGATTTGCCAACCCAGACATCCTGGCGACGATCACTGCTTTCTCTGTAGTTACCGCGGGTAATTCATCAATATCTGCAGCAGTTAATTTATCCTGCTCGGTTTGAAGTAACCGTATCAGACTGGAAATTGCGGCATGTTCGTCAAGTAAGGTAGCGGTCGGGCTCGTCATATCATTTCTTGCCTGCCGTAAGCAAATCGCTGACTTCCTTAATGAGCCCGTCGGCTACCTTTTCAGCATTGACTTCAAAATGACCGGCTGTGATGGCCAGTTTGATTTCCTGAACCTTTTTTGCGTCAAACACGCTACCGCTGGCAAGTTGACCCTCCAGCGCTTGCAGTTGCGAGGACAGATGCACGCTATCGGAGGTTGTTTTGACAACATTTCCGGTATCAGCATTCTTTTCCGGGCGTCCGATAATTTGCGACGAAGCTAGTCCGGCATTTTTTTTGACTGTATCATCAATTTTCACGATATTGCCCTTGTTTGATTAGGGCAATTTAGCCCCTGCTATAAGCCAGTAACGGTCCTGCTGCTATAAACTTTAGCATTTGAGATAGCTTAATCGTGCCAGCTTTATGCGGCCAGTTTATTTGACTTGGCGTTGAAGCAGATTCTTGTCTGGACACCTGATTGCTGATCAACTGCTCGCGCTGGCTTGGCGCAAGTTTATAGACGGCTAGTAAACCGCAATTATGCCACCCTCTCTGGCTATCCCATTGACCGTTTGACCGGATTGGGTTCGTGCCTGTGCCGGCTGGCCTTCGCTTGCCGTATTAAGTGCCTTGCCTTCGCTGCTGATCTGAAAGCCGGCACCTTCTGACACCAGGCGTACGATCTGTCCTTGCCGGACTGCGGGCAGGTTACGCAAGGAATCCTGGCGTAACGGTGTGCCGGCTGGAATCGATACAGCACTGCTCTTGCCGACCGCCTGTGCCGCATCGGTAATGATGCCAGGTGGCAGCAAGCTCAAGTCGCCCTGCAAAACTGCAATTTCGTCGGTGCCGATAATTTGACCTTGCGAGATGGGTTTTGAAGTCGCGATGTAGTCGGCTATAACGGCAATGTTGGCCTGGACATAGATAGTCCATGGCTCAGGCGCAGTGCACTTTACGCCCACAGTAGTCTTACCCCAAACCTTGCCGCCCCGCGGAATGAAAGGTTCCCGCGCGGCACAGGCCGTCATTGACAGGCGCGGATCAATCTGGCCTACGGTAATTTCTGCCTTGCCGGGCAGGCCGGCAGTTTGCGCTTGCAGAAAATGCTTGATTGCCTGCCGCGTGACAGCTGGATTTTGAATTTGATTATTGGCTTGCGCGATTGCCGTGGTGACAGGCAAAAGCAATATAAGTAAGGCGATTAATTTTTTCATTCAAATATATGTGTTTGCGGCTGATGGGAAACTTGGCGGGTTGTAATTTGCATCAAGTTTTCAATCACCAAGGCAGGTCGTTGTATATTTTTCAAGAATTTATACATGGGCATGTATTTTTAATAATGCAATAAAATATTGCGTGAACATAGTGAAATTTGAGCATACTCCACTATAATATTCCGATCAAATGGGCTGCAGAAGTGAGCTTCTTGCCAATAGCGTGTTTGGCGCATATTTAGCGATTTGTCCAAAAACAGGTGTCTCGCTATTTTAACTGCATGGTGGGTTCCAGCCGATTCGACTAAATGGAAGAGAAGGCTGCTCTTTTTATTCTATATCGACTGATTGATGTTGCATGCCATCATGTAATATTGTGACGATCAAAAGGTGTGATCGACATCCAGTACGATATTTGACGGAGATGATGATGGTTGGAAAGCTTGACAATTATTTAAGCTTCAATGAAGCGTCACTGAGTTTGCGCGCGCAAAGGCAGCAATTGCTGGCGTCAAACATTGCAAACGCCGATACACCCAACTATCAGGCGCGCGATATCGAGTTTGCAAGCGCGCTGAAGAGCGCGTTATCAAGCAGTGGCACAGCCGCTGCGGGGCTTGTAAAGACCGATGCTGCACATCTTTCCGGCAAGGCTGACTGTCTCGGTGGCGCACCATTGCTGTACCGCACCGTGCAACAGGGCAGCATTGATGGCAATACGGTGGATATGGATGTTGAACGGAATCAGTTTGCCGATAATGCAATCCGTTACGAGGCTGGTTTGACCATGATCAGTGCGCAAATCAAAAAAATGCTGACTGTCATTCAAGGGTAACCAATATGTCCTTATTTAATATTTTTAATGTCGCCGGATCGGCAATGAGTGCGCAAGCACAGCGGCTCAATGTGGTTTCCAGCAATCTTGCCAATATAGACAGTACCGCCAGTGCAACTGGGCAACTCTACAAGGCAAAACAAGTCGTGTTCAGCGCGACGCCGGTGGGTAATCTGGAGTCCAGCGGCGTCAAGGTGCAGCAGATTGTCGAGGATAATTCCCCGCCCAGAATGGTCTTTGATCCGAAGCATCCGATGGCGGACGAAAAAGGTTATGTGGCCATGCCCAATGTGAATGCGGTGGACGAGATGGTGAACATGCTGTCCGCATCGCGTTCCTACCAAACCAATGTAGAGACCATGAATGCAGCCAAGACCTTGTTGCTGAAAACACTCACCATCGGTCAATAACAGGGAACATCATGAGTACCGTACAAAATAATGTGGCCTCACCTGAGCTGCTGGCTCAGATGAATGGCACAAAAAGCACTGCAAGCGCTAGCGGCGTCGATGCGACATCGGACCGTTTCATGAAGTTGTTGGTGGCGCAGATGAAAAATCAGGACCCGCTGAATCCTTTGGACAATGCGCAAGTGACCAGCCAGTTAGCCCAGTTATCGACGGTGACCGGTATCGACAAGATGAACGCGACACTCGAGAGTTTGATCGGCAGCTATCAATCCAGCCAGTCGTTGCAGGCGGCCAGCATGATCGGGCGCGGCGTCATGGTGCCCGGGAAGACGCTATTCCTGAACGAAGGCCAGGCAGTGATGGGCTTGGAACTTGCAACGCCTGCCGATAGTGTGCAGCTGGCCGTCAAGGATGCCACCGGCAAAGTCGTGGATACCATCAGCCTGGGTGCGATGGATGCCGGCGTCAGTCCGCTGGCCTGGGACGGCATGGGTAGCGATGGCACGACTCTGGCAAACGGCACTTATACATTTGAAGCGACCGCCACCCGCGCAGGGCAGGGCGTGACGGTTACAGCGCTTGCTGTCGGCGGCGTTGCCAGCGTTAGCACCAGTGCAAAAGGCGTATTGCTGAATCTGCAGGGAATGGGCTCGGTCAGCATGGCGGATGTACGCCAGATTCTTTAAGCCGGTTGTGAAAATTACGAATACAGGGAGTGCAAAATGAGTTTCCAGCAAGGCTTAAGCGGACTGAACGCGGCATCAAAAAACCTCGAAGTCATCGGCAATAACGTAGCGAATTCGAGCACGGTCGGATTCAAGCAGTCGCAGGCGCAATTTGCCGATGTATTCGCAAACTCGCTGACGGGTGCAGGCGCTTCCCAAATCGGCATCGGCACCAAGCTCAACGCAGTAGTGCAGCAATTTACCCAAGGCAACGTCACTGCCTCGAATAATCCGATGGATATTGCGATCAATGGCAACGGTTTTTTTAGGATGGACGTAAATGGCACAGAATTTTATTCGCGCAATGGCCAGTTTCAGCTGAATAAGAATGGCGACATCGTCAATGCGAACGGTGCGCGCCTGACCGGATATGCGGTTGACGCGAGTGGAAATCTTCCTACCTCCGGTGGTACTGTCGGGCCGTTAAATATCAGCACCGGGGATC
>JBDSCZ010000021.1:0-6287 GCA_039920865.1 Burkholderiaceae bacterium
AAATTGATGATCATCCAGGCAGATGCCGAAACTGTACTGACTCATGCCAAATACTGACAATCCCAATACCGGCAATGTTCCAAACCCGATGCCCGGGGCAACGCAATTCCGGCACCCAGGCGGTAAATCGGATTTGCGCCAACAGTTATCGACGTTCGTCACCCGGCCCGGCATCACATTCAGACAGTTCAGCCTCCGATCCCAGATCGGATTGGCTGCCGGCTTGGTGTTGAGCGGCATACTCCTGATACAGGCATTATTGCTGTTTTCTGCTGCACGCGACGAGTTGAAACACAGCCTGTCGGGGCAGCTTGAGGTTCTGGTCGGCCGGGTAGCGACCGAACTGGACGACAAGCTACTGATGCGCATCGCTACTTTGGAGGCCATGGCCAGCAAGTTTCCATTGGCTGCGCTAAACAGCGACAAAGATGCCGAGCGCTACTTTCGCGACTCGCCGCTGCTCTCTACCCTGATCGAAGACTTGTACCTGTTTTCAGCGCAAGGCGTGCTGCTGGTGGACTGGCCGATCGCGCCTGGACGGCGCGGATTGGACATGACGGAGCGCGATTACATTCAACGCGTGATCCAGAAAGGACAGACCACCGTTTCCAAGCCGATTCTGGGAAAGGCAACCAGGAAACCGATCATCGTGATTGCGGTTCCGATCCGCGATGTCGCGGGCAAGCTGATTGGGATTCTGGGGGGCGTAGTAAACCTGCATAAATCACGACTGCTCGAGCCGCTGTTCACCACTCGGGTGGGAAAAACGGGCTACTTTTATCTGGTAGGTCCGCAACGGCTGACGATCATGCACCCGGATCCCACCAGGGTACTGACATCGATTGCAGCGCCTGGCGTGAATCCGGCGCTGGATCGCGCCCTGAACGAAAACTTCGAAGGAACCGTGGAGGGCGTCAACAGCAAGGGGCTTAAAGGTTTATTCAGCTTTAAACAACTTCCGCATGCCGGTTGGGTATTGGCCGCTTTCCTGCCTTCCAATGAAGCCCTTGCGGCAGTAGATAAATTGCGTCTGCGGGTGACGCTGCTTACCGCCCTATCGTTGCTCTTGGCCATCGCGGTGATCGTCCTCATCGTGCGGCGTTTTACGCGCCCGCTGGAAATACTGACGGACTTTTTAAAATCCACCCGAACACTGGCGCATCCGCCGCCATTGCACCAAAGCTGCAAGGAAACCGACCGCTTATCGGAAGCCTTTTCCCAGTTCGTGGCCCTGCAAACGATCACCCAAGAACAGCTCTTTATTGCGACGCAGTGCGCACAGGCAGCCAATGCCGATCTTCGCATCGCCGCCATCGCCTTCGAGTCGCAGGAAGGCATGTTCATTACCAATGCCGAGAACGTGATCCTGCGCACCAATCAGGCTTTCAGCGCGATCACCGGCTATACCGCTGCAGACGCGATCGGCCGGACCCCGGACTTCCTGATCTCGGGCCGCCACGACGCCAATTTCTATGCGGCGATGCGCGAGAGCATTCAACGCTCCAGATCATGGCGCGGCGAGATTTGGAATCGTTGCAAGAACGGAGACGTTAACCCCGAGTGGCTGACGATTACCGCGGTCACTGATGTCGACGGGACGCTGACCCATTATGTTGCCACGCTCACCGACATCAGCCAGCGCAAGGCGGCGGAAGAAGAGATTGAGTACCTGGCCTTCTACGACCCGCTTACCGGTTTGCCCAATCGCCGCCTGCTGCTCGACCGTCTGCAGCAGGCGCTCGCTTCCAGCGCGCGCAGCGATCGCAAAGGCGCGTTACTGTTCATCGACCTGGACAATTTCAAGATGCTTAACGATACCCTCGGACACGACAAAGGTGACCTGCTGTTGCAACAGGTTGCCCAGCGCCTGGCTGGTTGCGTGCGCGAAGGCGACAGCATTGCCCGACTGGGCGGCGATGAGTTCCTGGTGGTGCTCGGAGAATTGAACGAGAACGCGAATGAAGCGGCGATCCAGGCCGAGGCGGTCGGCGATAAAATACTCAAGGCTCTGAGCCTGCCGTACGATCTGGCGCATCAGGAATATCACAATACGGCAAGCATAGGGGCGGCCTTGTTCAATGGCCACCAAAGCAGTGCCGACGAGCTGATGAAACAGGCCGACCTTGCGATGTACGAGGCCAAGAAAGCGGGCCGCAACGCGCTGCGCTTCTTCAATCCCAATATGCAGGCGACCATTACCGCCCGCGCGGTACTGGAAAAGGACTTGCGCGAAGGCTTGCAGCAGAGCCAGTTCCTGCTGTATTACCAGCCGCAGGTCGATGCCGCAGGCCGCATCACCGGGACCGAGGCGCTGCTGCGCTGGCAGCATCCGCAACGCGGCATCGTGTCCCCGGCAGATTTTATTCCGCTGGCCGAGGAAACCGGATTGATCCTGCCCTTGGGCCTGTGGGTGCTGGAAACCGCCTGTGATCAGCTGGTGGCCTGGGCCGCGCAACCTGGCACCGCGCACCTTGGGATAGCGGTCAATGTCAGCGCCATGCAATTTCGCCGGCCGGATTTTGTCGGGCAGGTGCTGGCGGTGCTCGACCGTAGCGGCGCGAACCCGCACCGGCTCAAGCTGGAACTGACAGAAAGCCTGCTGCTCGATAACGTGGAGGAGATCGTTGCCAAGATGCTGGCGCTAAAAGCCCGCGGCATCAGCTTCTCGCTGGACGACTTTGGCACCGGTTTTTCATCGCTGTCCTACCTGAAACGCCTGCCACTCGATCAACTGAAGATCGACCAGTCCTTCGTGCGCGACTTGCTGACCGACCCCAACGATGCCGCGATCGCCCGCACCATTGTTGCTTTGGCCCAGAGTCTGGGCTTAGCGGTTATTGCGGAAGGCGTGGAAACCCTTGAGCAGCGCGACTGCCTCGCTGCGCAAGGGTGTCACGCTTATCAGGGCTATCTGTTCGGACGCCCTCTGCCAGTGGCAGATTTTGCGCTATTGCTGTTGCAGCCAGTTGCGAGCGCCACGATGCCCGATTGTGGCTTGCAACACGCCTAAGTTGAACTTGAGTGTCGAATTGCCCTCGAACCGCTGCAGCAGAGCTGTGCGGTTTGCCAGGGCAACCGCATCAAAGCACAGCGTAGTCCACGAAAAATATGAAAAAATCCGTCTTCGCAAATCGGGTTGCGCTACCGGCATTAAAATCAAGTTAGCCAGAGTATATTTTATTCACGCAATGAAAATATGCACGAAGTACCGAGAAAATTACGATACTCCCTATTTTTATACCTGATTAGCTACCAACCGCAGACTAAGAGCAGAATTCACAGTATCGTCATTCCCGCGAAGGCGGGAAACCATACATCGCACGCTGAATCACCGGTGCATGGATCCCCGCCTTCGCGGGGACGACGGGGTTTTTTTGAGCGTGTAACGCTGTGTCTGAGGTATGTAACTAATCAGGTTTTTATATAATTTCCGGGTTGTGGGCAGTGTTCGTGCTTTTCGTGTCTTTCATGGACCAGGCACCAACACTCAGCAAGCACGTTTGCGCATAGCCATTCCAGCTAAATTCGTTGATCTCGGCCAATATCAAGCTGCATCTGCGGCACAACCAATGAAGAATGCATAGTGATTTTTTCCAAGCTGTCGTTTCGCCAACTACTGTTAGCCGCTTTCCTGATGATCGTGGCGCTCCTGAGCGCGACCTCGGTGCAAGCGTTGTTGACGCTGGAGCGGCTGGCCGTTCATAGCCGCCAAACGGCGCAGGATGCGGTGCAACTGACTGAAAACGCACAGCGACTGGCGGAACGGACGATCGCGATGGAGCGTAGTGCGCGCCAGTTTCTGGTCCTCAACGACCCGGCCTTTCGGACCCGTTACAGCGAAGCCCAGGCCGAAGCGCGCGAGGCATTGCATGCGCTCGCGCTCCAGTTGCGCAAGGTGCCGGCAAGTGAGTTCGATGCCTGGGAATCGCACAGCAAAACGGTTTCGGCCTTGTTGCAGAGCGATCCGATGCTACGCGAGCAGAATCAGGAAATTCTGGCGCGCGTTTTTGTTCTCTTGCCAGCCATCAACGAGCGCTTGTCGCGGGAGAGCAAACTGGAAGTCGAACGCCGCAACAACGCGTTGCTGAGCGAGCTTGAGCAGCAGCGCCGCGCCTTGAAAGGGCAGGTGATCGGCGCCATCGCGCTGACTGCGTTGTTTGCGTTCAGTTTCGGACTATGGCTGTCGCGCCCGCTGGCACGGATTGAAGCCGCGATCAGCCGCCTGGGCGAAAATCGCTTCGATCAGGCGATCGAGGTGCACGGGCCGGCCGATCTGCGCCGGATCGGCCGCCAGCTGGACTGGTTGCGCCAGCGGCTGGCCGATCTGGAAGCCGACAAGGCGCGCTTTTTACGCCATATTTCGCATGAGCTGAAAACTCCGCTAGCCGCCTTGCGTGAAGGCGTCGCGCTGCTGGAAGAAGAAGTGGCCGGCACGCTGTCGGACAATCAGCGCGAAATTGCCGGCATTTTGCGCCAGAACACGATCGCACTGCAGACCCAGATCGAGGATTTGCTGCGCTACAATGCGGCCGCATTCGGCGCCCAGCAGTTGCACTGCGTGCCGACCGCACTGCGCGCTTTGCTGCAGCAGGTAATCGATTTCCAGCGTCTGCAATGGCAAGCACGCGATCTGCAAATCGAGGTTATCGGCCCGGATCGGTTGGTAATCGTCGATCCTGACAAACTGCAGGTGGCACTGGCAAACCTGCTGTCGAACGCGGTCCGTTTCAGTCCGTACGGCGGCATCATCCGCTTGGTGCTGGGCGCCACTCCCGATGGCATCACGGTCGATTGCATCGATCAGGGCACTGGCATTGCGCCGCTTGACGCGGCGCGCATATTCGAACCGTTCTATCAGGGTGTGCGCCAGCCGGCCGGGGCGCGCAGCGGCAACGGCATCGGCCTGTCGATCGTGCATGAATACGTGGTCGCCCATCGCGGCACGGTGCGGCTTTTGGCGCATCAAGGGGGCGCACATTTCCGCATTGAACTACCGCACTGACATCCAGTGCCAACCGCAGAAATGACCAGCACGAACCGGATCGGCACTCCGACGAATTTTATAAAAATAGGGAGTATTGCCATTTTCATAGTATTTGCCGCATATGTTTGTTGCGATATTAAATATACATACCGAATATAAGAAATGTTTCGAAGCCTCGCTGGTGCGCTGTCCCTGCGCATGCCATTGAACCCTTCTTTAATACACAACCTCAGATACCTCATGAAGACTAAAATTTTTCTCACTTTGTTTTGTGCCCTGTTGGCTGCCTGCGCCACCGCGCCAGCGCCGAAGCCGGCGCCTGAGCCGGCCGAAAAACCGATTCCGCTGATCGCCTTGCGTCCCGCGCCCGATGTGCCCAATGTGCCCGATGCGCCCGAGGAGATCAATGCGTTGCTGGCCTACCATCAGTGGCTGCGCGGATTGACGCCGGCCGAACTGGCAAAGGAACTGGCCGTCCTGAACGCGCAGCCCAAAAACGCGCAATTCGCGCAGTCTGCGCTGAAAAAATCGATGCTGCTGGCCTCGAACCATGACAACGACGATCTGGCGCGTGCCCAGGCTCTGATCGATGGCATCGTCAAGTCGCCCGAGCCGGATGCATTGCGCATCAAGCCATTGGCCAGGATGCTTGCTGCCAACTACGCCGAAATGCACCGTCTCGGCGAGCAAGTCGATAAAGTCAATCAGCAGGCCAAGGACAGCCAGCGCCGTACCGAGCAGCTCAATGAGAAGCTGGAAGCGCTGAAGGCGATCGAACGCACGCTGCCAGCCCGGCCCAGCGGCACAGCGGCAGTGCCGCTGATGAAGGCAGCGCCATGACCGCGCATATTCTGCTGGTCGACGATGACCCCGACCTGCTGCGCCTGCTGTCGATGCGACTGACCGCTGCCGGCTATCGGGTCACTGCGGTGCATAGCGCCGAAGCGGCACTGGAGCGGCTGGCGATCGAGCTGCCGACCCTGGTCATCAGCGACATCCGCTTGCCGGACCGCGATGGACTGGCGCTGTTCGATGAAATCCGCGCCCAGCATGCGGCGCTGCCGGTGATCCTGCTGACCGCGCACGGCACCATCCCGGATGCGGTCGAAGCTACCGCACGCGGTGCTTATGCGTATCTGACCAAGCCGTTCGACGGCAAAGTGCTGCTGGAAAAAATTACCCAGGCGCTCAGCCTGACCGTGCCAGCGCCGCGATCGCTGCCATCATCGGCTGATCAAACCCTTGCGCCCAGCGACGATGCATGGCGCGCAGGCTTGATCAGCCGCAGCCAGCGCATGAACGA
>JBDSCZ010000022.1:0-6029 GCA_039920865.1 Burkholderiaceae bacterium
CTGTGATGTGGTGGGCGTGTTGGCATCCAAGGGGCAAGGCGCCATGGGAAATGATCAGGACGATATGGTGCTGGTGCCGCTGCGTACGCTGCAGCGCCGTGTGAGCGGCAACCAGAGAGTCGCCACGTTGCTGGTTTCAATGAAGGACGGCAGTGATAGCACGCGCCTGAAAGCCAGCCTGACGCAGTTGCTGCGCGAGCGCCGCAAACTGGCCACGGGGGATGACGACAATTTCAATGTGCTCGACACCAAGCAGTTGGCCGAAACCCTTTCCGGCACCACCAAAGTGATGACCACGCTGCTCGGCGCGGTGGCCGCAGTGAGCTTGCTGGTGGGCGGCATCGGCATCATGAATATCATGCTGGTGAGCGTCACCGAGCGCACCCGTGAAATCGGCTTGCGGCTGGCCATCGGCGCGCTGGAACGCGATGTGCTGCTGCAATTCCTGATCGAGGCGGTAGTGCTTGCCGCGCTCGGCGGCGTGATCGGCATCGTGCTAGCTACCGTGGCTTCGATCGTGCTGGCGCAGGTGATGCAGGTGCCCTACCTGTTCAACTCGACGGTCAACCTGATGTCGTTTGTATTCTCGGCCGGGATTGGCGTGCTGTTCGGCTACTTTCCAGCCCGCCGCGCGGCACGGCTGGACCCGATCGAGGCGCTTCGGCACGAATAAAACTAACAACCGAGATTGGCCCACGCAAAACACAAAAACGCGCAATAAATCAATATGTTGTACTCGTGCAGCAATTCAGCGTCGGAGCATGATTTTCAAGTTGACATTGCACTGAAAATTTTCGTGCTTTTCGTGGACAGATTGCTAAGTTAAAGCATTGTGCCGACAATTGCCGATTCATTTGATTTATGTCAATTGGGATGGGGCTGCATATTTGTAAGAATGGAAAATACGTAATCGAGAGGTGGATATGAAGTCGACTGAAAAGAATTTGAACCGTAATAGCAACATGCCGATCGCATCGGTGGCAGATGTCGCTGTGGAGCAGGACGTCGCGTCTTCGAAAAAGCTGTGCTACCTGGGCAGCGATGGCAGCGAACAGGCCGGCACCAATACCCTGGACCTGATATATCAGAGTGCACTGGCGAAATTGACCGGCGGCATCTCACCTACCAGCATGTCAGTGGCAATGCTGGAATGGATGTTGCAACTTGGAATGTCGCCGGGACACCGCATAGAACTGTTGGCCTTGCTGAAGAAACAAGCGGCAGAATGGGGACCTTTCATGTCCAGCGCGATCACATCCGGAACCGGTCAGGTCAGCGTGACGGACAGCGATTCGCGCTTTAACAGGGAAGAGTGGTCACACTGGCCGTATAACGTGTTTGCCAAATCTTTTTTGCAGACACAGGAATTTTGGCAGCAGGCCACCACCGGCATCCGCGGTGTTACGCCGCATCATGAGCATGTGGTCAGTTTTACCGCGCGCCAGTTACTCGATGCTATTGCCCCGTCGAATTACGCGGTAAGCAATCCGGAAGTGTTGCATGCCACCATCGAATCGAAAGGCCATAACCGATTGATGGGCTGGAATCACTGGTTGGACGATCACGCCAAGCGCAAACATAAAAAGCGCGGCATCAGTACGCAAAAAGAAGATTCTCCGTACAAGGTCGGGCGGGATGTCGCGGTTACCCCGGGTAAAGTGGTATTTCGCAATGCGATGTTTGAATTGATCCAGTACACGCCGCAGACTGCAACCGTATTCCGGGAGCCGGTTCTGTTTGTGCCGTCGTGGATCATGAAATACTACATCCTGGATCTGTCGCCCCATAATTCGATGGTGCGCTATCTGGTCGAGCAGGGTCATACCGTATTCATGATGTCATGGAAGAATCACGGCGCCGAGGGCCGTAATTTGGGCATGGATGATTACATTTCGCAGGGGCTGTTCGCGGCGCTGGAGGCAGTCGCGCACCTGAAGCCGGGTATGCCGTTGCATGCGATCGGCTATTGCCTGGGCGGCACTTTGCTGTCGATCGGCGCGGCGGCTCTGGCGCGCGACCCGCAGCCGGCGCTGGCGCCGATCCAATCCATCACGCTGCTGGCGGCGCAGGCCGACTTTGCCGACCCAGGCGAGCTGGGCCTGTTCATTGACGACAGCCAATTGGCCATGCTGGACGCGTTGATGTGGGAGCAGGGCTATCTGGATGGCGCGCAAATGGCCGCCAGCTTCGAGCTGCTCAATTCGCGCGATTTGATCTGGTCGCGCATCATGCGCGAGTATCTGCTGGGAGTGCGGCGCGCGCCGAACGACCTGATGTCGTGGAACGCCGACACCACGCGCCTGCCATACCGGATGCATAGCGAGTATCTGCGGCACCTGTTTTTACACAACGATCTTGCCGAAGGCCGCTACTGCGTCGATGGTCATTTGATTGCGCTGAGCAATATCAGGCAACCGATGTTCGTGTTTGGTACCGAACGCGATCATGTCTCGCCCTGGAAGTCGGTCTACAAGATGCATTTTCTGGTCGATTCCGACGAAGTGCATTTCGTGCTTGCTTCCGGTGGCCATAATAGCGGAGTGGTGTCCGAGCCCGACCACGCAGGCCGCAGTTTCCGCTTCATGCCGGGCCAGCGGCCAGCGGGTAGTTATCTGGGGCCGGACGAATGGATGGCGCAGGCGACAACCGAGCAGGGTTCCTGGTGGCCGCACTGGCATAAGTGGCTGGCGCTGCATTCCAGCGCAAAAAAAATCCAGGCCGAGACCATATTGCCCGAGCATGTGCTGGCCGATGCCCCCGGGCAGTACGTGCTGGAAAATTGACAGTGTCGATAGTCCGGCTCGCAGACAGTCGGCGTTCGGTCTGAATCGCTATCGCAGCTTCGCCGGAAAACTGAGAAATCCATGTTCTCAGCCGGTCCGGCGGCTCTTCCCGGGGCGAGGTGATTTGCGTTTCGGCTGTTAAAATAGTAAATCAAGTTCAAGTATTGCCAGGAAAAAACATGATCAAAGTCGGTATCGTCGGCGGTACGGGCTACACGGGCGTCGAATTGCTGCGCCTGTTAGCGACGCACCCGCAAGTGCAGCTCACTGCCATTACTTCACGCAAGGAAGACGGCTTGCCGGTGGCGGATATGTACCCGTCGTTGCGCGGGCGCGTAGCGCTGGCATTCTCGGCGCCGGAAACAGCTCGCCTGACCGAGTGCGATGTGGTGTTCTTCGCCACCCCGCACGGCGTAGCCATGGCGCAGGCGCAGCAATTGCTGGATGCCGGTGTCAAGGTGATCGATCTGGCCGCCGATTTCCGCCTGCAGGATACCGCGCAGTTCGAGAAATGGTATGGCATGCCACACAGTTGCCCTGAACTGCTGGCGGAAGCCGCCTACGGCTTGCCGGAATTGAACCGGGCCGCGATCAAGCGTGCGCGCATCGTCGGCAATCCCGGTTGTTATCCGACTACCATGCAACTGGGTTTTGCGCCCTTGCTGAAGGCCGGTGTAGTCGATCCGACGCATCTGATCGCCGATTGTAAATCCGGCGTCTCGGGTGCCGGACGCAAGGCGGAAATTGGCTTCCTGTTCGCCGAAGCCAGCGATAACTTCAAGGCCTATGGCACTTCTGGCCATCGCCATACGCCGGAAACGGTGGAGCAATTGCAGCGCATGACAACGGAAAAAGTCGGCTTGCTGTTCGCGCCGCATCTGGTGCCGATGATACGCGGCATGCATTCGACTCTGTACGCCCGTCTGACCAAGGCAATCGAGAACACTGCGTTGCAGGCGCTGTTCGAGGATGCCTATCGGGATGAGCCGTTTGTCGATGTGATGCCGTTCGGCAGCCATCCTGAAACCCGTTCGACCCGTGCCTCCAACATGCTGCGCTTGGCGCTGCACCGGCCTGACGACGGCGATATGGTGGTGGTGCTGGTGGTGCAGGATAATCTGGTCAAGGGTGCCTCCGGGCAAGCGGTGCAATGCATGAATCTGATGTTCGATTTGGCTGAGACCACGGGTTTGCTGCATGTGCCTGTATTGCCTTAAGCCGACCGCTGTTGCGTCAATCGGGATCGCATCCCGGTGAGACGTAAACTGCGATCTAAGCTGCTGTCGGTGTCAGCTCCGAAGATGACCATCAAGCGTCAACTGCACTGGTCGTTGAAAGTCCTGATAGTCATAATCGCGGTCGCCCTGACTGGCGTCGCGGCTTTCCTGGCTTACGATCTGGGGCGTAGCTTTACCGGCTTTGACCCAGGTGCTTCGAAGCAGCGTATTGCCCAGTTGGAGCAACAAGTCAGGCAGTTGAGCGGCGAGCGCGAGCGCCTGTCGGCGATAGTCAATGCAGCCGATTCCAGCTTGAATATTGAGCGTTCAGCACAGCAGCAACTGGCGTTGCAAGTAAAAAATCTGAGCACCAGCAATGCGCAAATGAAAGAAGATCTGGCTTTTTTCGAGAGTCTGCTGCCCACGGCAACCGGTCCGGCTGGTATCAGCATCCGTCGCTTGACGCTCGAAATGACGGCGCCAGGACAGTTGCGCTACCGCTTGCTGGTAATGCAGGGTGGCCGCGCTTTGCGTGATTTTTCTGGTGCGTTGCAATTGGCCGTGACAATTGCGCTGGCGGGTCAGAAGTCGGTGCTGCTTTACCCGGAAGAAAAATCAGCGCAAGCTGCCAGTTTCACGCTGCAATTCAAGCATTATCAGCGCGTTGATGGCGTGCTGACTTTGCCTGCCGGCGCAACGGTAGAAAAAGTCGAAGCCCGGATATTGCATCAGGGTAAAATTCGAGCCCATCAGTCTGCCAATTTGTAAAGGAATAGCGCGATGTTCAAACGTAAACCCAGTAATACCATTGATAGCCTGATCGGCGTATCGGCCAGCATCGAGGGCGATGTGCATTTCAAGGGCGGCTTGCGCATCGACGGTAAGGTCAACGGAAGCGTGATTGCGGAACCCGGCCAGGCCAGCATGCTGGTGATTTCCGAACTGGCCAGAATCACCGGCGAGGTACGAGGCGGGCATCTGGTGATTAACGGCGAAATTGTCGGTGCAGTGCATTCTACCGAATTGCTTGAATTGCAGCCGAAAGCCCGCATAACCGGCGATGTGTTTTACAAAACGCTGGAAATGCATGGCGGCGCGCTGATCGCCGGAAATTTGACGCACGGTGAACCGGCAGAGGTGCCGTTACTCAAGCTGGCCGCGTCCAAAGCATGAGTTGCGGTGAACGTCTATAATCACTTTATATTGTCCCTAAGTAGGAGTCTGAAATGAATGCAGTTACCGAAATGCCTGCGCCGATAATTTTCACTGACAGTGCAGCACAAAAAGTCGCTGACCTGATAGCAGAAGAAGGTAATCCCGATCTGAAGCTGCGCGTGTTCGTGCAGGGCGGCGGCTGTTCGGGCTTCCAGTACGGCTTCACTTTCGACGAAATCGTCAATGAAGACGACACCACAATGAGCAAGAACGGGGTGCAGTTGCTGATCGATTCGATGAGCTACCAGTATCTGGTCGGAGCCGAGATCGATTACAAGGATGACCTTGAAGGCGCTCAGTTCGTAATCAAAAACCCGGGTGCCAGCAGCACTTGCGGTTGCGGTTCTTCATTTTCTGCCTGAGTTCTGCACAGAAGCAAAAAAGGACGCCGATGGCGTCTTTTTTTAATGCCGGAACAGTTTTCGATCTTCTCGATTTATTTAAAAAATAGCGGGGTATGTCGAAAAATACTCATTATTCCGCATGTAATTAAAGTGATCATAAAAATACACTAAACAGTATATTGTCATGTGATATCTTTTCAGCGGGGATAGAGTGCGCCCAGCACGCGCAAGCCCCGGGCGCCGGTGACGGCTGGCACGTTGCCGGGCTGGCGTTGCAGGAAGCGCTCTGCCAGCCAGGCGAAGGCCAGTGCTTCGACCTGGTTGGGCGCTACGCCCAACGCCTCGGTTGATAGCACGCGCGCACGCTGTCTGCGTATCTGCAGTGCGGCGGCCAGTTGCGCCGTCAGTTGCGCATTGTAGGCACCGCCACCGCACAGATAGACGGCTGCCGTACCGTTGGCGGTGCGCGC
>JBDSCZ010000023.1:0-27132 GCA_039920865.1 Burkholderiaceae bacterium
CCCACTAATCCAACTTCATGCCCGTCTTATTTCATTTAAAAACATTTGGCAGTTTCGCGCTAACAGAGACGACTACCGGTACGCAACTGCCGATACCGACGGGGAAGGCACAAGCGCTACTGACTTATCTGGCATTGAATCAGGAGCCGGTCATGCGCGAATGGCTGGCAAATTTTCTTTGGCCGGAACTGCAGGCGGATGCCGGACGTTTTAACCTGCGGCATACTTTTTTCCATTTGCGACGTTTGTGCGGCGATGCCTTATTCCATCAAAATCGTCAGCAAATTGGTATCGTCTGTGGCTGTTTGACGGTCGACGCACTGATGCTTTTAGCGATGACGCGCTCTGACATGAATGATGCAGTCGATGTGACTGCCTGCGAAACGGTGGCTGAGGCATGCCAGGAGAGCTTTTTGACTGGTTTCTGGCTACCAGACTGTGACGATTTTGAAGTATGGCTAGACCACACCCGTCAGTCCCTTTTGCGGCAACTGGTGAGCTTGCTGGAAACGCTGGCCGAGCAAAGGGTGATCGATGGGCATCTGGAACTGGGGATTCATCATGCCCGGCGCTTGACGCATTTGATGCCGCATGACGACTGCGCATGCCGTCGCCTGATGCGCTACCTGATCGACGCACGGCGCACCACGGCAGCACTAGCTGAATTCGAACATTTTGCGGCACGCCTGACGCAGGAAATCGGCACACAGCCGGAACAAGAAACTGTGCGCCTGTCGCACATGGCACGCCTGTCTGCCGCTACCAGTCAGGCAATAACATCTACGAACGTGAAACAAATTACGCAGGAAAGAGAATGGCGTATCACAACAGCTCTGTACTGCGAACGCGCCGAGATCTATGGCCGCGCGGACAATCTGAGTGAATATGATGATGCGGAAGATGGCTATCCCGAATCCATTACTACCAGGTTCCAGCTGGTGGTGGCGGAGCACGGAGGCAGGGTTATTGCGGCGCCATCCGGTGGATTGCTGGCATATTTCGGTTATCCGGTTGCTTTTGAGGGTGCGCCAACAACGGCTATTATTGCCGGATTGGTACTGTTAGCCGAGTATGCCGGCCGCGGCTTGCGATTTCGCTTCGGAGCGCATTTGGGCCGCACCTTGTGCGACCAGCAGCGCCCCGATATTTCAGGAGAAATGGCGCGCGTAGCACAGCGCATCTGCCTGGTGGCCGAGTCCGGCCAGTTGGTCGTAAATACCAGCCTGCGGGAAGCGCAAAACCGTTTTCATATGGTCCCTCTTGGTAGTCATGTTTTCCGTGGATTGTCGCGTTCCTTTCAGCTTTACCGTGTTGAGAGGGGCGCCTCGGCACGGCAAATATTCAAAGTCATTGGTCGTGAAGAAGAACAGCGCTTGTTGAAAGCAACTCTGAAGCAGACTCTCTCAGGCGACAGTGTCTGCTTTGGCGTGCGGGGCGAGGCGGGTATTGGCAAAACCACCCTGGCTAATGCACTGGGAGATACGGCGCGGCAGGCTGGCGCCTTCGTAATCAAGCTGCACTGTGTATCGAATCTGTGCAATACGCCGCTGTACCCGGTAAAAGTCTGGCTGCGCGAATATTTTGGCTTGACGCAAACCGGGACGGCGTTAATTGAGCGGCTCATGCCCGCACTGGCAGATGTCGGCTGCAGCATGAATGCGGCCGAACTGGGTTTGTTATTTGCCCTTCCGAATTACGACGACACATCCGATTCAGCACAATCAGCGCAAACTGCCCGGCGCGAAGAGCTGCTCTCCAGCCTGCTGCATCTGCTGATCCTGTTGGCGACCATGACACCGCTGATGATCATTGTCGATGACATGCACTGGATCGATCCATCGACACTAGAACTGATTAGGCGCATGCGCCAGGCCAGGCACCAGAGCACCTTGCTACTACTGACTTCACGCAATGCATTCGACGCTACAGCAAACCCGGATCATTGCATGACCCTCGGACCGCTGGCACCGGATGCCGCATCCGAACTTGCACAGATCACGGCCAAGTCCGGCACCAATCTGCAGCGGATTGCAGAATGGGTTGAAAAAGCGGAAGGATCGCCATTCTTTTTGCGTGAACTGGCACACAGTGAGGGAACGATTCCGGCCAATGTACATGCCGCCCTCCAGGCACGGCTGGATCAGCTTGGCCCTGCCAGGCGGGTCGCGCAAATGGCCGCGGTATTGGGGCGGAAGTTTAGGCCGGCCGATGTCGCTACGTTGTGCCGAATTACCCAGGACCATTGTGCACTCGAGTTGCAAAAACTGGTGGATGCTTCCATATTGACCGATACAACCGGAACCAATACGCTCGTTTTTCGCCATGCGTTAATGCAAGAAGCTGTTTATCGCTCGCTGGTGACGGCTGACCGGCAGCAATCCCATCTAGCGGCAGCACAACTACTGGAAAAAACCCCACAGCAATATCGTCTGCGTCCGGAACAAATCGCTTACCACTATCAGCAGGCAGCGGCATGGGATCCGGCCGCACAATGGTTGCTGCAAGCCGGCACCCGCTATGCACAACTCGGCGCTAACCGCGAAGCGTTGACCCATCTGACTGCTGGCATCGAAGCCGCCGAGAACTTGCCACACGGTGATAAACGCCACAATCTGTCAGTACAACTGCAATTGGCGTGTATCGTCCCGCTGGTTGCACTGCACGGCTATGACGCACCGGAGCCGCATGAAGCCGTCGCAGACCTGCATCGGTTGGCGCCGCAATCACTCAGGCGCGCTTCAAGCTGAAATGGGGAGCAATGTTTTTAATATACTGGCGATTTTAAAAAATAGTGCAGCGGCACAATGCCTGGTTTTCTATTTTTTAATTCGCCGGATTTTATTCAAGCGGTATCGTAAAAAATGATTGCGCGACACTTAATTCACGTGTGCGCTTGAACGGCGGCAAGCTTTGCCAGATGCGCTTGCCATACGCCTTCGAAATCAGGCGCGGATCGCAAATCATCAACACCCCGCGATCGGCCTCGTCGCGTATCAGGCGGCCGGCACCTTGTTTTAACGTGATGATAGCTTCTGGCAACTGGTGATGCATGAAGCCGTTCAAACCTTTCTTTTCCATCACTTCGATACGCGCCGCCAGCACCGGATCATCCGGTGGCGAAAACGGCAATTTATCGATGATCACCAGCGACAAGGCCTCGCCGCGCACGTCGACACCTTCCCAGAAACTCTGGCTGCCGATCAGCACCGCATTACCGGCTGCGCGAAAGCGCTCCAGCAGTTCGGTACGCCCGGCCTCGCCCTGCACCAGCAGCGGAAACGGTAACTGGCGCTGCTCGAACTCGGTGCGCAAGCGCTCCGCCGCACGGTTCACTGCCCGCAAAGTGGTGCACAGCAGGAAACTGCGGCCGCCGGCAGTCTCGATCAGCGGCAGCGCGGCATCAACCACCGCATCGGTGTAATCGGGTGAGTTCGGCTGCGGCATGTGGTTCGGTACATACAGCAAGCCTTGCTGCGCGTAATCGAACGGACTCGGCCAGGTTTGCGCCGACGCATTCCACAAGCCCATTTGCGAAGCGTAATGGTTGAAGTCGTTTTTCACCGCCAAGGTGGCCGAGGTAAAAATCCAGGCCCGCGGCACGCCTTCGCGCTGTTTGTTGAAAATCGGCGCAATCGACAGCGGCGTGCGATGCAGTTGCAGCGACGAGGAAAACGCTTCAACCCACAATACGCATTCCTGGCCTTCATTGAATTTGTCGTCAGCGCCTTTGGCTGACGTCGCCTGCGGCGTATTCCATTGATCCAGCCTGGCGCCGAGTTCGATTGCCCGGATGCGACATTGCTCAATGGTATCGGCGCGTTCGGCCTGGCCTTCCAGGGTTTCGATCATCGCGTGAAACTCGGTGCGCAAGGTCTCCAGCGCCGGGAAAAATGCCGACGATGCGGCAATCTGGCTCACCGACAGGCGCACGAAATCCTGCGAAAATGCCAGCCGCAGATCGCGCGCGGCACGCTCCACCGGCATCACGACCTTGGCCCATTCGGCGCCGTCGCGTGCGTGCGACAAGCCCTCAGCCAGCACGTCGCGGCACAATTCGAGCACTTGCGAAGTCGAGATGGTCTCGCCGAAAAACAAGGTTGCGGTATCCGGCAGCTGATGCGCCTCGTCAAAGATGATGGTATTGGCTGACGGCAGCAATTCGGCTACTCCGGTGTCCTTGAGCGCGACATCAGCAAAGAACAGATGGTGATTGACCACCACCACATCGGCCTGCTGCGCTTCCTTGCGCGCCTTCATGACGAAACAATCCTGGTAATACTGGCATTCGGCGCCCAGGCAGGTTTCACGGGTGGATGTGACCAAATTCCAGATCAGCGCGGTTTCTGGCACTTGTGCCAGTTCCGCCTTGTCGCCCGACATGGTGGTTTTCATGAAGCGCGAAATGGCGCGCAAATGGCCGACGTCATCGCGCGATGTCAGGCGGCCATTCTCCAGTGTGCGCTCCAGATGATAATGGCAGACATAATTGGCGCGCCCCTTAAGCAGCGCCACTGACACCGGTACATTAAGCGCGCGGCGTACGGTAGGAATGTCGCGCAAAAACAGCTGATCCTGCAAATTCTTGGTGCCGGTCGAGACGATCACCTTGCCGCCCCACAAGAGCGCTGGCACCAGATAGGCGAAGGTCTTGCCGGTGCCAGTGCCGGCTTCTGCGATCAAGGTAGTCTGGTCGGCAATCGCGTTGGCAATCGCTTTCGCCATCTCGGTCTGCGACTGGCGCACACGGAAGCCGCCGACCTCATCCCCCAGACGCCCGGCAGGGCCGAAAAGCTGATCGATATCGGCATCATGCATGCCCTGGTGTTGCGTTGCAGCTGAGTCTTCAGTCAAGATAGCTTACGAGGTTAAATCGTTCAGAGTAAGTGGAAGCGCCGAAAATAACGGTCGTCAATCAAGCCGGAACATCGGGAACAAGCTGAATTTTCAACAGCGTTATGTGATCTTTCAATTGCAGCTTGCGCTTCTTCAAGCGCCGCAATTGCAACTCGTCAGGCAGTCCGCCCAGAATCAGCGCATCAATTAGCGTATCCAGATCACGGTGCTCGACTTCCAGTTCAATGATGCGGCGCTGCTTAAGTTCTGGAATTGGTGTTGTCATGTAGTGGCACCCAACAAAAAAATTTGCAAATTCATCTGACCGCCATCATTGCATATCCAAGCTGCAATACAGTAATATTAACGGCCAATCTGTTCGCGACAATTTGCCTCTTGGACCGGGAATGCCATAGTGCGCTGTACCCGATTTTGCCCTGCCCTCCACTCCGGCAGACTCGCTGGCGCAGGAATTTGTCGCTCCAAAGCACTCCAACCAATAGTTTAATCCACCCTGACCACATGAGCCAATACAAGTTAGAAGCAGGTAGCGGGCAACACATCGGCGACCGTCAGGAACAGCAAGATCGGGTCGCCCTGTTTGCCGCCCCCAAAGCCCCTGGCACCATGCTGGCAGTGCTGGCAGACGGCATGGGCGGACGTACCGGCGGCGCATTGGCGGCAGAGCAGATCATTAATACTGCACAACAGTTATTCAACGAATTTTCACCTGGAATGGAAACGATTGAAGTTCTACTGGGAAAAATCGTGCATGAAGCCCACAGCATCATCAAGCTGAGCAGTTTCTCATCCGAAAAAGAACCGCACAGCACCATCGTAGCGCTGGTCATCAGCCCGGAGCAGCGCGCCGTCTGGGCCCATGTCGGCGATTCGCGCCTGTATCTGTTTGACGGGCCGAACTGCATCCACTGCACGGTTGACCACTCGTATGTGGAAAGACTGGTCAGCGAAGGCAAGCTAAGCCGGCAGGAAGCAAAAGATCACCCGCTCTCGAACGTACTGGTCAGTGCGCTGGGCTCCCACAAAAGCGAACCCACCATCACTTTCGGTACGCACGCAAAGCTACACTCCGGACACGCCTTTCTGCTCTGCAGCGACGGTTTATGGCATTATTTTTTGGAACCCGAAATGGGTGCGGCAATCGCCATGAATTCGCCCCGAAGCGCCTCGGAAATGCTGATCAGAAAATCCCGGGAGCGCGCCAACGGCAGCGGTGACAACTGCAGCATGGCCATCGTCAAACTGGTCGACCTGTAAAAAAATCATCCGGCCAGCAACTGATAATACGAGCGCGCCTGCAAGCCGTCAGGGATTTGATGCTGCCACTGCTGTTACCGGCTTTATCGACTAGCCATTCGGTGTCACCGCAGCCGGAACTGGCAGCACTGTGGCCGGTTGTGTTTTCCGGTTGTGATTTTTTTCAGCTTTTTTAGCGGCGAGATCGCGCTGATGCGCTTGCGCTTTCCGAATCTTCTCTTCATAAGCGGCAACATTGGCCGCGCGCTTTTGCACCTCGGCAGTTGCATTTATCGCTGGATGCTGTTGTCTGGCCTGGTGGTCTGCTGTGCGCTGCGCGGCATCTTGCAGATGAAGTTGTTCATTGGCCATGCGCTGCTGACTTTGTTGCGCATTGCGCGCCTGTTTTTGCGCTGTTTCCTGTGCTCTTTGCCGTGCATCCTGCTCGATCCGGACCGCTTCCACCGCTTTTTCCAGGCGTCTGTCGCCCAGCGCCTGATCCTTTCCTGCTGCATGAATCCACCGAATCAGTGTGTCGGCCTCGATTTCCACCTGACGCACCGCCTCCAAAGCAGCGCGGCGGCTTTCTTTCACCTTGTCACGGCAGGCGTTGACAAAAAACGCTGCGCCGCAGGCCTGTTCATCCTGCGCATACTGCTGTTCGACGCGGGCTTTTTCGCTGGCCGCTTGCTGCCGCGCAGCCTGGGCTGCGTCGATGGTCGTAATCGAACCTGCCGGATATTCGATTGCGACAGAACGTTCCGGCAACGGGGTTCCGACATCCTGTGCACCAGCGTAATGAGCAGTCAGCGCCAGCAACCCGCTCATCATGAAGCGGCTTATGCAAATTAGCGGAATGCGATGCAATATTGATTTCGATTGATCATGCATGATTTATAGCAGCCCCGTCACGGTCTCGCTGCGTTCCAACTGCATGTATTCGCGCGATTGCATCTCGATGATGCGGGAAACGGTCCGGTGAAATTCAAGAGCCAGCATACCTTCCGTATACAGTTGTTCCGGCTCGACCTCAGCCGACATGATTAGCTTTATCTTGTTGTCATAAAACACGTCGATAAGCCAGGTAAAGCGCCGCGCTTCAGACGACATCGAGGCGGAAAGACGCGGAACGCCGGACAGGATTACGGCATGAAAACGGCTGGCAATTTCCAGATAATCGTTTTGCGAACGCGGCCCGCCGCACAATGTTGCAAAATCAAACCAGACTACGCCACCGGCGCGCCGCAAAGCCTTGATCTCGCGCGCCTCGATATTAATGCGTGGATCTTCGTCAGCGATGTCGGCGATGTCAGCATAGGCTTCGCGCAGCGCATGATCGGCCACAGCGCCCAGCGGAGTATGGTAAGACGCTACTTGCTCCAGAGCGCGCTTGCGATAATCCAGGCCGGTATCGACATTCATCACATCGAGGTTATTCTTGAGCAGGGCGATGGTCGGCAACATCCGGTCGCGATGCAAGCCATCGGGATACAGTGTGTCCGGCGCATAGTTGGAGGTTATGATGAACGATACGTTGTTCTCGAACAATGCTCGCATCAGGTTGTACAGAATCATTGCATCGGCTATATCCGACACATGAAACTCGTCGAAGCAGATCAACCGGTATTTTTTGGCGATGCGGCGCGCCACTTCATCCAGCGGATCGGCCACGCCTTTGAATTCATCGAGTTGACGATGCACGTTGCGCATGAATTCATGAAAATGCACTCGCGTCTTACGCACCACCGGCACCACCGAATAAAAACTATCCATCAAGAACGATTTGCCACGTCCAACGCCGCCCCACATGTACAGCCCGCGCGGCAACGCAGGCCGGTTAATCAAGCGCTTGAACTTGCTGGAACGCTGCGACTTGAACGCAACCCACTCATCAAAGCTTTGCTGCAGTCGCATGACAGCGCAGCGCTGGGCTTCATCCGACTTGAAGCCGCGCTCAGACAGCGCATGCTCGTAATACTGCTGGACATTCATTCGCATTTAATTCACTTCCATGGCGAGCGCCATTTTGACTTGACAAGCAGACCGAAGAACAGCCAACTGGCGCCCGTCACCACGATTTCGACATGACGGAATCGCTGGCAATAATTGATATTTATGCGGTACCGCGATTATGCCGCGTCCGACTTCAGGTGTTCAACACCAAAAATATACTGCGCAATGTATTTTTTAAAACCCAGACTAAATATGCGACAAAGGTAGTATTTTCAGCCATACCCTACAAAACTTAGAGCAAGAAAAACTCTGAAGCAGCTGAAACGTACTGCAATCCGGCGTAATTACAGCGGGCGCATCTCGACTGTGATGCGTGTTGGAGTAGCAGCGCGGCCGGAATTGACTGGAAAACTCAGCCCAACCCCAAAACCCACATTACCACCACCGCCGCCCAGGCCGATCCCAACGCTAGAGCCGCTAGCGCCAACTCCAAGCGCTTGATACACCACTTCCGCAGTGCGATAACCAGATTGACTGCATAGCACACGCAAGTCACCACGAATGCCGCCAGGATATACCCTGGCCGGCGTGATGATTTTCCAGTAACCCGCATTGCTTGACACGGTACAAGCGACACCGGTCAATAAGCGGCCTTGCACCGCGGTTTCAATCAGAATGCCGTCGTCACCCGACTCGGCGGTTGCACAGGCTACCAACGCAAGTGGCAGTAGCAGGGTCAGGAGACGCATGGCAGTTTCCTTAGAAGTTAAGAGCGCGCTTATCGACTGCCAGTGCCGCTTCCTTGGTTGCTTCCGACAGCGAAGGATGGGCATGGCAGATACGGGCAATATCTTCGGCTGAGGCGCGGAATTCCATTGCCACCACAGCCTCGGCAATCAATTCGGAAGCCATAGGGCCGATGATATGCACGCCCAGGATTTCGTCAGACTTGGCATCGGCCAGGAACTTGACCATGCCCGAAGTGTCGCCTAGTGCACGAGCGCGACCGTTGGCCAGGAACGGGAAAGTGCCCGCTTTATAAGCGATGCCTTCGGACTTCAGTTGCTGCTCGGTCTTGCCGACCCAAGCGATCTCGGGCGAGGTATAAATAACCCAGGGAATCGTGTTGAAGTTGACGTGACCATGCTGCCCGGCAATGCGTTCAGCGACAGCAACGCCCTCTTCTTCCGCCTTATGCGCCAGCATCGGACCGCGCACCACATCGCCGACCGCCCATACATTGGGCAAGTTGGTCTTGCAGTCGCCATCCACCGCGACAAAGCCGCGCTCGTCGAGTTGCAAGCCGACCGACTCAACATTCAAGCCATTGGTGTTCGGCACCCGGCCAATCGAAATGATCAGTTTGTCGAATACGGCCTTTTGGTCTTTACCCTGATCGTCCGTGTAAGCGACAGACACGTCCTTCTTGCCGACCGTGATGGCACCGATTTTCACACCGAGATGTATTGTCAAACCTTGCTTGGTGAAAAGCTTGTGCGCTTCCTTGGCGATCTGCTGATCGACCGCACCGAGGAAAGCCGGCAATGCTTCCAAAACCGTTACTTCGGATCCCAGGCGACGCCAGACGCTGCCCATCTCCAGGCCGATCACGCCAGCACCGATGACACCGAGTTTTTTTGGGGTTGCTTCAATTGCCAGAGCACCGGTATTCGAAAGAATCCGTTTTTCGTCGAAATCCGCTCCCGGCAATGCGCGCGCATTCGATCCGGTGGCAATGATGACGTGCTTGGCGGTCAAGGTTTCATCACTGGCGCCTGCGACTTTGAGCGTATAACCGCTGGCATCGTTTTTGACAAAGGAGCCACGGCCGTGGAAAAACGCAACCTTGTTCTTTTTCAGAAGATAAAGAATGCCATCGTTATTTTGTTTGACAACACCATCCTTGCGCGCCAGCATCTGGCCGACATTGAAACTCAGGCCCTTGATTTCAATCCCATGCTCGGCAAATCCGTGCCCGGCATGCTCAAAATGCTCGGACGACTGCAGCAGCGCTTTCGACGGGATGCAACCCACGTTGGTGCAGGTTCCGCCGGGTGCCGGTCCGCCTTTGGCATTTTTCCAGTCATCGATGCATGCCACCGCAAAACCCAGTTGCGCAGCACGGATCGCCGCAATATAGCCGCCTGGGCCGCCACCAATAACAACAACATCAAAATTTTTCAACATAATCAGATCCATTTAATGCAAAAAAACACAAGCGCACAAAGAATCTCTTTGCAGGCATTGTGTTTTTTTAGCAAGTATTTTTACAGATCCAGCAACATGCGTGCAGGATCTTCCAGTGCGTCTTTCATCGCCACCAAGCCCAATACAGCCTCGCGGCCATCAATGATGCGGTGATCATAAGACATCGCAAGATAGTTCATCGGGCGTATCACGATCTGACCGTTTTCGACTACTGCGCGATCTTTGGTAGCATGCACGCCGAGAATCGCCGATTGCGGTGGATTGATGATCGGGGTCGATAACATTGAGCCGAAAGTGCCGCCATTTGAAATCGAAAAAGTACCGCCAGTCAGATCATCCAGTGTTAGTTTGCCGTCTTTGGCCTTTTGACCGAATTCGCCAATTTTTCTCTCGATGTCGGCAATTGACATTTGATCGGCGTTGCGCAGAATCGGCACCACTAGACCGCGCGGTGAACCGACTGCGATGCCGATGTCGAAATAGCCGTGATAGACGATATCCTTGCCGTCAATCGAGGCGTTGATGATCGGGTATTTTTTCAGCGCAGCAACAGCAGCCTTGACGAAGAAGGACATGAATCCCAGCTTGACGCCATGTTCTTTTTCAAACTTGTCCTTGTATTTGGTGCGCAAATCCATCACCGGTTGCATATTGACTTCATTGAACGTGGTCAGAATCGCATTGGTCGACTGCGATTGCAGCAAACGCTCAGCGATGCGGGCCCGCAGGCGGCTCATTGGAACCCGCTCTTCAGCGCGATCGCCCAGATTGAGTGCAGTTGGGGAAATCACCTGCAACAATGCCGGTTTGGCAGTTGCTGCTGCCAACGGCACTACATTCACAGCAGGCCTGGTTTCCAGAGCGTTGATTACATCACCCTTGGTAACACGGCCATCTTTGCCGCTACCAGCAACTTGCGCAGTAGTCATGTTGTTATCGGCCAGCATTTTTGCTGCAGACGGCATCGCAATACCTGCTGCCGATGCGGATACTGGGGCTGACGCTTGCGTAACCGTCTCTGCGGATACGGTTACCGGAGCAGCCGACACTTGTACCGGACTCACTGCGGCCGTTGCTTCAGTGTCAATGATCGCAATAATTTCGCCCGCGACAACCGTGGAGCCATCACCTTTGATAATTTGGGTAATCACGCCTGCCGCCGGCGCCGGCAATTCGAGCACCACTTTATCGGTTTCCACATCGATCAGGTTTTCATCACGACCAACTGTCTCGCCTTCTTTTTTATGCCATTGCAACAAAGTCGCTTCTGCGACGGATTCCGACAGTTGTGGAACTTTAACTTCAATAATTGCCATGTAATTCTCCGTTTCTAGTTGTTCAAGTGGCGCAGAAATTTCTGCATTGCCACCCTTTTTTTATTTTGTCAGCACAAAACCTTTAAGCTTTGAAAAAGCAGTGTCCAGCAATGCTTTTTGCTGGGCATAGTGTTTGTCATAGTAGCCAACTGCAGGCGCTGCACTGGCGGAACGGCCAGCATAGGCAAGCTTTTGACCATCTTCCAGATTTTCAAAGATGTTGTGCTGAATCTGGAACCACGGCCCCTGGTTTTGCGGCTCATCCTGTGCCCACACCAACTCGTTGAAGTTCGGAAATTTCTTCAGTTCAGTCGCAAATGTCTTGTGAGGGAATGGATAAAGTTGCTCCACGCGAATGATAGCCACATCACTCTGCCCGCGTTCCTTGCGAGAATTAACCAGGTCGTAATACACCTTGCCGGAGCAGGCAATAATACGCTTGACCTTTTTCGCATCCATGGAAGTATCGGTTTCGCCAATCACAGTTTGGAAGTGACCTTTGGCCAAATCCGACAATGGTGAACCTGCATCCTTGTTTCGCAGCAAGGATTTCGGCGTCATGATGATTAATGGCTTGCGAAACAGGCGGATCATCTGGCGACGCAACAGATGGAAAATCTGCGCTGCAGTGGTAGGTTGCACCACTTGCATGTTGTTTTCGGCACACAATTGCAGGTAACGCTCAATCCGCGCTGACGAGTGTTCTGCACCCTGCCCTTCGTAACCATGCGGCAACATCATGACCAAACCACATGCACGACCCCATTTCTCTTCGCCGGAGCTGATGAACTGATCGATCACCACTTGTGCACCATTGGCAAAGTCGCCAAACTGCGCTTCCCAAATGGTGAGCGTATTTGGTTCGGAAGTTGAGTAACCGTATTCGAAGGCAAGCACGGCTTCTTCCGAAAGAACCGAATCAATCACTTTAAACGGCGCCTGGGTTTCCGAAACGTTTTGCAGTGGTATGTAGCTGCCCGCATCCCAACGTTCACGCTTCTGGTCATGCAGAACTGCATGGCGATGGACGAAAGTACCGCGCCCGACATCCTGGCCGGTTAAGCGAATCGCATATCCGGACGACACCAGCGTTGCGTAAGCTAGATGCTCACCCATGCCCCAATCCAGATTGGCTTCGCCTCGGCCCATTGCAGCACGATCATTCAGCACTTTCTCGACCAGAGAGTGCGCCTTGAATCCTTCCGGAATGACTGTAATCCGCTCTGAGATGCGTTTCAGTTCGGCCAGCGGTACTGCGGTATCGGCAGCATCGGTCCATTTGCGGTTCAGGAATGGCATCCAGTCAACCGCGAACTTGTTCTTAAAATTGGAAAGCACTGGATCAATAGTGAGGCGACCGGCATCCATTGCGTCGCGAAATGCCATCACCATCGCATCGCCGCCGTCAGCCGGCAACAAACCTTGTGCAATCAGCTTGTCGGCATACAGCTTGCGTGTTCCGGGATGCTGGCTAATTTTCTTGTACATCAGCGGCTGCGTCAGCGCCGGCGTATCTTGTTCATTGTGACCCAGCTTGCGATAGCAAATAATATCGACAACCACATCTTTTTTGAACTCAAGACGATAGTCAAGAGCAATCTGGGTTGCCAGCACTACTGCTTCCGGATCATCTGCGTTTACATGCAGAACCGGCGCTTCAATCATCTTGACGACATCCGTACAGTACAGGGTCGAACGTGCATCGCGCGGGTCTGATGTGGTGAAGCCAATTTGGTTATTGATCACGATATGCACGGTGCCGCCAGTGCCGTAACCACGGGTTTGTGCCAAATTCAGCGTTTCCATTACAACGCCTTGTCCTGCGAAAGCTGCATCGCCATGAACCAGGATAGGAAGAACTTGTGCGCCGTCCTTATCGCCACGACGCTCCATGCGTGCCTTGACTGAGCCCTCGACCACTGGATTGACAATTTCAAGATGGGAAGGATTAAACGCCAGCGAGAGATGGACTGGACCACCTCGCGTTGTAATATCAGATGAGAAGCCTTGATGGTACTTGACGTCACCTGAAGGAAGGTCGCCACCATGTTTCCCCTCAAACTCGGCAAACAGGTCTGCAGGCATTTTGCCCAGTGTATTGACCAGTACGTTCAGACGTCCACGATGCGCCATACCTATGACAATTTCCTGTACACCGCGCTCGCCAGCGCGCTGGATTGTTTCATCGATTGACGCAATGAAACTTTCACCGCCCTCTAGCGAAAAACGTTTTTGACCAACATATTTGGTGTGCAGATAGCGCTCAAGACCCTCGGCAGCAGTCAGGCGATCCAGAATATGTTTTTTCTTTTCCGCGGTGAAATTCGGGGTAGAACGAATCGATTCAAGTTTTTCCTGTATCCAGCGCTTTTCGGAAGGGTCGCTGACATACATGTACTCGGCGCCGATAGAACGGCAATAGGTATCACGCAGCGAATTGATCAGGTCGCGCAAAGAAGACGTTTCAGTACCAAAATAAGTATTACTGATATTGAACACGATATCCAAGTCGGCATCTGAAAATCCATAGAAACTCGGATCCAGCTCGGGAATTTCCGGGCGCTCCTGCCGCTGCAGCGGATCGAGATTGGCCCACTGCGAACCCAGATAACGATAGGCGTTTGTCAATTGCACTACTGCCACTCGCATACGACCCATTTCAGCATCAGCTGAAGCGCTTACCGTACGGATTAGCCCCTGCTTTGCACGGTCGGCAAATGAAGCAATGACAGAGGCATGAGCCACGTCCGGTTTGCTGGTTCCATCAACCGCTGGAACATGCTGCATTGCATCGAAATAGGCACGCCAGTTGTCTGACACCGAGCCTGGGTTACTGAGATAAGCCTCATATAGTTCTTCCACATACGGGGCATTACCTCCTGATAAATAGGAGTTGGCACTAAGCTGCTGCATCATATATTGCTCACCTTTCTTCGCGTTTCGCGAGATTAGCGGGTTAGTCTAACCTTCCGCGACACGGCCTGACCGGTTAGCGGATTGCACATCAAGTTGTGGGGAAGGGCTGTGGTAATTGGCACTACAAATGAATCTTTCAAGCATATCATTCATACATGAACACAACAACAAAAAAGCGAGCCAATCTGGCTCGCTTTTCTATTTAACCGCGACTGCTCATCGGCGGTACATCTCGGCGTGTTGCACCGACAAACAATTGACGCGGACGTCCAATTTTTTGCTCTGGGTCAGAAATCATTTCTTTCCACTGCGCAATCCAGCCGACGGTACGGGCAAGGGCAAATATACCTGTGAACAAGGAAACCGGAATGCCTAATGCACGCTGCACGATACCCGAATAAAAATCAACATTCGGGTAAAGCTTGCGGGAAACAAAATAATCATCTTCCAACGCAATTTTCTCGAGTGCCATCGCCAGCTTGAACAAACGATCATTTTGCAGTCCCAGAGCCTCCAGAACTTCGTAGCAGGTTTCACGCATCAATGTTGCACGCGGGTCATAATTTTTGTACACGCGATGGCCGAAGCCCATCAATTTCACGCCGGAATTTTTGTCCTTGACCTGCTTGATGAATTCACCGATGTTTTCAACGCTGCCGATTTCCTCGAGCATGCTTAGCGCAGCTTCATTGGCACCGCCGTGTGCCGGACCCCACAGGCACGCAATCCCTGCAGCGATACAAGCGAATGGATTGGCGCCGGATGATCCAGCCAGACGCACTGTTGAGGTCGAAGCATTTTGCTCATGATCAGCATGCAGAATCAGGATACGATCCAGAGCGCGCACCAGTACCTCATTGACTTTGTAATCCGCACAGGGTGTAGCGAACATCATGTTCATGAAGTTCGCGCTGTACGACAAATCATTACGCGGATAGACAAATGGCTGTCCTACATTGTATTTGTACGCCATTGCGACCAGAGTCGGCAGTTTTGCAATCAAACGGATGGCAGATACTTCACGGTGATGCGGATCACTGATATCGAGAGAATCATGATAAAACGATGACAGCGCACCAACAGTTCCAACCAGCACCGACATCGGATGTGCATCGCGGCGGAAACCACGGAAGAAGAACTGCATCTGCTCGTGAACCATCGTATGGTTGGTTACCAGCGCTACAAATGCATCTTTTTCTTTAACATTAGGCAACTCGCTATTCAGTAACAAATAGCATGTTTCAAGGAAATCACAATTTACCGCCAACTGCTCAATAGGATAACCCCGATACAGCAACTCACCCTTATCACCGTCAATATATGTAATAGCGGAATTACATGCCGCAGTAGACATGAAGCCAGGGTCGTAGGTGAATTTCCCAGTCGACGCATACAGCTTGCGAATATCGATTACGTCGGGACCAATGGTTCCTGTGTAAATTGGCATTTCCAGCGACGGTGTACCATCGGAAAACGATAGCGTTGCTTTATTTTCTACTGTAGTAGTCATAGCTCTTCCTTCAATATGAGAGGTGAGTCGTTAGTCAAAAATACGAAACGACGCGTCCATTAAGCGTTGCGAATTTTTTTCAAAAGTGCATGGACATTGGGAAAATCCAGATCCCCGGATGGTTCGTGGCGACCCATTATCATATCCATCAGTGCATTATCCGCAAGTTCCAGCAACCGGGTAAATGCGTCAACCTCATCGTCCGTCAAAGTCGTCTCTTGCGCATCCAGAAAGCGCGTCAAAATCAAATCATTTTCCAGCAAACCACGTCGGGATCGCCACCGTAGCCGTGCACGTTTTGCCGGATCGGCCTGATGAGTGATGGACATAAAAATACCGTTCAGCTTGTTGAATGAAATCGCAGTGATCTCAATGGGATACCACGTGAAGCGGGTGGAAGTGTCTGGCACTCTCACCCTTTGTGCTTACTTACTGCTTACACGCCACGACGAACCAGCATTTCCTTGATCTTGCCAATGGCCTTGTTTGGATTGAGTCCTTTTGGACAGACATCCACACAGTTCATGATTGAATGGCAACGGAACAGGCGATATGGATCTTCCAGATTATCCAAACGCTCAGCAGTCGCCTGATCACGAGAGTCCGCAATGAAACGGTAAGCCTGCAATAAACCGGCAGGTCCGACAAACTTGTCGGGATTCCACCAGAACGAAGGGCATGCAGTCGAGCAGCAGGCGCACAAAATACATTCGTACAAACCATCCAGCTCTTCACGCTCATCCGGCGACTGCAAGCGTTCCTTTTCAGGCGGGATCGTATCGTTAATTAGGAACGGCTTGATCGAATCGTACTGCTTGAAAAATTGCGTCATATCGACAATCAAATCGCGGATGACGGGCAAACCCGGCAAAGGACGCAACACGATCGGCTCTGTCAATTCATTCAAATTGGTGGTGCAAGCCAGCCCGTTTTTTCCATTGATGTTCATCGCATCAGAGCCGCCCACGCCCTCGCGGCAGGAGCGGCGCAACGCAAGAGAATCGTCCACATCGGCTTTAATGCGAACCAGCGCATCCAGCAGCATTTTGTCGGTATCCTGCAACTCCACCGTCAAATCTTGCATGTACGGTTTAGCGTCCTTGTCCGGATCGTAGCGGTAAATCTGAAATTTTAGAGTGCGTGCCATATTCTTACCTTGTTAGAAAGTGCGGGCTTTAGGCGCAAAGGTTTCGACCGTCAGGGGCTTGGTGATTACTGGTTTGTAATCCAGGCGATTGCCTTGCGAATACCACAGCGTGTGTTTCATCCAGTTTTCATCGTCACGTTGCTCGAAATCGCGATGCGCGTGCGCACCACGCGATTCCTTACGTGCGACGGCAGAAGTCAGAGTGGCCTTAGCAGCCTCGATCAGATTATCCAGTTCTAGCGCTTCAACACGTGCAGTGTTGAAAACCTTCGATTTATCCTTGAACGATACATGCTTGCGACGCTCATCGAGCTCCATGATTTTCTGGTTGCCGTTTTGCAGCAACTCGTCGGTACGAAATACGCCGCAGTATTGTTGCATCGTTGCCCGGATATCATTCGCCACATCTTGCACACGCTCAGAACCAGTGCTCGATTCCAGTTGGGATAAACGTGAAAGCGCCCGATCGGTTGCATCAGCCGGCAACGGCTTATGATTCTTTTCCTTCAAATTTCTTTGCACCAGATGATTGCCTGCCGCACGACCGAACACCACCAGATCAAGCAAGGAATTGGTACCGAGCCGGTTGGCGCCATGCACAGATACACATGCACACTCGCCAATTGCATACATGCCATTGACAATCGCATTCGGATTACCGTCCTTAGGCGAAACTACCTGGCCATGGATATTTACCGGAATTCCGCCCATTTGATAATGGGCAGTAGGTACGACTGGAATCGGCTCTTTGGTTGCATCGACGTTAGCGAACTTGTGCCCGATCTCAAGAATGGAAGGAAGTCGTTTCGCAATGGTTTCGGCACCGATATGACGCAGATCCAGATGCACATAATCCTTGTTAGGACCGCAGCCGCGACCTTCCTTGATCTCTTGGTCCATTGAGCGCGATACGAAATCACGTGGAGCGAGATCCTTATACTGAGGAGCATAACGCTCCATGAAACGCTCGCCTTGGCTATTAACAAGAATGCCGCCTTCGCCGCGCACGCCTTCAGTAATCAGCACCCCTGCACCGGCAACACCGGTTGGGTGAAATTGCCAGAATTCCATATCTTCCAGAGGCAGGTCGGCGCGTGCGGCCATTCCGAGTCCATCTCCCGTATTGATATAAGCGTTGGTTGACGAGGCCCAGATACGGCCAGCGCCGCCGGTTGCAAAAACCGTTGTCTTGGCTTCCATCATCATGACATCACCGGTTTCCATTTCCAGTGCCACTACACCGAGCACATCGCCGTCGCCATCACGGATCAAATCGATTGCCATCCACTCAACAAAGAAATGCGTCTTTGCGCGCACATTGCGCTGATACAGCGTATGCAATAGCGCATGGCCGGTACGATCTGCGGCGGCGCATGCGCGCTGCACCGCTTTTTCACCAAAATTGGCGGTATGACCTCCAAACGGGCGCTGATAGATTGTCCCATCCGGATTGCGATCAAATGGCATACCGAAATGCTCAAGCTCGTAGACGACTTTTGGCGCTTCACGGCACATGAACTCAATGGCATCCTGGTCGCCCAGATAATCTCCACCTTTGACAGTGTCAAACATGTGCCAGTACCAACTGTCCTCAGCCATATTGCCGAGCGACGCACCGATACCGCCTTGTGCGGCAACCGTGTGTGAACGAGTAGGAAACACCTTGGATAATACCGCCACGTTCAGACCAGCTTCAGCCATTTGCAACGAAGCACGCATGCCAGAACCGCCGGCGCCAACAATAATCGCATCAAAGCGACGAACAGGAATTGCAGATTTAATTGCTGCCACGATTACACTCTCCAGAGAATCTGTGCCGTCCAACCGGCACAAGCGATCAGCCACAGGAGTGTGGCAACTTGTAATACGATCCGAACCGAAACCGGCTTGACGTAATCCATCCAGATGTTACGCACACCCACCCAGGCGTGATAAAAAAGTGCGAGAAAGGTCACAAAAGTAGCAAGCTTGAACCATTGATGAGTAAATAGTCCTGCCCAGCCTTCATAGCTAAAATTACTTCCGGCCAAAAAAAGCACCAGCAACAAGACGGTATAAATTGCCATCACAATCGCAGTTACGCGCTGCGCCAGCCAGTCTTTCCAGCCGTAATGCGCTCCAACAACCAAGCGCCTCGGTCCAATATTATTTTTTGCCATTTAAAACACTCCAAACAGTTTCAATGCAACTAGTGCAGCCAGAGACAGGCTGACCGCCAAAACGCTGGTTGCGGACTTGCGGGCCGAATCCTTATCAAGACCCACATGAGTATCCATTACGAGGTGACGGACACCGGCGCAGAAATGATGCAAGTAAGCCCATGACAGTGCGAGGATGATCAACTTCACAAACAAACCTGAAGTGAACCCTTTGAAGTAATCGAAAGAAATTTCGGAAGTGAGACTGCTATCCAACAGATACAAAATAAAAGGCAACAGCAAAAAAATCAAAATCCCGCTGATACGATGCAAAATAGACACAAACGCAGCCAAAGGCATGCGGTATCGCGCAATATCTGTTATGTGAATATTCCGAAATTCCGGCCGCTCCTTCGTTACAACTCCATTTATGGCTTTTGACATAAGGCGTCCTCTCCTGACTTAACTAAAAATAATGTTGCAATTTTCGCCTATTTTCCGCGTCGCTCAAATAAAAATTGTGCACTGCAAACAAAATAGCGAATCCATTTATCGGGTGCATTGCGGGCGATCCAGCAGCGCACATAAGCTTGGCTTGATACTCAGCCAGGATTAACTCAAATCATTTTGATAATGATGCTGACTAGTCGAATACAAGGCGCGCCGCACTTCAACTGGCTTATCACCGTAAGTGAAGGACACACGCTCCACACTGAGCAATGGCGTATTGACGGCAAGGTCAAGCAACTCCGCTACCTCTTTAGTGGCTGCAACAGCACGAATTTTTTCCGTTGCTCGTATCATCCTGGTACCAAATTCAGTTTCAAAAAGCCCATACATTGGCCCTTTATACTCAATCAAGCGCTCGGCGGTCAGTCCTTTGAAAATCATCCCGGGCAGCCAAAGCTCCTCGATGACAGCTGGAATTCCATCGAAAGACTGGGTCCGTTTGACAAACACGACTGAATCTCCGGACTTCAAATCCAGCAGACGTGCCACTTCAGCAGGCGCACGCAGTCTTTTGATCTCAATGATTTTATTATCAGCCGGATGCGGCTCCCCCGTATCTGGCATCAGCCTTAGAAAACGATATTGTGCCCGGGCTTCATGATGCGAAGAAACAAAAGTGCCCTTCCCCTGCCGGCGCACTACCAGATTTTCAGCTGCCAGCTCATCAATCGCCTTGCGCACGGTACCCTGGCTCACCTTAAAACGTTGGGCAAGCTCCATCTCGCTCGGAATCAACTCTCCAGGCTTCCATTCTCCGCTTTGCAGGCTTTGCGTTATGATGGATTTTATTTGTTGATACAGGGGACTAAACGTCGGCGGAACGCCGGAAAGAGGAGTTCCCACCCCAGCGCCGGGGATGGCATTACTACTCGAATTGGACAAGGCAGGATTCATAACCCATGATTTCACCATAAATCACCTAGTGCCGTCCAGCAAAATCAAGATAATATGTCTTATATAAGACATAAGATATTCATTGACATGCAAGAATTGCACATCTAAACTCTTCGATGGATCGTTGTTGCGCCCCTTGCTTGCCAGAGTCACAATGCCGATTATCATACTCCTGAATCCAAAAAGTCCAACCGGCAGCGCGTCCTTGCCAACAGACTCAAATGCTTTTCGGCGTTATTATTGCTGACCTCGAACATGAACACTCGTTTCATTCATATCGCTTTTTCCCTTACCTTACTGGAGATTCAACATGACTAAAGCCCCAATGCGTGTCGCCGTAACCGGTGCCGCCGGCCAAATCGGTTATTCCCTGCTATTTCGCATTGCCAATGGCGATATGCTGGGCAAAGACCAACCGGTTATTTTGCAATTGCTCGAGATTCCTGACGAAAAAGCACAGAAAGCGCTTAAGGGCGTGATGATGGAAATCGACGACTGCGCATTTCCGTTGCTCGCTGGCATGACTGCACATGCAGATCCAATGACAGCATTCAAGGATATCGATGTTGCATTGCTGGTCGGCGCCCGGCCCCGCGGTCCTGGCATGGAACGCAAGGATTTGCTGGAAGCCAATGCACAGATTTTCACGGTACAAGGCAAGGCACTCGATGCAGTAGCTTCACGCAATGTAAAAGTTTTGGTAGTTGGCAACCCGGCCAACACCAATGCCTACATCGCGATGAAATCCGCTCCTGGCCTGCCAGCAAAAAACTTCACAGCAATGTTGCGACTGGATCACAACCGCGCTTTGTCGCAAATCGCTGCCAAGACTGGCAAGCCTGTCACCGCGATTGAAAAATTGTTTGTTTGGGGCAATCATTCCCCAACCATGTATGCAGACTATCGTTACGCAACCATCGATGGTCAGTCCGTCAAGGACATGATCAACGACCAGGAATGGAATAAAGACGTATTCTTGCCTACCGTTGGCAAGCGTGGCGCCGCCATTATCGAAGCACGTGGATTATCGTCGGCAGCTTCGGCCGCCAATGCAGCGATCGATCACGTACATGACTGGGTTTTGGGTACCAACGGCAAATGGACCACGATGGGAATTCCATCCGATGGTTCTTACGAAATTCCAGAAGGTACAATTTTCGGCTTTCCGGTCACGACCGAAAACGGCGAATACAAAATCGTGCAAGGTCTGGAAGTTGATGCGTTCTCGCGTGAACGCATCAATGTTACGCTCAACGAGTTGCTCGAAGAGCGCAATGGCGTAAAACATCTGGTAGGCTAAAACCTCCGGTTATCCGGGCAAGCGAGAGCGAACCATTGCATCGCTTGCCCAGACCTTTCACATCACCCCGCAACAACACCGCTTGAACCCCTCAAAAGCCTTGCTTCAAGGCAGGCGTCAACCGCCCTCAAATCCACCACCCGCAATACCCGTTTTCGATCACTATGCCGGTTCCAGAAGCTGATAGGCAAGTCGGTAGCGCAAAAACAATATCTCTTCCCCATTTTTGGTATCTGCTGGATGCGTAGTTCGAAGCCGCATCGGGCAATCGAGATCGCAACCGACTGTCATGCGCACGGCAAACTGCTGTGGCACAATTCCACCACAAAAGCGAGAGTAAGCGGCTGACATCGGCGATGCAGACAGGCTGCGATGATCATTGCAGCGGCAATTAAAGCCCGCTGGACACCGATACCGCATAATGCCGTGCTTCATGATAAAGCGAACTTCCGCTAATATGGATAACAGTAAAGTGTGCAAAATCCATCCGGATCACAATCCCGGATTGGATCAGCGCAATACTCATGATTGAACATATACTCGACCCGACAACACTATGGTGCAAATCAGCGCCGTCCGAGGAGACCCCCCATGAAAATGATCTACCCCCAATTAGTGCTAACGCTCGCCTGCCTCGTACTTGCGGCCCCGCAGGCACTAGCCGCCACAACTGCGCCTGCGAAATCAGGCAAAGCCAGCGTGAAACATGCTAAAGCCCAAAAGCCTCTCCCAATCACCGAGACGGTAATTGACGAAGATGACCAGGAACTCGATACCAAGAACGCACGTTCAACTGACTACGATTGCGAACTCGGCAACAAGCTGACGGTGTACAACAACGAAGATGATGACAAACACATTGCACTGTCCTGGAAAAAACGCACTCATCGCCTGCGGCGCATAGAAACTACCACCGGAGCGAACCGTTTTGAAAACCGAAAATACGGCTTGCTCTGGATAGGCATACCCGCCAAGAGCATCCTGCTGGACACTAAAAAAGGGCAGCAACTCGCCAATGAGTGCAAGAGTGCGGCGCAAATGGCCGCACATTAGTGCCACTTTTGGCATGCACTGGTCATGCCAACTGAGCACACTGTCGATCCGAAAGACACCGAAGGGGACCTCAAACCGCAATACGAAACCACCTTCGTGGTCCGTCGCAACACTGCATCAGCCAGGCAGAGAAAGCCCTGTTGCACGGCGGCATCCTGCCGTGTGTTGCGCCAATAGATGGATGCAGGACCTGATGCGTCGGTCCGGCCAGGATTGATGCTTGAATTCCACTGCAATGCCGGATGCGCCCGGCATTTTCTTCAAGTCGGCCCTAAAATATATACTGACTATGGTATTTTAATATTCCGCAATAATAATATGCGGGAAAGACATGGTTTATTGCCATACTCCGGCATATAAACAGCTCCAACAAGACGATCCAGGCGCCACCGACAACCTACGTAGCCACAGCTTTCGCAAACGTAATTACATGAATGCACCGCTAATCCACTACAATACATGCCTCCCGTTTCACTACATCGAAATTGCACATGCGTCGTCCGTCAAAAAGCTCCCCTCCAAAACTATCCGCAGACAGCCAGCGACTGATTGGCTTCGGCCATGCCATCGCACAATCTGCCAGCCGCCTGGAAGAACGCGCCTGGGAGCGCAACCTGGACACATTGTCCCAAAAGCTGTTGAAGAGTAGCCATCAGGACACCATCGACAGCGCGCTCGACAATCTGTTCAAGGCAGACCTGGACGCTTACGACTCACTGGTCGAAGCAATCGAAGCCACCAGCGAATCCTGCCAGATAGAGCAGGACGGGGTCCAATTTGATGCGCTGCTGATTGCCGCGCCGATTCTGGCATGGACCCGCTTTGCCATCCCGTCAGGTCCGATCGCTGAAGACATACGTCTGACGCTATCAGCACAACTTGGCGCCCATCTGCTGGCCGATGGCGCGCAACTAACGGTCGCACCAGCGCTGTTTTCGCTCGACCAACTGCCGCACACCCACGCCGAAACCTACGCACTGACGCGCCGAATGGCGCAAGCTGCACTGAAAAACAGCGTGGTACCGTTCCCCGCCAAGGCGGCAGAAACCGTGCCTTTCCTGGCCGACACCCGCTATTTGCTGGCAACCGTCTTGGTGCCCGCAGGCGCACCGCTATTCCGCTGGCAAATGCCGCAAAACCATCCGAACGTCATCGCCGATCAGCAACAAGTACTGGCGCAATGGCAAGCGCAGGCCGCGCCCAGCATCACCCGCCTGTTGCCGGGTTGCGGCGTTGAATTACTGCTGCCGGAAGCGTATTACATCGCCTGCCGCGAAGCCGACAAGCAAATCCGCCCGGCAGCGATTCGCGCCGCCGTGCACTATCTGACCCATACGCTCAATGTAGCCGCACCGGAAATGCGTGCCATCATCGGCGGCTTCGGCGACGACAGCAGCGATGCTCCGCTCAGCGAATACCGGATCGGCTTTGCCATCGGCACCCAGCCGGAAATCGTCTATGGTATCGTCTGGCCGCTATATGGCGAGGAAGACGACAGCGACCTGCCGCTGCTACCGGAACAAAAAAGGCCGATCGACATCATCACCGCCTTGCTGCAGGAAGAAGGCATCACCAGCATCAAACGCCACAACGTACGCTTTCCGATCGAATTTTGCGACGATTGCGGCGCTCCGCTGTTCGCCGATGACGAAAGCGAGCTGGTCCACCCCGAAATGCCGGAAGACGCCCCGCAAGGCAGCGAGCATTTCCACTAAGCCGAGCCGCAGGCAGCATAAATACTGGCAAATGTATTTTTAAAGTCGCAACAAAATTAAGCGGGAAGACCATGATTTCATGGCATACTCCCGCTTTTTATTATTCCGACGACATCATGCGCTGAACCGATTGCAAGATCGGCTGCAGCACCGACGCCCCCAGACGCGCGCTGCGCGCACCGCTCCAGCCTTGCTCAAGGTCCGGCAGATTGGCGTTATCCTTGAACGGCAACTCCAGCGTTAGCGACAGGCACTGGAAATGATGGCCGACATATTTCGACGCCAGGGTCAGCATATCGGCCTGATATTTACCGGGCAGATAGCCGACCTGATCCTGGAAGTCGGGATTCGCCAACTGGTAGGCATCGATAAACGCCTGCTGCCGCGCCAACTGCCCGGCAGTAAAGCCCTCCAGCATCTCGCTGCCGGCCACAAATACATACGGCAATGCTTCGTCGCCATGTACATCCAGGAACAGGTCGCAACCGGTCTGATGGATTTTATCGCGCACCACAAACACCTCCGGGCTGCGCTCCAGCGATGGCGCCATCCACTCGCGATTCAGGTTGGCGCCCACTGCATTGGTGCGTAAATTTCCCAGCACCGCGCCGTCCGGATTCATGTTCGGCACCACGTACAGCACCGCATCCGCCAACAGGCAACGCGCCAGAGGATTGGTCGGATCCAGCAGCGCACCCAGCATGCCCTCGACAAACCACTGTGCCATGGTCTCGCCCGGGTGCTGCCGCGCGATAACCCATATTTTTTTGGCAGCCGCAGGATCGCCCACCACCACCAGATCCATCTCGCGCCCCTGCAGTGTGCGGCCCAGCGACTCCAGTCGCACCAGCGGCGCGGAGGCGATCCGACCCAGCAAGGACAAATGGCGCTCCCACGGATACGGCTCAAAATAGGCGTAATACACCACATCGGCAGTCGGCACATGCGACACCGTCATCACCTGACCGTCAAATGCGGTAGGAACCCTAAACCAGTGCTCTCGATCGACACTCGCCACCGCCTGATAATCGCTCCAACCTTCCGGGAAAGTGGCTTGCCCGGCATTCAAAAACCGCATCGTGCAAGCCACCCCGCGCGCACCCTGCAGCCTGAAATAAAACCATTGGCTAAAATCTGCACTCGAATCCTTGCGCAAATTCAAAACGATATCCTGCGGATCATCAGTCCTTACCACTTCAATCGCACCGCCATCAAACTGCTGACTAATTGTTATCGACATAAGTAATTTTCTGTCCGCATACGCCGCAAAAAAATCCGCCTGCTGCGCCGGGACCAGCCTCTTGAAAAATGAAGAAGCTGCCATTGTGCGTGCGGAGATCTATTTCGCATAGCAAATCGCAGCAAATTTCACGAGTAACATAGAGCAAAATACCGATGCCCTCGGTTATAATCGCAGGCTCGTCGGGGCGTAGCGCAGCCTGGTAGCGTACCTGCATGGGGTGCAGGGGGTCGAGTGTTCGAATCACTCCGTCCCGACCAATAGACACAAGGCCTATAGTGATAGCAGTCACTTATAGGTCTTTTGTTTTTCTGCTCCGTGTCCGAAACTAGCCTGTTGATTTGCACATCAAAACCCACGCCTTATTGCGCATCTCAAGATTGATCGGGCTCACAATGTTATAAGCCGTTCCGTCATCGGTCGAACATGGTGCACCTCCAGCTGATGGATGGATCACCAGAACACGCCAATTAATATGTGGCGTCAAGAGCCCCAAATCCTACCTACGTACGACTCAGACAATAGCTGGCCGCAACATACAATGGAATATGTGGTCGATAACATATTCCATTCTCAGAAGCGCAGTTCAAAACGTTGAAGTACCGGCCTGAATTCCCGCAGCGTTTCGCTGCAGCATCGAGGATGCGCGCCGTCATTGCCAGCAGTTCTTCCAGTGGTACAACCACGAGCACTATCATTCGGGCATCGGCTTCATGGCCCCGGCAACCGTGCATTACGACCAGGCTGGAAAGGCACTACGCGAGCGTGAGAAAACCCTTGCGCATGCGTTCTTTTTGAATCCCAGGCGTTTCAAGGGCTGCTTGCCAAAACCACCGGAACTGCCGACTGCTGTCTGGATCGACCCACCACAGAAAAAGGAGAACTTCAATCCAGCAATACATTGACCTCTCGACACTAAATTAATGCAACCGGTGTCTCAAAGTCATTGGCACGCTCCGCACATTTTCAAATGCAGGTCGCTACAGATAACAAGGCGGTTTCAATGTCCAAGTGAAACGAAGCCAAGCTTATCGGCCCAGTATGCTTTAAAGTCAAAAGCGTCTACAGGAAGGAACAACTCGGCTGGGCATTTCCAGCCGAGTGACTTTCTGGGTCTGGTGTTAAGTTTCCATGCGATGTCG
>JBDSCZ010000024.1:0-7467 GCA_039920865.1 Burkholderiaceae bacterium
CGGATGGCGCCTACCAGCGGCTGGGCTAAAATACTGCCACCATGCAAGCCAACTCTTCCCCTATCGCCAGCAACCAGGACGGCATTCACCCGCAATTGGCGGCCATTGTCGCCAAACACGCGGCCAGCACTTTCCAAAAACCGATTACCGCCTACAACCGCCAGGCATTCGAGTCCAGCATGGCGGCCTGGACCAACGCTGCCGGCGGCAGCACCGGTTCGATGCCGCTAATACTCGACACCGGCTGCGGCGTCGGACTGTCAACCATGCACCTGGCAGTGCAATTTCCCAATCATTTTGTGATCGGCATCGACCAATCGGCCGATCGCCTGCAGCGCAATACCTTCTGGTCCGGCCCAGCGCCCCTGAATTTCATGCTGGTGCGGGCCGATCTGGTCGACTACTGGCGCCTGCTGTCAGTCGAAGGCATCCGCCCTGCGCGCCAGTATCTGCTGTACCCGAATCCGTGGCCGAAAGCCGCACATCTCGGCCGCCGCTGGCACGGACATCCGGTGTTCCCGACCATTGCGGCACTGGGCGGCACGCTGGAGTGCCGCAGCAACTGGCGCATCTATGTGGAAGAATTTGCCGCTGCATTGGAGCAGCTGCGCCCGCACCCGCAAGCCACTGTCGAGCAGTACCAAACCGGCGCGCCGATGACCCCGTTCGAGCGTAAATACATTGCCTCCGGCCACAGTTTATGGCGTTGCCAGATCGAGCTTGGCGCAATCAGGAGCGGATAGTGACGATGCCACGCAACGGCCAACCGGTTTCAATTGTAAAATCCCCACCTTACCTCACTGCAATCAGGATTGCATGGCACTGTCGTGGCATACCCTGATCGATCATGAAAACAATCAAGTCCTCATCTAAAGATACGCAAGGCGGCGCCAAGCCGGCGCTGGAATTCATTACAAGCTGCGCGCTGCCGACGCCCTGGGCCACATTTATGCTGCACGCCTTCATTGAAACCGCCACCAGCAAGGAACATCTGGCCCTGACGCTGGGCGATGTGGCGGACGGCGTGCCGGTACTGGCCCGGATCCACTCCGAATGCCTGACCGGCGATGCGCTGTTCAGCCAGCGCTGCGATTGCGGCCCGCAACTGGAAGCCGCGCTGCAGAAGATCGCCGCCGAAGGGCGCGGCGTATTGCTATATCTGCGGCAGGAAGGGCGCGGCATCGGCCTGGTCAACAAGCTGCGCGCTTACCACCTGCAGGACGGCGGTGCAGACACCGTGGAAGCCAATGAGCAGCTCGGCTTTGCGCCGGACTTACGCAATTACGCGCTATGCCAACCGATTTTTGAGAAATTGGGGATAACCGAGTTGCGCCTGATGACCAACAATCCGCGCAAGATCAATGCCGCAAATGCGATGGGCGTTAAGGTGACGCAACAGATTCCGCTGATCATCGAGCGCAACCCGTTCAACGAGCGCTATCTAAGCACCAAGGCGTCCAAACTCGGCCATCTGATCGAGCCGTGATCAGGAGCCGCTTGACCCCTTAACGTTGCAGATGCGACGCCGTCGCCTCCACCCGCACCGGTATGCGGCCGGGACGGGACGCAATCAAGGCTCCCATCGACACGCACACCAGTCCACCCAGCAGCCAGACGGTCAGCGGCTCGTTAAGCAAGGGTGCGGCGGCCACGCCCGCCAGCACCGGTACCAGCGCGATCAGCGCCCCTACCCGAACCGGGCCGAGGATCGAGACCGCCTTCAGAAACAGCAGCATCGCAAGGATGGTCGGCCCGATGCCCTGATACAAACCCTGCAACAGCAAGGTCGACAGCGGTACCGCGGCTAGTTGCTTGGGCAGGAACAGCAGGTATACCGGCAGATACGCCAGCGCCGAACCAAGCGCAACAAAACGCGTCAGGAGCCAGGGACTGTAATGCCAGCGCTTGGCCAGCACGCTGTAGCTCGCCCACACTATCGAAGCGACAAAAATCAGCAGGTCGCCAAACAGCAAGGCAGCCGACCAGCCGCCGCCCGTATAGGGAACGGCCACGCATATCACCCCGGCCGCTATCGCCAGCAAACCCCACCAGCGCGCCGGCGTCGGCCGTTCGCCGCTGAGCAGAAAAGCCACGCCCGCCACCAGGAACGGTTGCATGCCCGGCAGCAGAATGGCCGCGTGCGCGGCCGGCGCCAGCTTGAAACCGGCATACACCAGCACCCCGTAAGCCACGCCGCCCAGCAATGCCAGCGTCCAAAGGCGGCGGTCGCGCCAGGCGCCGTACGGCACCCCTTTCAAAAAAGGCAGTAGCAACAGACTGGCCGTTCCCAGCCGCAAGGCCAGCAGATCGTAGGCGGTTAGCGCGGTTTTGCCGCCCATGCGCGAGATCAGGATAAAGCCGGTCCAGATGGCCACGGTTCCGGCCGCAGCCAGATAGCCCCAAAGCTGTTCGCGCGACTGTCGTTGTGTATTCATAAAGCGCTCCGGTACCGGTGGCAAATAGTGGCAGATGCTGCGAGAAATCCGCTCCAGACTACACGACGCCACAATTCTCGTAAAATGAATTATAAAAATGAATTCCATCTCAAAAGGAGAACTATGGAACTGAGCGATCTGCATATTTTCCGCTGCGTGGTCGAGCAAGGCGGCATTACCAAGGCTGCGCTGAAGCTGCATCGGGTGCAATCGAATGTCACCACCCGCATCCGCCAACTGGAACAGGAGCTCGGCGTGGCGCTGTTCCTGCGCCAAGGCAAACGCCTGCTGCTGACGGCTTCCGGCCGCATCCTGCTGGAATACGCGCAACGCCTGCTGGCGCTGGCCGCAGAAGCGCGCGCCGCGCTGGCGGACGGCGCGCCATGCGGACATCTGCGCCTGGGTTCGATGGAAAGCACCGCAGCGGTGCGGCTGCCCGATCTGCTATCCGAGTTTCACCGCCGGCACCAGGAGGTGCAACTGGAACTGCGCACCGGCGGCACCGGGCGGCTGGTGGCGGGCGTACTGGAAGGGACGCTCGACTGCGCGCTGGTCAGCGGCCCGGTGGAAGATGTCCGGCTGGAAAATACACCGGTTTTTTACGAGCGGCTGGCGCTGGTGGCACCCGCCGGCCACCCGCCGATCAGCTCGGTGCAGGATCTGCATACGCGCACGCTATTGACCTTTGAAGCCGACTGCGCGTACCGCCAGCGCCTGGAGCACTGGTTGAACGCCGGCGGCGTGGTAGCCGAACGCACCGTCGAGCTGGCGTCTTACCACACGATGATAGGCTGCGCGGCGGCCGGCATGGGCATCGCACTGGTGCCGCAGAGCCTGCTCGACAAGCTCAACGTGGGCGGCACGGTGTCGATCCACCCGCTGCCGGATGCGCTGGCGTGCGTGACCACGGTTTTGATTCGCCGCCGCGAGAAAATCAGCGGCGCAGTCGCGGCCCTGCTGCAGATACTGTGCGACGGCAGCGGCGAAAGCGCATGAGCCGGCCCACCGACAATCCCGGCCTGGAAACACTGCTTGACGCAGTGCGCATCTGCCGTGCCTGCGCGTCCGAACTGCCGCTCGGCCCGCGCCCGATAGTACAGGCTAGCGCCAGCGCACGCATCCTGATCGTCGGGCAAGCGCCCGGGCTACGCGTGCACACCAGCGGAATTCCGTGGGACGATTTAAGCGGCGAGCGCCTGCGCACATGGATGGGCGTGGACCATGCAACGTTCTACGATGCATCGCGCATCGCCATTATTCCGATGGGCTATTGTTATCCGGGTCGCGGCCGTGGCGGCGACCTGCCGCCGCGGCGCGAATGCGCACAGCTCTGGCTCGATCAGTTGCTGGCGCGGATGCCGCAGATTGCATTGACGCTGCTGATCGGCCAATACGCACAGCAGCATTTCCTGGGCCGCAGCCGCAAGGTATCGCTGACCGAGACGGTCAGGGACTGGCCGCAATATGCGCCGCAATACCTGCCGCTGCCGCATCCATCGCCGCGCAATCAGCCGTGGTTCAAGCGCCATCCGTGGTTCGAACAGGAATTGCTGCCGGTATTGCGCGCACGCATCGACGCGCTTCTCAGCCAGACAATCCGCCCAGTCAGTCCAGTTTGACAAGAGCGTTTGACCAATCGCTTCGCTTGTCCTAGATTACTTATGGCAGCCTGCCGGATGTAGAAACCGCCGATCGATTAAGGGAGCTCGCATGAACGATACCAGCAAGAAACTCAGCGGACCGGATTTATGCGAAGGCGTAGCGCTCTCGGCCATTGCAAAGGGCAGCATGCTGCTGGGTCATGCGCACGGCGAACCGGTATTGATGGTGCACGGCGACACGCAGTTTTTTGCGGTCGGCGCATCCTGCACCCATTACGGCGGCCCGTTGGCCGATGGCTTGATTGTCGGCGATACCGTGCGCTGCCCGTGGCACCATGCGTGTTTCAGCCTCGATAACGGCGCGGCACTGCGCGCGCCGGCGCTCAATCCGATCGCTTGCTGGCAGGTCGAGCAGCGCGGCGACCGCATATTCGTCGGAGAAAAACGCGCGCAGGCAGTACCGCAAGCGCTGCCTGACACGCCCGCAATGCCGGCCGCAGTGGTGATCGTTGGCGGCGGCGCGGCCGGCAATGCGGCCGCCGAAATGCTGCGCCGCGAAGGCTACGCCGGTCGCATCACGATGCTCAGCGCCGATGCGTCGCGCCCCTATGACCGTCCCAATCTGTCGAAAGGCTATCTGGCAGGTACCGCGCCGGCGTCCTACAATCCGCTGCGCTCGCCCGCCTTTTATGTCGAACACAATATCGATTTACAGCTCAATGTGCGGGTGGCAGCCATCGACACCGCCGCGCGCCAGGTCACGCTGGAAGACGGCAGCGCCCATGCCTATGATGCGTTGCTGCTGGCCACCGGAGCCGAGCCGGTCAAGCTCGACATTCCAGGCAGCGCGCTGCCGCACGTCCATGACCTGCGCACGCAAGCCGACAGCGACGCGTTGATCGCCAGCGCGCTGACCGCGCAACGCGCAGTGGTGATCGGCGCCAGCTTCATCGGGCTCGAAGTGGCGGCAGCGCTGCGCAAGCGCAATATCGCAGTCGACGTGGTCGGGCTGGAAACCTGCCCGATGGAAAAAGTGCTGGGTCGCGAAGTGGGGAATTTTTTCCGCCAGGTGCACGAAGCGCACGGTGTCACTTTTCACCTTGGCACCAGCGCCGCCGCCATCGACGAGCGCAGCGTGAGCCTGCACAACGGCGAAAGCCTGAGCGCCGACCTGGTCGTGATCGGCATCGGGGTGCGTCCGGCGTTGGCGCTGGCGCAGCAGGCCGGGCTGGCCATCGAGCACGGCGTAACCGTCAACGCCTATCTGGAAACCAGCGTTCCCGGCATCTTCGCCGCCGGCGACATTGCGCGCTGGCCCGACCGCTTGAGCGGTGAGTCGATCCGGGTCGAGCACTGGGCGCTGGCCGAACGCCAGGGCCAGACTGCCGCGCGCAACATGCTGGGACAGCGCGAGCGCTTCGAGGCGGTGCCGTTCTTCTGGACCGAGCAATACGATTTCAACCTGGCCTATGTCGGCCACGCGAGTGTCTGGGATAGCGTCACCATCGACGGCCAGCTCGATGCCGCCAGCCGCGACTTCAGCGTCACCTATCGAAGCGCCGGCCAGAAACTGGCGATAGCAAGTGTATATCGCGATCTGGAAAGCTTGCGCGCGGAGCTCGAACTTGAACAGGCCCTCGGCAACAGGCCATCCGCGCCCGGAGCCAACGCATGAGCAAAAAAAGTGCAGCCGGTAATATCCAGCTCAAGCGCGCTTACGAACCGGCCGCGCCGGACGACGGCAAACGCATCTTGATCGACCGCCTGTGGCCACGCGGCGTCAAGAAAGCCGATGCGGCGATCGACCAATGGATCAAGGATCTGGCGCCCAGCACCGCGCTGCGGCAGTGGTTCGGGCACGATCCCGCACGCTGGCCAGAATTTCATGATCGCTATATGGCCGAATTGCAGCAACAGCCGGAACAGCTGGCGGCATTGCGTGCACTGGCGCAACAGCAGCCGATTACGCTGGTATTTGGCGCCCATGACGAAGCGCATAACAATGCGGTTGCGGTGCGTGATTTTTTGCTGGGCAGAACGGCCTCGCCGGCGACTTGACAGGATGAACCAAAACCCGATTCCGGGAATATCGACCGCCGTGAAACCGTTGGTCCCCGGATGGCGCAGCGGACAATCTTCTGCCCAGTCGATGTATTGCTTAGCTGACCGATCAGATGCAGCGCTCACGACCATTGCGCCGCATGCGGGCGCAATGCCGGTCTGGTGGAATCCAGCGCTACTTGCCGAGCGATTCTACAATCAAAAAAGCTGCCGCCGCCCTTGATGCGGGCGGCGGCAGCTTTTTTTTAACTGCGGTCCGGCTTACTTCTTGGCTGCTGCCATTGCCTGCGAAATCCAGCTGTTGAAGGTTTTTTGGTGCCCCTTGATCCAGCCGTTAGTGTGGCGCTCGATGTCCGCAGGCTTCTTCTCGCCCTTGGTCATGCGCAGGTTTTGCGCATTAATGTCGGACACCGGCAGTTGCATCACTTCAAACAATTTGCCTGCAGCCGGGTTGTCTTCGACGAACTTCTTGTTGGCCACGATTTGCTGCTTGTTCACAGGAAAACCGTAATTCTTGCCATTCGGCAGCTTGGTGTCGATTTTGCCCTGCTCGCCCGGCATGGCCGAAAAAGGTACTTGCAGCCACACCACATCGCGTCCGGGATGCAATATAGCGCTCACCCAGTACGGGGTCCACGTATAGTAGAACACCGGCTTGCCCTGCTTGAAACGCGTGATGGTGTCAGCAATCAGCGCGGAATAGCTACCTTGCTTGTGTGTCACTGTGTCACCCAATTTGTAGGCGGTGAGCTGGTGTTCGATGATGCCTTCGCAGCCCCAGCCCGGGTTGCAACCTGTCAAGTCGGCCTTGCCGTCGCCATCGGTGTCGAACAGCTTGGCGATCTTGGGATCGGTGAACTGGCTAACGTTAGTGATTTTATACTTGTCAGCGGTTTTCTTGTCGATCAGATACCCTTGAGCGGCGTTGTCCGAGTACACCCCAGTGCGCGAGAGCTTGTCATCGCCGCCGGCGTTCTTGTAAAACTCTGCATGTTGCGGGTTCCAGTGGTCGGCCATGAACGTGGCGTCGCCATTGGCAATCGCAATATGCGCAGTCGGGTATGTCACCTCCTTGATGGGCTGCACTTCGTAACCGAGCTTTTGCAGCGCCTTGGTTACCAGCAGAGTCTGAAAGGTTTCTTCCGCAATTGAGCTCTTGAGCGGCTGTACCTTGATGCCCGCGCCGGGCAAGGTGGCAGCTGAAACCTGGGTTGCCACGCCCATAGCTAGCAGGCCGCTAACCAGCAGGGTGCGCGCAAAGCATCGTGTGGTGATTGTAGTCATATGATTGTTTCCTTTAATTCATGGGTGAAAAAACGGTTGCGGTTGCAATCCATGCGTTACTGGACATCGGAGGTGGACGTCGATGC
>JBDSCZ010000025.1:0-5556 GCA_039920865.1 Burkholderiaceae bacterium
AATCATATCCACGAAAAACACGAAGGCACGAAAAAAGCAACGATGTGTGCAGTTGCAGGCATCCAGACACTGCAAGCTTTTTTTTACAAGAATTGACAGAGTATGTTTTTAAAGCGCAATATTTATATGATGGAAATACCATGAAAATTGCGATACTCCATGAGTACGAGAAATTCATTGATTCAATCCTGTTCGTACTTTTCGTGTCTTTCGTGGACAAAGCAGAACATCGGTTGCACTTTACAACTGATTACACGAAAAAAATCCGGCGCTAAGCCGGATTTTTTATTGCAGACCACATATCAAACGGCATCCGGCCCGGTTTCTCCGGTGCGGATGCGTACCACTTGCTCGACGTTCTGGACAAAAATCTTGCCGTCGCCGATCTTGCCGGTGCGCGCAGCCTTGATCACCGCATCGACCACATTTTCGACCACGCTGTCGTCGACTACGACTTCAATCTTGACTTTTGGCAGGAAATCGACCACGTACTCGGCGCCGCGGTACAACTCGGTATGGCCTTTCTGACGACCGAAACCTTTGACCTCGGTCACGGTCAGGCCGGTGACGCCGACTTCTGCCAGTGCTTCACGGACTTCATCGAGTTTGAATGGCTTGATGATGGCGGTAACTTGTTTCATTAGAGTTCCTTTAGGATGTTGTCAAAACCGTATAAAAATGATCATTCGCGAAAGCGGGAAGTAATCGGATAACGCCAGTCGCGTCCGAACGCCCGGTGCGTGATGCGAATGCCGACCGGCGCCTGTCGTCGCTTGTATTCGTTGATCTTGATCAGGTGCGTGATGCGCTCCACGTCCTGCGGGCGGTAGCCGGCGGCGAGGATATCAGCAATGCTCACATTCTGCTCCATATACATCTGCATGATGGCGTCCAGAATCTCGTATGGCGGCAATGAATCCTGATCGGTTTGGTCGGGCCGCAACTCGGCTGATGGCGCACGGGTCAGGATACGGCTCGGAATTACGTCCGACAGCGTATTGCGATAATCGCACAAACGGTACACCAGTGTCTTGGCGATATCCTTGATCACCGCGAAGCCACCTGCCATATCGCCGTACAGCGTGCAGTAACCGACCGCCATTTCGCTCTTGTTGCCGGTGGTCAGCACAATCGCGCCATGCTTGTTCGACAGCGCCATCAAAATGGTGCCGCGGATGCGGGCCTGAATGTTTTCTTCGGTGGCATCTTCCGCGAGGCCGTTGAATTCGGCGGCCAGCGTGGTACGGAAAGCTTGAAAGCAATCGTGAATCGGGATTTCGTCGTAGCGCACCCCGACTCTGTTTGCCATGTCGCGCGAATCCAGCCACGAGATATCGGCGGTAAAGGGCGATGGCATCATCACGGTACGCACGCGCTCGGCGCCCAGTGCATCGACCGCAATCGCCAGCGTCAGCGCAGAATCGACCCCGCCCGAGAGGCCGATGATCACGTTCGGAAAGCCATTTTTGCCAACATAATCGCGCACCCCGAGCACCAAAGCCTGATACACCTGGGCCTCGACGCTCAATGCACTGGCAACATGGCTGCTCTGCGGCGCGCCATCGATGAATTCGATCAGCTGCAACGCTTCTTCGCAATGCGCCAATTGCGCGCAAATTGCGCCATCGGCATCCAGCACGAATGAATTTCCGTCAAAAATCAGCTCATCCTGCCCGCCGACCAGATTCGCATAGACCAGCGCCAAGCCTTTCGCGCTGACGTTCTCGCGCATCACATTAACGCGCATTTCCTGCTTGTTCATGTGATACGGCGAGCCGTTCGGAATCAGCAGCACCTGCGCACCGGCCGCTTTGGCGCGCAATGGTGCGTGCGCATACCATGCGTCCTCACAAATATTAATACCGAATGCGACACCCTTGACCTTGAACACCAGTGGCTCATCGTGCGTGGAGAAATAGCGCTTCTCGTCGAACACGTCGTTATTCGGCAATTCGAACTTGTAGTAACTCGCCAGCACCGTACCGCCTGCCAGCACCGATGCCGCGTTGTAACGCGCACCGTCGCGCACGACCGGATGACCGACCACCACGTGCAGGTCCTTGAACTGGGCTAAATCGGCTGCCAGCGCATCCAACGTTTCAGCGGTTTTTGCGTAAAATGCCTGACGCAGCAACAGGTCTTCGGGTGGATAGCCGACCAGGGACAACTCGGGCGTGAGCACGATATCAGCGCCCTGTGCGGCAGCCCGACGAGAAAAATCAAGAATCTTGGCGCGATTGCCGGCTAGGTCTCCGACGATGCTGTTGATTTGGGCGATGGCAACTTTGACTGTCATGAGTAAAAAATTAGGGCGATGATGGAATCCGGCATGCAGCTATTGCGCAGCGCATGGATTATTTAAAATTCAATTCTGGCCAAATCAATGAGATCGAGCTCAAAACATGGCAAATGAATCAATGAACGAATCAATGAATTATCGCATGCGCATCGTCTCTTCTTTGTCAGACGTCGGCCAGCAGGATTGGGATGCGCTGGTGCAACTGCAAGGCGACGCTAACCCTTTCCTGTCCTTCGCGTTCCTGGATGCGCTGCATGCAAGCGGCTGCGCCAGTGCCGAGACCGGGTGGCAGCCGCAATACCTGACGCTGTGGAACGATGCGCCGGGAGATACACAACTGGCGGCGGCGCTGCCGCTGTATGCGAAATTTCATTCGTATGGCGAATACGTGTTCGACTGGGCCTGGGCCGATGCCTACCAACGCCACGGGCTGGAATATTACCCGAAGCTCTTGTCGGCAATCCCGTTTACTCCGGTCACCGGCAGTCGCTTGTTGGCGCGCGATGCGCCTGCCAGTGCTGCGCTAATACAAGCATTGCGCGCATTACGGGTCGACAGCACGCTATCCTCCTGCCACATCCTGTACCCGCCGCAAGCACAGGCCAAGCAACTTGAGCAAGCCGGCTATTTGTTGCGCAGCGGCGTGCAATTTCACTGGATCAATGCCGGCTATCGCCATTTCGACGATTTTCTATCCACGCTGGAGCACAAGAAGCGCAAGAACATCCGTGCCGAGCGGCGCAAAGTGGCCGAAGCCGGCATCACTTTCCGGCATATTGCAGGCAATTGCGCGACCGAATCGGACTGGGTGTTTTTCAACCGCTGCTATGCGCATACCTATGCAGAGCACCGCTCCTCACCCTACCTGAATCTGGACTTCTTCCTGCGCATCGGCGCTACGATGCCGCACAATATCCTGCTGATCGAAGCGCGCCGCGACGGCCGCCCGATTGCGTGCTCGCTGCTGATCCACGACCAGAACACTTTATACGGCCGTTACTGGGGCGCACTGGAGCATGTGCCCTGCCTGCACTTCGAGACCGCGTATTACCAGCCGCTGGAATTCTGCATCGCGCACCGTATCGGCTGCTTCGAAGGCGGCGCGCAGGGCGAACACAAGATGGCGCGCGGCTTCCTGCCGCAAAAAACCTGGTCCGCGCACTGGCTGGCGCACCCGGCCTTCGCCGATGCCATCGAACGCTTCCTGGCGCGTGAGACAGGCGGCATAGAGTCCTACATCGACGAATTGAACGAACGCAACCCGTTCAAAGCGCCGCCGGCGAACCGGAAAACCTAGCCTGCAATGCTGCGGGTACCCCACGCGATGGAAATTTAGAGGTTCTCAGGGCTTGCCGTAATCGATTGGCATAAACTGCAGGCGCTCCCAGGGAAATCCGTTCAGGATCGCGTAAGAAGGCTTGCCGCCGAACAGGGCGATATACGGGTCGGCTTGTCCGAGCGCCGTATAGGATTTCGGATTCTGAGTCCGAATCGAGATTGCGCCAGCCTTGTCCCATACAACGAAACCGTATTTCTGCGCCGCTTTTGCAATAATCTTGCCGACATTGGTCATGCCAAGCGCGTCAACATTGACGCCGGGGTCCAAGCGAAAGCGCAGTCCTTGCGGGATGCGATTCGGAGCCAGCCCGAGGTTCAATCCGTCGGATCGCTTTGCCGGCCATGAGAGTACGGTCCAGGCTTCAGTTTCGACCAACGAAATACCGATCGCATGGCGAATCTCCCCGCGGTTCAATTCTTCCGCGGTGATTTGCCCGCCGAGGAACGGCAAACCGGTTGCGGTCACGCCGTAGGGATGTGGCCAGGTTCCATCGCCGGTGCTGGTGTTCTCCATCTTGCCGCCCCAGCAGGCCTGCCACAGCCCGTCTACCTTGCGGGCCCGCCAAAATTCCCACAGCGTATTCGTGGATGGCTGGTAAATCGTCATCTCCGCGTCCGAGCCGTTGGCAGGCAATGCGTAAGAAGGTATAGGCACCGCGGTCCATTGCGCTTCCAATGCGGTTTCAGGATAGATTTTGTTCTGACAGTTCCAGTAAGCCACCTTTGTCGTCGGTGTGCTGGCATCTGCGATAAAGACCGGACTGGCGTAGGCGTAGGTGTTGATATTGACCGTGCCGTAATAGGCCTGTTTCTGGCGCAGGAAATCGGCGACGAAACCGGCCGAGTTGGGATGCAGCGGTACATCGACCGGGAGCGCCGAATACCAAAAGCTGGTGGGCGAAAATATCGCATCCGAGAGCACGAGTGCAGGGCTTGAAACGCCGGCTAATTGCGCGCCACCGGACAGATTTGAGGCTGACGTTGTTCCCGCCAGCAGCTCAGTGCCAGTTGAGGCATTCTCGCCGCTTCCGCCGCCACAGGAGGATAGCCCAATACTGAGCAACAACATCATCGACCGAGCGATCAGGACGTGAAACCCACGAGAGAAAGAAGTGATGCGCGGCATGCTGATACCTTTTGAGTAAGATTGGTCTTTTTGACCGCTGCCCATGAATACAACTGTATTGAAAGTGGATCTTGAGACATCGGCGTGAGACTACTTCATCAGCATAACCATACTTTTCATTGCCGCATAGAAATATTACGTTGAAGCGTCCCAACTTTGCAGGTACCTGAAGCTTCCCAGGTAGCTTCTGAAAGACTTTTTTCCGTCGTTAAAAAAACAAGCAACAATATGCTCTGTTGTCTATCGATTACTAAATCATCGATAAGCCGGAGTTAAAATATCTGCACCACAACCGACAGGAATACGCATGGACCAACAATTTGAAGACGGCTTGCGCATACGCAAGCAAGTGATGGGCGAAAATTTTGTGGAGAAAGCGTTTGCCGGCGTCGACAGCTTCACTGCGCCGCTGCAGGAATTCGTCACCCGCAACGCCTGGGGCACGGTCTGGTGCCGCGACGGGCTGGATCTGAAAACTCGCAGCCTGATGACGCTCTCGATGCTGACTGCGCTGGGCCGTGCGCATGAGATCAAAGGTCACGTACGCGGCGCAGTCAACAACGGCGCCAGCATCAAGGAAATCCAGGAAGTGCTGCTGCACGCCAGCGTGTATTGCGGCATGCCGCTGGCAATCGACGCCTTCCGCTCGGCGCACGAAGTGCTCAAGGAAATGGACATGATCAAGGAATAATACTCATGAATACAGGGGTATTTGCGAAGTCGCTTTATTTAATTGCGGCAGACATAGATATTTTTAATATACCCATTATAAATTGAACGGCACACCAAGCCC
>JBDSCZ010000026.1:0-4290 GCA_039920865.1 Burkholderiaceae bacterium
AGGCGTACGCGCCAGTCGGGCGGGACCGCGTCCACCAGATAACCGCGTGGGATTTCCGGCGCCGCATCCCGCGCCGCCATCAGCGCATCGAAAGAAAATGAGGAAAATAACGGCAGCGTGCGCGGATTGGAATCTACTGCCGCAGCGGCGATCTCGGCAGCAAACAGTTGCCGCGTCAGCATGGCTGTCACGCGCCCGGTTACGGCCTCAAAATCCTTGGCCGGCTTGATTTCGACATTCATCCAGATCGTCTGCGCCCGGCAAAACGCCGCCGCCTGCGCATAGCTCGGCACCGGCTCACCGGCGAACGCGCTGCCAAACCAGCTGCCGGCGTCCAGCGCGGCCAGTTCGGCCGCAGTAGAATCCGGCACGCTGCCGACGCCGCGCACGGTGCGGCCAAACTGTTCGTCATGCATCAGCACCGGAATCCCGTCGAAGCTCAGCATGACATCGAACTCGACCGCATGAAAACCGTGCGCCAGGCCGCAGCGAATTGCCGCCAGCGTGTTTTCGGGAGCCAGCGCGCCGCCGCCGCGATGGGCGACGATTTTCGGATACGGCCACAGTATTTTGCACATGACGTTAATATATCCAGAAATTGTCATTCTTGGAAACCAACCAGTTAACCATCATGAGCCAAACCCTGCGCGTTATCGCCATCGTCGTCTTCGTCGTAATCCCATTACTGGTCGTGGCGGTCGGCCAGGCCGGACTGCTCGGTGGCAAACAGCCGACCGATCTGGGGCTGCACAACGGCCAACTGAAGCCGCCGCGCTTTGACGCGTCGAACAGCGTTTCCAGTCAGGCGGCGCTGCATCCGCACACCGATTACCACGTCATCGCCCCGCTCGCCTATCGCGGCGACGGCACTGTGGCTTTCGCCCGGCTGACTGCCGTCGTGCGCGGCATGCGCGGCGCCACCATCGTGCGTGCCGATCCGGGTTATCTGTATGCGCAATTTCGCACGCCATTGTTAAAGTACACCGACGATGTCGAGTTTGCGCTGGATGAAAACGCTGGCGTAATCGATATGCGCTCGGCCTCGCGGCTGGGGAGCAAGGACTTCGGCGTCAACCGCAAGCGGCTGGAAGCGGTGCGCAGCGCATTTGCAGCGCACCAGGACTAAAAATATACTAGATCAGGTATTTTTAATCACCACAATTAACATATGCGGATACTGCCATATTTATGGCTATACCCCACATAAATTCAAAAAAAACAGGGCTGTGCAGCTAAAAGAATACCTGATTAGCTACCAATCTCAGACTAAGAGCGGAATTCACCATATTGTCATTCCCGCGAAGGCGGGAAACCATACATCGCACGCTGAATCACCGGTGTATGGATCCCCGCTTTCGCGGGGACGACGGGGTTTTTTGAACGTGTAACGCTGTTTCTGAGGTATGTAGCTAATCAGGAAAGAATATCTCGTAACCGAGCTTCATGATCAGCAGCGTTACCAGCACCAGGAACAATACCCGCACGAAACCGGCACCCTTGTGCATCGCTAGCCAGGTGCCGGACACCGCGCCGAAAACATTAGCCGCCGCCATCGGCAGCGCGACTTGCCACAAGACATAACCGGCCGGCACGAAGAATGCCAGCGCCGCGACATTGGTGGCGATATTGACGAATTTGGACGCAGCCGACGCATGCAGAAAGTCGAGCGCGAAGAAACGGATGAACAGGAAAATCAGAAAACTGCCGGTGCCGGGGCCAAATAAGCCGTCGTAAAAACCGATCGCGCCGCCGATCAGCACCGCAATCATTTTCTCCTTATTGCCGATCACGACCGGCTTGTGCAATTTGCCGAAATCCTTCTTCCACAGCGTGTACACCGCGATCACCACCAGCAGGAAGAACACTACCGGCTTCAGCACCGATTTTGGCACCATCGACACCGTCGCCGCCCCGACAAACGCCATCACGAACGCGCTGGCCGCCGCCGGCAACACCAGCGCCCAGGGAATTTTTACCCGCTTGAAGTAGGATCGCGCGGCAAACAGCGTGCCCGACACCGACGCCACCTTATTGGTGCCGAACAGGCTGGCCGGCACGGTAGCCGGCATTAAATTGAACAGCGCAGGAATCTGGATCAGCCCGCCGCCGCCGACCGCAGCATCGATCAGGCCGGCAAAAAAGGCAAACAGGCACAGCAACAGTATTTCGGTCATCGGATGGCAGGCTTGGCAGCAAAAAGGCGGTTCGGCGCGATCGAGTACAAGCAGGCCGATCAAGACCGGTCAGTGTAACCGTTGGCGCGGCCGCATGTTGCGCCGATGCATCAGCCATTCCGGCCGCCTGCCGCCGACCCGCTACGGTAGAATGCCCTCAACCAATATCAATCCAACACGTCACCAAAGAACACGCCATGAGCACTGACAACAAAAAAGGCAACGAACCAAAACAAGGTTCAGCCAAAGCATCGACAACTTCATCGATGGCAGCAACCGCCACAGTCACCTCCAACTTCCTGCGCGCCATCGTCGAGGCCGACCTGCAGGCCGCCACTTACCAGCGCCCCGGCCTGCCCAGCCTGATCACCCGCTTCCCGCCGGAGCCGAACGGCTACCTGCACATCGGCCACGCCAAGTCGATCTGCCTGAACTTCGGCCTGGCGCGCGATTACGCCGGCCGCTGCCACCTGCGCTTCGACGACACCAATCCGGAAAAGGAAGACCAGGAATACGTCGACACCATCATGGAGTCGGTCAAATGGCTGGGATTCAGCTGGGAACAGGACGGCATCGAACACCTGCATTACGCCAGCGACTACTTCGACCAGCTCTACAGCATGGCCGAATACCTGATCAACAGCGGCCACGCCTACGTCGACAGCCAGAGCGCCGCCGACATGGCCGCCAACCGCGGCGACTTCGGCAAGCCCGGCGTCAACTCGCCGTTCCGCGACCGTCCGGCAGCGGAATCGCTCGACCTGTTTCGCCGCATGAAGGCCGGTGAATTCGCCGATGGCGTGCACATCGTGCGCGCCAGGATCGACATGGCCTCGCCCAACATGAACCTGCGCGATCCGGCGATCTACCGCATCCGCCACGCGCACCACCACCGCACCGGCGACACCTGGTGCATCTACCCGATGTACGATTTCACGCACCCGCTGTCAGACGCGATCGAACACATCACGCACTCGGTCTGCACGCTGGAGTTCCAGGATCACCGGCCATTCTACGACTGGATCATCGCGCATTGCGCCGCAGGCGGATTCTTCCAGCCGCCGCTGCCGCGCCAGTACGAATTCGCGCGCCTGAACCTGACCTACGTCGTCACCAGCAAACGCAAGCTGCGCCAACTGGTCGAACAAGGCATCGTCGACGGCTGGGACGATCCGCGCATGCCCACCATCGTCGGCATCCGCCGCCGCGGCTACACGTCGGAATCGATCCAACTGTTCTGCGAACGGATCGGCGTCACCAAATCCGACGGCTGGATCGACATGAGCACGCTCGAAGGCTGCCTGCGCGAAGACCTCGACTCGAACGCGCCGCGTGCCGCCGCGGTACTGCGCCCGCTGAAACTGATCATCGACAATTTCCCCGCAGAGTTGCGCGACGCCTGCACTTCTCCGATCCACCCACATTACCCGGAACGCGGCCTGCGCCATTTCAACATCAGCCGGGAACTCTGGATCGAGCAGGACGATTTCATGCAGGAGCCGAGCAAAGGCTATTTCCGCCTCTATCCGCCCATCGGCGACAAAGCCGGCAACAAGGTGCGGCTGCGCTACGGCTATGTGGTCGAATGCACCGGCTGCGATAAGGATGAAAACGGCAATGTGATTGCCGTGCACTGCAACTATTTCCCCGACAGCAAGAGCGGCACCGAAGGCAGCGCCAACTACAAAGTCAAGGGCAACATCCACTGGGTCAGCAGCCACGAAGCGCTGCAAGCCGAAGTGCGCCTGTTCGATCGCCTGTTCACCGACCCGCAACCCGACGCCGGCGGCAAGGACTTCATGACCCTGCTCAATCCGAACGCGCTGGAAGTGGTGCAAGCCTATCTGGAACCCAGCCTGGCCGCCGCAATGCCGGAAGACCACTACCAGTTCGAGCGGCAAGGCTATTTTGTCGCGGATAGTGTCGATTCCGTCGCAGGGAAACCTGTGTTCAATCGGGTGACGACTTTGTAGGATTCGTGGGGGAAGTAACTTTAAAATGATTTATAACTTTGCTAATATTAAATTATTGCGAAAAACTGTTTAGCTGAATGTTATGTGGAGCGAATATGCTGCATTTTGTAAATACTAGCCTGCTAGAAGCGCACTCACAAACA
>JBDSCZ010000027.1:0-4453 GCA_039920865.1 Burkholderiaceae bacterium
GACGGTCTTTTTTCATTTCCGTACGCGTTCTACTCTGCACGCACTTCACGGTTACACTGCTGGATTCCCGACCTCCTCCGACAGCAACCACATGTCCAAGCAATTTTCTGCCGCCTGCGAACGCAACAGCGCGCCCATTTGCACCCTTCTTCAAATAATCCTGAAAAACAGCACGCATGTACTTGAAATCGGCAGCGGCACCGGTCAGCATGCAGTGCATTTCGGCGCAGCCATGCCGCATCTGGTCTGGCATTGCAGCGACCTGCCGCAGAATCATCCCAGTATCATCGCCTGGCAGCAGGAAGCGCGCCTGCCAAACGTCGTCGCACCGCTGACGCTAGCGGTCAACCAGACGACCTGGCCGACCGGACCGTTCGATGCGATTTTTAGCGCCAATACCTGCCACATCATGGCGTGGCAGGAAGTCGAAGCGATGTTTGCCGGGATCGGCCGCCTGCTGCCGTCAGGTGGCCTGGTCTGCATTTACGGCCCGTTCAACTACGGCGGACAATTCACCAGCCCAAGCAATGCACAATTCAATACGATGCTGCGCGCGCAAGCGGCCCATATGGGCATCCGCGATTTTGAGGCGGTCAATGCGTTGGCCATAGCGCAAGGATTAACGCTGCAGGCAGATCACAAGATGCCGGCTAACAATCAACTGCTGGTGTGGCAACGCAACTGAGGTACGAGCAAATCTGCGCAAGATATCATTGATACTAATAATTCATATGCATATATAAAATTTGCGCACTATCTGGCAGCGCAGCATAATGCACACGTCTTCTCCCTGTCTTCTTCTGGATATGGATTTAAGCCCGCTTTGATCAGCGGGATTTTTTTGTCTGCGATTTACCGATAGGCGCGACGTATTATCCATCACGCATAAGCGATGGGATCATCGCTGATGGTCATCACATCACCAAGCAAGTTATTGGATTTACTAATACTTGTTATGCATAATTACAATTTGCATTCTATGTCGCAATGCAGCATAATGAATTTGTCTCCTCTATATCTCCTCCCAGATATGGATTTAAGTCCGCTTTAACCAGCGGGCTTTTTTTTGCCTATACAATACAAAAACGCTGCATTCAGTTGGCAAACATTGCCGCGCTCGCAGTGCCATAGCGCTGCGCTGGCCATGCCCCATGCACTATTGCGTCGCCCCCAAATAATGCATTTCCGACCAAGGAAACCTTATGAATGCCATTGAAATTACCCGTTACGGCACCCCCGATGTGCTGCAAATCTGCGAACGTCCGATTCCGGCTCCGAAAGCCGGAGAAGTATTGATTAAAGTCCACGCAGCCGGCGTGAACCGGCCCGATGTCCTGCAACGAACCGGCCACTATCCGGTCCCGGCGGGCGCATCCGACCTGCCAGGCTTGGAAGTGGCAGGCGAAATTGTCGGCGGCGATGTCAGCGGCAGCGCCTTGCAACTCGGCGATATGGTGTGCGCGCTGGTACAGGGCGGCGGCTATGCCGATTACTGCGTGGCGCCGATAGAGCAATGCCTGCCGATACCCCAGGGCTTGAGCCCGCTGCAGGCGGCCTCCCTGCCGGAAACTTTCTTCACCGTGTGGAGCAATGTATTCGACCGCGCACGCCTGGGCGCCGGGGAATCCTTGCTGGTGCAGGGCGGCACTTCCGGCATCGGCGTGACTGCGATTCAGATCGCCAGCGCGCTCGGACACCGGGTCTTCGCCACTGCCGGCAGCGACGACAAGTGCCGCGCCTGCGAAGCGCTGGGAGCCGAGCGCGGCATCAATTACAAGACTGAAGATTTTGCCGCTTTAGTCAAGCAATTGACCGATGGCAAAGGCGTCGATGTGATCCTCGACATGGTCGGCGGCGATTATCTGGCGCGTGAGATCAGCTGCCTGGCCGACGATGGCCGCATCGGGCTGATCGCCTTACTGGGCGGCAGCAAGGCCAATAATGTCGATCTGGGGCAAATTCTGCGCCGGCGCCTGACGATTTCCGGCTCGACCTTGCGTCCGCGTTCGGTTGCCTTCAAGGCAGAAATTGCCAAGAAACTGCAGCAGCAGGTATGGCCGCTGCTCGAATCCGGTGCGGTCAAGCCGGTGATCTTCCAGACTTTCCCGCTGGCCCAGGCCGCGCAAGCGCACAGCCTGATGGAGTCGAGCACCCACATCGGTAAAATCATGCTGCAGGTAATTTGAATATACAGGTTACTGTATTTCATCAATAGGACAAAATATATGCGGGAAGTATGCAATTTAATGCCATACCCCCGCATTTATCTGCAACGCCGCGGAAAGATATTACTTGCGCTCCTTGTACAACTCGCGAAAAGTCTTGCCCGAGGGTGCCGGCATGTCGCGATAATCGCTCCAGCCACTGACGAACGGCAACGTCGAAATCGATTTTTTACGGCCGCCCATGATCCGCATCAGCCGTACGCCGATCCTGGTCGACAGGTGGTACAAGGCAGGATGCTTGGCGAAATACGCCCATGTCCGCAAACCCATGCGCTCCAGCGGCGGCCGCAATTCCTTTGCAAACTGCTCCTCTCGCAATTTGCGCATCAGATCCGGCAGCGGAATTTTCACAGGACATACTACCGAGCATTCACCGCACAAGGTTGATGCCTGCGGCAAGTCGAGCGCGTTTTCGATTCCGACATAGGCTGGCGTGAGCACGCTGCCCATTGGGCCGGGGTAGACCCAGCCATAGCTGTGGCCGCCGATTTTCTGGTACACCGGGCAATGGTTCATGCAGGCGCCGCAGCGGATGCAACGCAGCATGTCCTCGAATTCGCCGCCGATCAGGCCGGTGCGACCGCCATCGACCAGCACGAAATACATGTGCTCCGGGCCGTCCTGCTCGCCTGCAGCACGCGGACCGGTGAGCAGGGAAAAATAATTCGAGATCGACTGGCCGGTAGCCGAGCGCGGCAGCAGACGCATCACGGTGGCCAGGTCTTCCAGGGTCGGCAATACCTTTTCGATCCCGGTCACCACCACGTGCACCTTGGGCGGCAGGATGGTGCACATGCCTTCGTTGCCCTCATTGGTGACGATCGCGACCGATCCGGTTTCGGCAATGATGAAATTGCCGCCGGTAATGCCCATGTCGGCCGACAAGAACTGTGGCCGCAGGATTTCGCGCGCCTCGCGCGTCATGGCAGGGATGTCGGTCAGGCGCGGCCGCTTGTGAACGCGGGCGAACAGGTCCGAAATCTCTTCCTTATCCTTGTGCACCACCGGCGCGATGATGTGCGACGGCGCTTCGTTGCCGTTGATCTGCAGGATGTATTCACCGAGATCGGTTTCGACCACCTGCACGCCGGCGGCTTCCAGCGCCTGGTTCAGCGCCATTTCCTCCGACACCATCGATTTCGACTTGGTGGCTTTTTTGATCTCGTGTCTGCGGGCGATTTCAACCACCAGCCGCGACGCGTCTGCCGCACTTTCCGCATACAGCACGGTGGCGCCGCGCCGGGTCGCTTCTTTCTCGAAAGTCTGCAGCCAGACATCGAGGTTTTCGATCGCGCGCATGCGCATGCCGATTGCGGCGTCGCGGGTGCCTTCGAAGTCATCGAGTTCGGTAATCGCCGAGGCGCGGCCGGTGACGAATTTGGTCGACAGTTTTTTCAGGTTGTTTTGCAGCCGTACATCAGCCAGGCGTTGCCCGGCACGGGCCTTGAAATGCATCGATTGGATTTGCATGTTGTCTTCTCTCTGCTGTTCTTGTTAGCAATCGCCGGCCAGCACTTGCGCCACGTGCAAAACGCGGGTTTTGTCATCGCCGGTGCGGCGCAGCCGCCCTTCAATATTGAGCATGCAGCCCAAGTCGCCCAGTACTACCGCATCGGCGCCGGAATCGTGAATATTGGCGCACTTCTCATCCACGATGGCGCTGGAAATGTTGCCGTACTTGATTGCAAAGGCGCCGCCAAAGCCGCAGCAGGCGGTGCTATCTTTCATCTCGGTTAGCGCAACACCGGGCAACTGGCCGAGCAGCGCGCGCGGCTGCTTCTGCACGCCCAATTCACGCAGCCCGCAACAGGAGTCGTGGTAGGTAACATGCCCCTTGAAGTCAGAAGGCAGGCTAGAGATTTTCAGTATACTGACAAGAAAATCGGTCAGCTCGAAAACACGCGGCTCCAGCTTGCTCATGCGCGTGCGCAGAGCGGGATCATCGGCAAACAGATCCGCGTAATGCGTCTTGACCATGCCGCCACAGGAGCCGGATGGAATCACAACGTAGTCGAAACCTTCGAATTCATTCAGGAATTTCTCAGCCAGCATACGCGCCGACTGACGGTCGCCGGAGTTATAACCGGGCTGGCCGCAACAGGTCTGCAAATCCGGCACCACCACTTCGCAGCCATTGGACTCCAGCAGCTTCAGCGTAGAAAACCCGATTTCCGGCCGCATCATGTCTACCAGACAAGTCACAAATAGTCCAATGCGCATCGACTGCT
>JBDSCZ010000028.1:0-22259 GCA_039920865.1 Burkholderiaceae bacterium
GTGAATGTAGCCGTTATCGAGTAACTCCTGAATGCTGTGGAGGCCGAGGCCGAGGCCGGATACTTTTTCCAGCAGGTCCGTAGTGCTGTGCTGACCGTCGATCATCACCAGCAGTGCGCGCAGTCGCTGCGCCAGACCATGTTTGCGGGTGGCGATCTCTTCGCGGCCTTTTTGGGTTTTGTCGTAAATGTTCATGGTCAGGTTCAGGCTATGCATCATTGCCAAGCAGGCGCAGTGTGAATGATTTGCCCGAGCATTTCGTCTTGAAAACGAGAGTAAAATTCAGGCTGTTGCCGAATCGTCTTGAATTGTCCTGTATTGCAGCGAATAAAACACGATGCAGAGCATAGCAGACCGTGCATCGGACATATTGATATTCACTTATTTCACAGCGAAATCGGATGTCCTGTTTTATTACGTGTTGCGCCGATATCAGCCGCACTGAAGCAGTCACCGTCAACCCTATAACATCGACCATACTGGCCAAGCCGCATATGCAAACTCAAGTGATCAAACCCGTTGAATTCGAGCGCCCGCAAATGGAAAGCGGGTCCAGTTGCACCGCTCAGGCCTGGGCTCGCGCTCCTGCAATACCATCGCCGGCCGAAAAAATCGCGCTGAAGGATCGCATCCGACGCTTGCTCAAGGAGCGCGATGCGGTGCTGGTCGCGCATTATTATGTCGATCCCGATATACAGGATCTGGCCGAAGAAACCGGCGGCTGTGTATCGGATTCATTGGAAATGGCGCGTTTCGGCCGCGATCATCCGGCCCAGACGCTGGTGGTTGCCGGCGTGCGCTTCATGGGCGAAACCGCAAAAATCCTGAGTCCGGAAAAACGTGTGCTGATGCCCGATCTGGACGCCACCTGTTCGCTCGACCTGGGCTGCCCGGCTGACGAATTCGCCGCCTTCTGCAATGCCCATCCGGACCGTACCGTGGTGGTATACGCCAATACCAGCGCGGCGGTAAAGGCTCGCGCCGACTGGATGGTGACGTCCTCGATCGGACTCGATATCGTGGCCCACCTGCATGCACAAGGCAAAAAAATATTGTGGGCGCCGGACAAGCACCTGGGCGGTTATATCCAGAAAAAAACCGGTGCCGACATGCTACTGTGGCAGGGCTCGTGTCTGGTGCATGACGAATTCAAGGCAGTCGAACTGGAATTGCTCAAGCAGCAATATCCGCATGCAAAAGTGCTGGTGCATCCGGAGTCGCCAGAAGCAGTGGTGGCTCTGGCCGACGTGGTCGGTTCCACTTCGCAAATGATTGCGGCCACCCAGACGCTCGATACCGATACCTTCATCGTGGCAACCGATAACGGCATCCTGCACAAGATGCGCAAGGCGGCGCCGACCAAGATTTTCATCGAAGCGCCGACCGCCGGCAACAGCGCCACCTGCAAGAGTTGCGCTCATTGCCCCTGGATGGCGATGAACGGCCTGGCCAACCTGGCCGATGCGCTGGAAAGCGGTAGCAATGAAGTGTTTGTCGATCCAGACATTGGCCGCAAGGCGGTGCTCTGCATCAACCGCATGCTTGATTTCGCAGCCCAAAAGAATGCTAATGTACGCCCCGGTGCGGATCTGGCGCAAGAATCCAAGCTATTTTCAGGGATCGGACCGGCATGAGCACCCTGACCAACCAATATGCCCCGATGGGCGCTGATCTGGCGGCTGCTTTTGAAGAGAATATCCGCATCGCGCTGCAAGAGGATATCGGCAGCGGTGATATCACCGGCCTGCTGGTGCCCGAGCACGAGCGGGTCGCGGCCCGCGTGGTTGTTCGCGAACAGGCTGTGTTATGCGGCGCACCGTGGTTTGAAGGTGTGATGCAATCGGTCGACCCCGGCATCCGGATCGAATGGCTTTATGCGGAAGGCGATCTGATGGCTGCAGACAGTACTGTCTGCACGATCGAAGCGCCGGCGCGCGCGCTGCTGACTGCAGAGCGCAGCGCCTTGAATTTTTTGCAGTTGTTGTCGGGCGTGGCCAGCGCTACGCATTGTCATGTAACTGCGGTCGAAGGCACCGGCGCCGCTATCCTGGATACACGAAAGACCTTGCCGGGATTGCGGCTGGCGCAAAAATACGCGGTGCGGGTGGGCGGCGGGCAGAACCAGCGCCTGGCATTGTATGACGGCATTTTGATCAAGGAAAACCATATTGCCGCAGCCGGCAGCATCGGCGCGGTGATGGCTGCGGCGCTGGGCTTGCGTTCCGGGGTGCCGATTCAGATCGAGGTCGAAACCCTGCAGCAACTAGAGGAAGCTCTGGCTGCCGGCGCCCGGTCGGTGCTGCTGGATAATTTCAGCACCGATGCGATGCGCGCGGCAGTGCAAATCACCGCCGGGCGCGCATTGCTGGAAGCCTCCGGCGGCATCAACCTGACAACGCTGCGCGCGATTGCCGAAACCGGCGTCGACCGGATCTCGATCGGCGGCTTGACCAAGGATGTGCATGCTACCGATTATTCGCTGCGGATTGTCGAAAAAAAGACCTTTTGATTGCGAATTTTTACGGGAGTATGACTTAAAACATGCGGTTTTCCGCATATATATATTGCGGAATTAAAAAATGCACGGGATAGTATATAACCATGCATTTCCTATTGCTAACGCCGTTCTGGCGAAAGTACGGTCGGCAGGGCCTTGGGCAGGGTAGCGGGGTAGTCGCGGCTGTAATGCAGGCCGCGGCTCTCGCGCCGCAGCAGCGCGCTGTTGACGATCAGCGACGCAACTTCGACTAGATTTCGCAATTCCACCAGATCGCTGGTGATGTGGAAGTTGGCGTAGTACTCGTCGATTTCTTCTTTCAAGAGGTTGATCCGGTGTTGCGCCCGGTTGAGGCGTTTGGTGGTGCGCACGATGCCGACGTAATTCCACATGAAGCGGCGCAATTCATCCCAGTTCTGGGAAATAACGACTTCTTCATCGGCATCGGTGACGCGGCTTTCATCCCATTGCGGTAGCGATGGATGGATGGCTCTTGGCTTGGAGTCGATCTCCAGTGCGGTGGCGCGCCCCAGCACCACGCATTCCAGCAACGAATTGCTGGCCAGGCGGTTGGCGCCATGCAGGCCGGTATAGGCGCTTTCGCCAACCACATACAAACCGGCAATATCGGCGTTGCCATGCATGTCGGTGACTACGCCGCCACAGGTGAAATGGGCCGATGGCACTACAGGGATTGGCTCCTTGCTGATGTCGATGCCAAGTTCCATGCAGCGCGCATAAATGGTCGGAAAATGTTCTTGCAGGAATTCTGGGGTCTGGTGGCTGATGTCCAGATGGACATAATCGAGGCCGCGTTTTTTTATTTCGAAATCAATCGCGCGGGCGACTACATCCCGGGGCGCCAACTCGGCGCGTGCGTCATGTTCCGGCATGAAACGCAGACCGGCCGCAGCGCCGGCTTCAGGTGGCAGCTTCAGCAGGCCGCCTTCGCCGCGTATCGCTTCTGAAATCAGAAACGACTTCGCATATGGGTGATACAGGCAGGTCGGATGGAACTGGATGAATTCCATGTTGGCTACCCGGCAGCCGGCCCGCCAAGCCATCGCAATGCCGTCGCCGGTGGCGGTATCCGGATTGGTGGTGTACAGATATACCTTGCCGGCCCCGCCGGTAGCTAGCACGGTGTGACCAGCGGCAATCGTGATGACTTGGCCAGTGATGGCATTCTGGACATACAGTCCGACACATTGCTGCACGGAGGATTTCTGCTCCAGCTTGTCGGAGGTAATCAGGTCAATCGCGTAATGGTTTTCCAGCACCGTGATATTCGGGTGCTTGCGGACTTTTTCTTCCAGCGTTACCTGCACCGCATGGCCGGTGGCGTCGGCCGCATGGATGATGCGGCGTTGGCTATGACCGCCTTCACGGGTCAGGTGATAGCCGAGTTCGGCGCTGCCGTCGCGGGTAAATGGTACGCCCTGGGAGATCAGCCAATCAATCGCTTCCCGCCCGTGTTCGATGATGTTGCGGGTTGCCGCCTCATCGCACAGACCGGCGCCGGCGATCAGCGTATCTTCGATGTGCTGCGCATAACTGTCGCCGGAATCGAGCACGGCGGCAATCCCGCCCTGAGCCCAGTTGCTGGCGCCGTCTAGTAGATGGCGCTTGGTGATGACTGCAACTTGATGGTTTTCAGCCAGATGGAGTGCTACGGAAAGGCCGGCCAGGCCGCTACCGATAATGACGACATCGAATTTCATGGGAGCAATGAGTAAGTTGAAGGGGGCGTTGTAATACGGTAACTATAACGGATGCGGTAACAATTTTGCTATCGTTAAGATCAATCGACCTGGACATATTCTGGCGCAATTTCCATGCGCTTGTGTAGTGCGGGAGCGGTCAGCCATTTTTCTATTTCCCGGGCGCCAATCGGAGGCGAAAATAGAAAGCCTTGCCCAATGTCGCAACCCAGTCGGGAGAGCGCGGTTACCTGTTCCTGCGTTTCAACGCCTTCTGCGACGATATCGAGCGCCAAGGATTTGGCTAATGCGATGATCAGGCGGACGATTTCTTTATCGCTCTTTTTCTTTGCTATCCCGGTCACGAAAGCCTTGTCGATTTTCAGTGTGTTGATCGGCAATTTTTGCAGATATGCCAGCGAAGAATAGCCGGTACCGAAATCGTCCAGCGCCATACGCAACCCTAGCTGCTTGAGCCGCATCAGGTTTTCTATTACCTGCAGCGGACTTGCCATGACCGAGGTTTCAGTCAGTTCCAGTTCGATGGTGCCCGGTATTACGCCCGAATCTTTGAGAATGCGCGTAACTTCTGGCAGAAATGCTGTTTGCAATAATTGGCGCATCGAAACATTGACGGCAACGATCATGCCGGCGCTTTCAGGAAATGCGGCTTGCCATTTCTGCTGCTGTTCGCAGGCCTGCTCCAGCACCCACAATCCGATCGGCACGATGAGTCCGTTGCTTTCCGCAATCGGAATGAATTCGTTCGGCGAAATTTCGCCATACTGCGGACTGTTCCAGCGCAGCAGCAGCTCCAGTCCCTTCAGGCTGCGGTCCAGCATCGATACTTTCGGTTGGTACAGTATGCTGAATTCATTGCGTTCCAGCGCGAAATGCAGAGCGGCATCCAACTGGGCGCGCCGGGTCGAGATGTCACGCAGCGAAGCATCAAAATTTACGATTCGGTTGCGCCCCAGCTCCTTGGCTTGGTACATCGCAGCGTCGGCATCGCAAATCAGGTCGGAGGGGCTGTTGTGGTCGTCGCGCATCTGAGCGATGCCAATGCTGGCGCCGACCTTGATAACCACGTCATTGACGGTCAGCGGCACCGACAGCGCCTGTAACAGTGCCTCGGCTTTTTCAATCGCACCAGTCTGTGTAGCCTTTACCAGAATCACGAATTCGTCGCTGCCGAAACGGCCTGCAAAATCCGTATTGTCAAGTTGCGTGACTAGGCGCCGCGTGATTTCCAGCAGACATTTATCACCGAACTCATGGCCGTGGATGTCGTTGACGTTCTTAAAGAAATCGAGATCGCAATACAGCACCGTGAATACGTCTTCTGTGGTGCGGAAACGAACGATGCTCTCCGCAATGCTCTGCAGCGTGTAACGGCGATTGGCCAGGCCGGTCAACCGATCGTGCAACGCCTGGAACTTCAGATGGGATTCATATTCCTTGCGATCGGTGACGTCGTTCATTTTATTCAGGATGCCTATGGTCTTGCCATTGCTGTCGCGCAACGGATATTTGCTGGACTTGTACCAGCGCGGCGAAGCATTTACCCTGTAGTCTTCAATGTCGATACTATTTACCGGCTCGCCACTTTGCATGACCCAGACGTCATGCTGCTGGCTTTCATGGGAGAGTTGGCGGGCAATATGTTTTTGCATCTCGGTAGCCTGCATCGATATGACATCGTGGTTGGTCTTGCCGCGCAAGTCATCTTCAGACAGGAAGCCAAAGCGTTGATGAAAGCTGTGATTGCTGATCGTGAAGCGCCCCTTCAGATCGGTTGCATAAATCATTGAAGGGGTGTGATCCAGCACAGCGCGCAGCAAGGTGCGCTCATTGCCGAGATTCTGCTCTGCCACCTTGCGTTCGGTAATATTGAAGATGGCGAAAACGAAACCATTGATGGCGCTGTCATGCAGCTTGTTGTAGGCGTAGGTTTCTACCCAGACCCAATGACCATTCTTGTGCTGTATCCGGTAGCGGGTAAAAATGGTGCTTTTTGGCAATTTTTGCAGAGCCCGCAAATTTTTCTGGTATGCGGCCTGATCGTCAGGATGGATCGAAGCCGGCAGTCCGTTGCGTATTATCTCGTTTTGCGTATAGCCGATGATTTCCTTGATTGCCCGATTCACGAAAAGCACCTTGAAGTTGTCATCGGTAATAATGAACGCGTTATGGGTAACGTGGGCAATGGCATTGAAACGCGCTAGATTGACGCGCGATTTACGAGTTATGGCAAGGTTAAGACGCAACACTTCAGATAGCAATATGGCCAGAACGCCGGCAAACAGGGTGACCAGAAACTGGGGCAACATGTCACCGGTCGATGCGCCTGATAGCAGATTAAGTGCAAGGCCGGTCAGGCTGATGGCTGCTACGACGCCTATCATTAACTTGCCAATCAGAATTAGAGGAAACAGGCCGGCCATCATGATCAGCCAGGGGAGCGCCATACTCGACTGCGGCAGAGCCAATGCGATTACCGCCAATAGTGTGGCGCCACACTCAATCAGGTTGCGCCAGCGTGTGAAGTCCCGTGCTGTACTGGAAAACAGGCGCTGCAGTGCAAACACTAGCAAGAGCGCCAGAACCGCTACTGCCGCTATCTGTGCATAGGTTTGCAGTGCTTGTTGCCAGGATAGCGTGAATCCTCCATACAGCAGTGCTGACCCGTATAGAACCGGAGAGAGGATGTAAAAAACATCAGCGCCGGTGATGGTGTTTTTCGATTTCAGAAAGGATGTAATCATCATCAGGTTGCAGCGGGGCATGCGGCTGTTCCGGCCGTTTTTGCGAAGCTGTCATATACAGGGAAAAGGGTGGAAATTTGACCCCTGACAAGGCGTCTGATTTTCGCATTGTATGAGGTTAAAGGTGCGCTCAAGCGCGTAAGTGATTTCATCGATGCCGCAGTTGCGGGTGTCCGTTAACATAAGAACAATATCAAATTCACCTCGATTTGGACAGATAAAACTGACATTAACTACCACATTAGTGCTTAAATTGCATCGGGATAACGTAATCCAACAGGATATTATTTGCAGGGTGCAACGCTGCAGATTGCCGATTGGAAAAAACTTTATCAGGAAGAAATTTCTACAAGGATTTTTGCTTTTAAATCGATCTGATGCTGTCGGACAATTTTGACCTTGCGCAAGCGATGTTAGGTGCCGGCACTCGGGTGGGAGCATGTCACCTCCAGGAAGTTCCAATGCACAATGCCATCGATAGCGGTACCGGATTAGCCGATGCAACAGTCCAGCAACGTCAGCGCAGCGAGGGCTGGAACGAGCTGCCTTCTGCCAAGCCGCGCTCGGTGTTTGCGATTGCCCTTGAAGTGGTGCGCGAACCAATGTTGATTCTGTTGGTTGCCTGCGGCAGCATCTACCTGGTTCTGGGAAGCCGGGAAGATGCATTCATTTTGCTTGGCTTGGTAACCATTGTCATGATACTGAGCTTTTTCCAGCAGCGCAAAAGCGAGCGGGCGCTGGAAGCCTTGCGCGACTTGTCCAGTCCGCGCGCGGTGGTGCTGCGCGACGGTCGGCGCCTGCGTATTGCCGGGAAAGAAGTGGTGCGGGGCGACATCATCTTTCTTACGGAAGGCGACCGGGTGCCGGCTGACGCGATCCTACTTGATAGTCAAAGCATGACTGTCGATGAATCCCTGCTGAGTGGCGAATCGGTGCCGGTCAGGAAGCAGGCCGGCGGCATTCTACCCGAAGCGTCGGGCCAAGCCGCAACGGATGCAATAGGACAGCCCGGTGGTGACGATTTGCCTTTTCTGTTTTCCGGTACGCTGGTGGTACAAGGTCATGGTCAGGCGCAAGTGGTGGCAATCGCCGGGCAAACCGCACTAGGCCGCATCGGCCGCGCCCTCAACGCTCTGGAAGAGGAACCCAGCCGGGTGCAGCAGGAAGCTGCACAGGCGGTAAAATTAATTGCATTGTCAAGCATCGTCCTGGTCGTGTTTCTTGCGGTCTGGTACGCGCTGACACGGGATAGCTGGCTCAATGGCTTGCTGGCCGGCCTGACACTGGCAATGGCACTATTGCCGCAAGAATTGCCGTTGATTCTGACGATTTTTCTGGGTATGGGTGCCTGGCGCATTGCCAGAAAACAAGTTCTGACGCGGCGCATTTCCGCCATAGAAATGCTGGGTGCCGCCACCGTGCTATGCGTGGATAAGACCGGCACCCTGACCCAGAATCGCATGGCGCTGGCGCAGATCATGGTCGATAGCGCAACCCATGTGTTTACTGATGCAACAGGTGCCGGACTGGAAAGTTTTGCGGAAATTTTTCACGAAACGCTGGAGTTCGCCATGCTGGCCAGCCGTCGCGACCCGTTCGATCCGATGGAAAAGGCGATCCAGGAGGCAGGACAGAGCGTGCTGGCTGGCACCGAGCATATTCATCATGGCTGGACGCTGGTGGAAGAATATCCGCTTTCGCCCGCATTGCTGGCCATGTCGCGCGTCTGGCAATCACCGGATCGCGTCCAGTACGCGATCGCTGCCAAAGGTGCGCCGGAAGCCGTGATCGATCTCTGCCATCTGAGTGCGGAGCGTGCGGCAGACATCACCGCACAAGTCAATCAGCTGGCGCAGCAGGGCTTGCGGGTGCTGGCGGTAGCCAAGGCTTCGTTCCAGCCGCCCGATCTGCCGGCGATCCAGCATGATTTTGCGTTCCAGTTTATCGGTCTGATCGGGCTGGCCGACCCGCTGCGACCCTCGGTTCAGGATGCCATCAGCCAATGCCGCGCCGCCGGCATCCGCGTCATCATGATTACCGGCGATTATCCGGCCACCGCGCAAAACATCGCCCTCCAAAGCGGCCTGAATGCAGCCGACGGCCTGATCACCGGGGCCGAACTCGATGCGCTGGATGATGCGCAATTGCAGCGCCGTTTGGGGCAGGTAAACATCTTTTGTCGTGTAATGCCGCAGCAGAAACTGCGACTGGTCTTGGCGCTCAAGAATGCCGGTGAAATCGTCGCCATGACCGGCGACGGCGTCAATGACGCGGCGGCGCTGAAGGCGGCCCACATCGGCATCGCAATGGGAGGGCGCGGCACCGACGTGGCGCGCGAATCGGCTGCGCTGGTATTGCTGGATGATGATTTTTCCTCGATTGTGGCGGCGGTGCGCCTGGGCCGGCGCATTTTCGACAATCTCCGCAAGGCGATAGTGTTCGTCATCGCCGCGCACATTCCGATTGCCGGCATGTCACTGTTGCCGGTGATGCTGGGCTGGCCGCTGATATTGCTGCCGGTACATATCGTATTTTTCGAGTTGATGATCGACCCGACCTGCTCGGTCGCTTTCGAGGCTGAGGCAGAAGAGCCTAATGTCATGCAGCGCCCGCCGCGTTCGCCTAAAGCCAGGATTTTCGACCGCGCAATGTTAATGAGCGGCGTACGGCAGGGCCTCGTTCTGCTTTTGTTGTTGCTGGCGGTGTATCAACTGGCGCAGTTTGCCGGTCTCGACACCGAGCAGTCCAGGACGCTAGTCTTCACAGCCATGATCATCGGTGACATCGGCCTGATTTTCATTAACCGATCCTGGTCGCTCACATTGCGCAGCGCGCTAGTACTGCCGAACCCGGTCCTGTGGTGGATCGTCGCCAGCGCGCTTCTGATCCTGCTTCTGGCACTGTCGGTACCGATGCTGCGTGAGCTGTTCCACTTCGGCATCCTGGCATGGCATCAGGTTGCGCTCACGACGTTAGCAATCGCTGTGATCCTGGGCGTGCTGGGTCGGTTGCAGTTGTTTCGCAAATAATTGTGGGGCAGATTGCACCAAATGACGCGTTCAATGCGACAAAAATTTTCAGTCGGCAAAAGTGCACATCAGGATAGATTTGTTTCCAAACCAACTTTGGTATTATTCCTTTATATTCACAGAGGAATGATATGGCGTTAATAGAATGCAACAAATGCGGAAAGACAGTTCCCGATTCAGCTATCGCTTGCCCGCATTGCAGCGTATCGGCACCGGCATTAACCGGTGATGGCAAGGCGGAGTTATCTATTAATCTCAAACGCGCTTTATATGGAAAGCTCGGCGGGTGGGCATTTTTTATTGGCTCCGGCTGGATGTTTTTCATACTGGTCACCGGAACGGACAAGGAGTTGGTTATATCAACTTGGGGCTTTGTAAAATATCTGATTTTTGGCGGCGCAGCTGCGTACTTCATCTCTGAGATTGACCACAACCTGGCTGAGAGGAAGAAAAATAAGGTCTAGCACGCACATGGCAAAGACAATTTCCGCCGCCGAGCGGGTTTTGTTATGCAAAGCAAGCCGCCCACGAGGCGGCTTTTTTATAGTTAGGACTTACGCAAAACCGCCCCAGCGGCGTTGCAACTCCTTGCCGTACTATTCAAATTGTGCGCTTGCAGCACCACATGAACGACAAGGGAGCGCCTGCTAATGGATGGCGCCAATTACTTCACAGTAGAAAAGCGCGGCCGGAAAACCTGTATTCGCTCCGCATGTTAATATTTATTTCAAATGCCTCTTTAATTATGAAATGGAAAAAACAATGAGCAAAATCGTGCTGCTGGAAAATATTCATCCGAATGCACTCGCGCATTTGGCAGCATTCGGGTTGACCAATGTGGTGCAGATACCGTCGGCACTGTCGGGGCCGGAGCTGCTTGCTACGTTGTCTGACGCAGATGCGGTCGGTATCCGTTCGCGCACGCAGATGACGGCCGAAGTGTTGGCGGCATTGCCCAATCTGAAAACCGTCGGCTGCTTTTGCATCGGCACCAATCAGGTCGATCTTGCAGCAGCGGCGAAGCATGGCGTGCCGGTGTTCAATGCGCCGTTTTCGAATACCCGTTCGGTGGCTGAACTGGTGATAGCGCAAGCGATTCTGCTATTGCGCCGCATCCCGGAGAAGAATGCCAAGGCGCATCGCGGGGTCTGGGACAAAAATGCGCAGGGTGCATTTGAAGTCAGGAACAAGGTAATCGGGATTATCGGCTACGGCAATATCGGCGCCCAGGTCGGCATCCTGGCTGAAAGCGCCGGGATGCGGGTGATCTACTTCGATCCTGAAAATAAACTGCCGCTGGGCAACGCATCGCCGGTGTACTCGCTGCAAGCATTGCTGGAGCAGGCCGACATCGTCACCCTGCATGTGCCGGGCCTGCGCAGCACCGAAAACATCATGAATGCCGAGCGCATCGCGCAGATGAAGCCGTCAGCGGTGCTGATCAATGCCTCGCGCGGCAATGTGGTCGATATCGATGCGCTCGACCGTGCATTGCGCGACAAGAAGCTGGCGGGGGCGGCGATCGATGTATTTCCGGTCGAGCCAAGCAGTGAGAAAGAACCGTTCGTGTCGCCTTTGCTCGATCTCGATAATGTGATCCTGACCCCCCATATCGGCGGCAGCACCGAAGAGGCGCAGGAAAACATCGGGCTCGAAGTCGCCGACAAGCTGGCGCGTTTCCTGCTGGCCGGCACCACCAAGTCGGCGGTCAATTTCCCGGAAGTGGCGCATCAGGACAAGGGCGCTTTCAGCCGCGTGCTGCATGTGCATCGCAACGAGCCGGGCGTGATCGCCCGCATGAACCTGCAGTTCGCGCAGTTCGGCCTGAATATCGTCGCCCAGCAGCTGCAAACCCGCGGCGCACTCGGCTATGCGGTCACCGATGTGGACGGACCGATTCCGCAGCCATTGATCGACGCGTTGCAAAAAGACCCGGCAACGATACGCTGCCGCCGGGTTTGATCTCCAGAAGGTAATGCGGCATGTAAATATACAGTAGTATGTATATTTACATGCCGCAGTGAAATTATGCGGGAACTGCCAGGTTATTTGGCATACTCCAGATAAATTTAATTTTCTTAAGGATTCATAAGCTCCGGGGTTTCAAGCTGCCCGGACAATAAACGGGTCAGCTGGATTTCCGGGGCCGGATTATTCAACGCCGGCAGCATGGAGCCGGTGTCGCGGTAACGGCTGTGCCACGCGAATGCGTGTTCCAGCACATGCGGGGTTTGGCCGCCGCGCAGATTGGCTTCGGCTACGTAGTCGTTGAGCATTTGCCGGTACGGTTCGGCCACGCACTGGTTGATGATGACTTGGGCACGCTCGCGCGGTGCCAGGCCGCGCAGGTCTGCCAGGCCGACTTCGGTGACCAGGATATCGACATCATGCTCGGTATGATCGACGTGCGTCACCATCGGCACGATGCTGGATATCTTGCCGCCCTTGGCGATCGATTTGGTGGCAAATACCGACAGATAGGCATTGCGCGCAAAGTCGCCCGAGCCGCCGATGCCGTTCATCATGTGGGTGCCCAGCACATGGGTCGAATTGACATTGCCGTAGATGTCCGCTTCGAGCGCGGTATTGATGGCGATGATGCCGAGCCGGCGAATGACTTCCGGATGGTTGCTGACTTCCTGCGGGCGCAGTATCAGGCGGTCCTTGTAGCGGCTGATATTGCCGAACACTTGCTTGCTCTTGCTTGACGACAAGGTAATCGATGATCCGGAAGCGAAATCGAGCTTGCCGGCATCGAACAGGTCGAAGGTGGAATCCTGCAACACCTCGGAATACATCGTCATGTGCTGGAACGGGCTATCGATGAAGCCCGTCATCACCGCATTGGCGATGGTGCCGATACCGGCCTGTATCGGTAACAGGCTGTCGGTCAGTCGTCCAATTGCCACTTCCTGCTTGAAAAAATCGACCAGATGGGCCGCGATGGCGGCCGTTTCGGCGTCGGCCGGCAGGATGGTAGAGGAACTGTCTTCTTTTTCGGTAATGACGATGGCGACGATTTTTTCCGGTGAAATCTCGATAGCGGTGCTGCCAATCCGGTCGCGGGCTGTCATCAATGGGATCGGTTCGCGCTGCGGCCGGTGCTTCGGGATGAATATATCGTGCAGCCCTTCGAGTTCCAGCGACTGGGTCAGATTGAGTTCGATGATCACCTTGTCGGCCAGGATCGCGATACTGGCGCTGTTGCCCACTGACGTGCTGGGAATGATGGCGCCGGTTTCGGTGATCGCGATGGCTTCGATGATGGCGATATCGATCGGCGCAATCTGCCGGGTGCGCAGCATTTCCACTGTTTCCGACAGATGTTGATCGATATACATCACCTCGCCGCGATTGATCGCCGCGCGCAGCACCGGATCAGCCTGGAACGGCATCCGGCGTGCCAGTACGCCGGCCTCGGTCAATGTCTTGTCGACATCATGGCCGAGCGAGGCGCCGGTGATCAGCGTGATTTTCAACGGCTCATGACGGGCCCGTTCGGCCAGCGCCAGCGGCACTACCTTGACATCGCCGGCGCGGGTAAAGCCGCTCATGCCGACGGTCATGCCATCTTGTACCCATTCTGCGGCGGCTTCAGCAGTGGTTACCTTGCTACGCAACAGTGGCAATCGGATACGATCCTGGTATTTTTCAAGCATTTTTCAATCCTCAGGTTACAAAAGTGGATGTGGTGGCTGTCGTCCGGTGCAAGCGCCGGCTTCAGGTCAGACAAAAATCCTTGGGCAGCAGCGGTTCCGGAATGTGCGGATCTCCCAGCGATTCGCGCAGGTTGATTTCTATGGTGCGGCACAGCGCATCCAGCGGCAGATCGTTGGTGTCGGTGCCAAAAGGTTCTTCGATTTCGTCACCCAGCGCATCCAGGCCGAAAAATGTATAGGCCACGATGGCGACCACGAAGGGCGTCATGAATCCGATCGAGTCGACCAGGCCGAACGGCAGCAAGAAGCAATACAGATAGGCGGTCCGGTGCAGCAGCAGCGTGTAGGAAAAGGGTATCGGCGTACTTCGGATGCGCTCGCAGGCCGCGGCTGCAGATGACATCGCGGACAGAGTGGTATCGATGGCGTTGGCCAGGCAGGCATCGATGCGTTTTTCCTGCATGCAGAGCTGCAAATCCATGCTCATGCGCAGCATCAGATAATCCGGCTTGTTCGACGACGGTAGCATTCGGCGCCATTCCGGCTCCAGCAGCAGAGTCTGCATTTCTGCCGGGCTGTCGATGCTGCGCAAATGCTGCCGCAACGCGTGGGCGAATGCAATGGCGCGATAGACCATACGCACCCGCACGTCCTGCAGGCCGCAACTGGCGTCGGCCAGCCTGGGATCGGAAATCAGGCTTTGGCACTGGCGTGACAGGCTGCGGCTTCTGTGTATCAGTTCGCCCCAAAGCTTGCGTGCTTCCCAATAGCGATCATAGGCAGAGGTATTGCGAAAACCCAGAAAGATCGCCAGCGGCAAGCCAATCAGGGTAAACGGAATCGCGGTCAGGGTGATCTTGAGATCGAACAGGTCGCCATGGCTGACGGTTACCAGGGTGGCGACCAGGATATTGACTACCAGCGTAAAACGTATGCGCGGCAAAATCGAGCCACGTACCAGTAGAAACAGCTTTGCTCCGGAAGGGCGGTCGCGGACAATCATCTGCCAATCCGCTTCCGGCAGCCGGGCGCTGGCATTGCCGTGCACAACAGGCTGCGCTGTCTTTTAAAAATCAGAGTCGTAACAAAAAACCCACTCCGGGAGCGGGTTGAATCAACAATCATTGGAGTCGATGCAAAAAAATAATCAGCAAGTATGTGGTCTAAGCACATCAATCGCAAATGCTAAATCCCAATGACAGTTATTGATTTAATGAATACATTTAATCTGGAAAATATTATTTCTGTATGACATGCATGCCATTGTCGCCACTAAAATCCGGCATTAACGTTGAATCACCACCATCAGCGCCTTGGCCTCGGTTTTGCCGGTATTGCGGATCGTGTGGTCGCGGTCACCCGGATAACGGGCGGTGCTGCCGATTTTCAGTTTCTTCTTTTCGCCGCCGACTTCCAGTTCCATCGTGCCATGCAGCAACGTCAGGTGTTCCATCGTGCCGGGATCGTGCGCGCCGGAAGCCAGTTCGCCGTTCGGTGCCAGTGTCAATTCATACCACTCGAATTTGCCAGCCAGTTCCATCGGACCCAGGATACGCATCACATAACCGGCATGATCGCCCGGCAGAGTAGGGGTTTCGTGCGCCTCCAGCGTGTGGATGGCAGCCGTGTCCGGAGCTTTTCCGGTCAGCAATGTGCCGATGCCGACCCCCAGAGCGTTGGCCAGGCGCCAGGTAATGGCAATGGTCGGATTTGCTTTTTCGCGTTCGATCTGGGATAGCATCGACTTCGAAACGCCGGCCATGCGCGACAAATCCTCCAGCGTCAAGCCGCGTTGCAGCCGCATTTTTTGCAGCGTGGCGCCGATTTCAGGCGGGGAGTTGACAGGCAGGTTGTTTTTCATGGGCTTGCAAAGTTTTTGGGTTGTCAGTAATATCCATTATATTGAATATTATTTTCATATAATGGATATTTGAATTTACATTGGATTTTAGAGCATCGTAGCAGATTGCTTCCGGAATACTGGTTCCGGACTAAACTGCATTGATAACTGCATTGAAAATATTAATAATGAGAGACCGCCATGAACCCACAACCGAACCGGAAACAATTATTCATCGATGGCTTGAGCGAAAAACTCGACAGCCTGCGCGAACAGGGCTTGTACAAGCCGGAGCGCGTGTTGGCATCGCGCCAGGGCGCCGAGGTGATGTGCGACGACGGCCGCATTCTGATTAATCTGTGCGCGAATAACTACCTGGGCCTGTCGGGCGATGAAGCCACGGTGCAGGCTGCAATCAAGGCGACCGAGCAATACGGCTATGGCCTGTCTTCGGTGCGATTCATCTGTGGCACGCAAACCGTCCACAAGCAGCTGGAGCGCGCGTTGTCTGATTTTCTCGGAATGGAAGACACTATTTTGTATGCGGCGGCATTCGATGCCAATGGCGGCGTGTTCGAACCTCTGTTCGACGAGCAGGACGCCATCATCTCGGACGCGCTGAACCACGCATCTATCATCGACGGCATCCGGCTGTGCAAGGCGGCGCGCTACCGCTACCAGCACAACGACATGGCTGATCTGGAGCTACAATTGCAGGCCGCCGCTGCGGCGGGCAAGCGCCACACGTTGATCGTCACCGACGGCGTGTTTTCGATGGATGGGACGATCGCCCAACTCGACAAGATTTGCGATCTGGCCGAGCGTTACGGCGCGCTGGTGATGATAGACGAGTGTCACGCCAGCGGCTTCATGGGCGCGACCGGACGCGGCACCCACGAGCATCATGGCGTGATGGGACGCGTAGACATCATCACCGGCACGCTGGGCAAGGCGCTGGGCGGCGCGATGGGCGGATTCACCGCAGCCAAGCGCGAAGTGATCGATACCCTGCGCCAGAAATCGCGCCCGTATCTGTTTTCCAACACGCTGGCACCGTCAATCGCCGGTACCTCGCTATCAGTATTGCAGCGGCTGTCGGCCTCGACCGAGTTGCGCGACCGGCTGCATGCGAATACCGCTTACTTCCGGCGTGAAATCGCCGCTCTCGGCTTCACCATCAAGCCCGGCACCCACCCGGTGGTGCCGGTGATGCTGTTCGATGCCAAGGTGGCGCAACAGTTTGCGCAGCGCATGTATGAACTCGGCGTGCTGGTGACCGGCTTCTTTTTTCCGGTGGTGCCAATGGGGCAGGCCAGGGTGCGGGTGCAGTTGTCGGCCGCCCACAGCACCGAGCAATTGGACATGGCGCTGGCCGCCTTTGCACAGGCCGGGCGCGAACTCGGCCTGCTGAATCAATAAGAAAGATTGCTATGGAAAAAATCCTAGTCATCGGCGCCAATGGCCAAATCGGCAGCGAACTGGTGCTGGCGCTTTCGGCGCAACACGGTGCAGAGCGCGTGATTGCATCCGACATCGGCAGCAATCTGCATCGTGCCACGCAATATGAACAGCTCGACGTGCTGGACGCGGCGCGCATGGCGCAACTGATAGCACACCATCAGGTCACCCAGGTGTACCAGCTGGCTGCGATGCTGTCTGTCACCGGCGAGCAGGCGCCTGTGAAAGCCTGGACCCTGAACATGGACGGCTTGCTCAACATCCTGGAAATCGCGCGCGAACGCGCGCAAGCCGGCACGCCGCTGCGGGTATTCTGGCCGTCTTCGATTGCTGCCTTCGGCCCAAATACGCCCGCCGTGGCTACACCGCAAACCACCATCATGGACCCGACCACCATGTACGGCATCAGCAAGCTGGCCGGCGAGCGCCTGTGCGAATATTATTTCCAAAAATTCGGAGTTGATGTGCGCAGCATCCGCTACCCCGGCATCATCAGCTACAAGTCGCCGCCGGGCGGCGGCACCACCGATTATGCGATCGCCATCTTCCATGCGGCGGTGCAGGGCGATTGTTATGAATGCTACCTCGGCCCCGACACCACCTTGCCGATGATGTACATGCCGGACGCGATCCGCGCCACCATCGCGCTGATGGACGCGCCGGGGGCGCAAATCAGGGTGCGTTCTTCCTATAACGTGGCTGGCGTCAGTTTCAACCCGAGTCAACTGGCGCAGGCGATCCGGCGCGCGTTGCCGCAATTCGAGATCCGTTATGCGCCCGATCAACGCCAGACTATCGCCGACAGCTGGCCGCAGAGTCTGGACGACAGCGAGGCCCGCGCCGATTGGGGCTGGCAGGCGCAGGTCGATCTGGACCGGATGGTGGCCGACATGCTGGAAAACATCGCTGCGCAGAAAAACATGACCTTGGACGACAGCGCCAAAATCCGTGCCTGCGCTATTTAAATCGATAAAAACCGAAAGAGACAAGTATGGACATGCGGGTATTCGACCTTTTTAAAATCGGCATCGGGCCCTCCAGTTCGCATACGGTCGGGCCGATGCTGGCGGCGCGCCGCTTCCTGATGGAATGCCCGGTGCTGGAGCAGGCGCTGCGGGTGCAGGTGGCGCTGTACGGCTCGCTGGCCCTGACCGGCATCGGTCATGCTACCGATAGCGCGGTGCTGCTTGGACTGATGGGCGAAATGCCGCAGGAACTCGCGCCGGAATCGGTAGCCGGCAAGCTGGCCGCGATCAGGAGCAGCGGTCAGATCGAATTGCTCGGCCGGCATCCGGTCGCTTTCGATGCTGCGCGCGATCTGCTGTGGTGTAAGAAGGAAAGCTTGCCGGCGCACCCGAACGGGATGCGCTTTAGCCTGACTGGCAAGGACGGCAGCGTCGCCGAAGCGGTGTTTTATTCGGTCGGCGGCGGCTTCATTTGCAGCGCCGAGGAGCTTGGCGCTCCGGTGCCGCCAGCCGCAGTCGCGTTACCGTATCCATTCGACACCATGGCGGATTTGTTGCAGCACGGGCGCGACAGCGGTTTGAGCATAGCCGCGATGATGCGCGCCAACGAGCAGATGCATTGCAGTGCGCAAGAACTCGATGCCGGGCTGGACCGTATCTGGGGCGTGATGCACGACTGCATCGCCAGCGGCCTGCTGGCGCAAGGCGAACTGCCCGGCGGCCTGCACGTCAAGCGACGCGCCGCCGCGCTGTGGCATGCGGCGCAGGATCCGGTCGACGTGTTGCCGCACGATGCGCTGCACCGGGTCAGCCTGTATGCGATGGCGGTCAACGAGCAAAACGCCGCCGGTGGCCGCGTCGTCACCGCGCCCACTAACGGCGCCGCCGGCATCATCCCGGCGGTGTTGCGCTATTACGCGGAAGATTGCCATCCCAGCGAACCGAGCAGCGGGGTGCGCGACTTCCTGCTGACGGCCTCCGCCATCGGCATGCTGTGCAAACGCAATGCGTCGATTTCCGGCGCCGAAGTCGGTTGCCAGGGCGAAGTCGGGGTCGCCTGTGCGATGGCTGCGGCCGGCCTGGTCGCCGCACTCGGCGGCAGCAACGCGCAGATCGAGAACGCCGCCGAAATCGGCATCGAACATCACCTCGGCCTGACCTGCGACCCGATCGGCGGTCTGGTGCAAATCCCCTGCATCGAACGCAACGGCATGGGCGCTGTGAAGGCAATCACCGCCGCCTCGCTGGCGCTGAAAGGCGACGGCACCCATTACGTCAGCCTGGATCAGGTGATAGAAACCATGCGCCAGACCGGCGCCGACATGCAGGCCAAGTACAAGGAAACCTCGCTCGGCGGCCTCGCAATCCATGTGGTGACGGTCAATCATGCCGCTTGCTAGGGGAGTATGATTAAAAACGACTGCATTGCCGCATTTATTCATTGCGGTGAAAAATAATACTGCTTACCGTATTTTTATCCGCCAAGCAGGTAACGTAATTCTGAAGCGGCTGCCGGAAAGGCGGGCGATAGCGTTCCTGCAGCATCGCCCGCAGCGGGAGCGTCGCAGATATAATAGACGCCGACTCCCGATAACCAACCTTCAGCGCTGCCCGCCACCAGACTGCGTCAGTTTTGGTGCCGTGCAATTGCAACCGACCACTATGCAATACGTCTCTACCCGCTCCGGCCGTGCCCAATCCTCTGCACCGCAATTCTTTTCCGATATCCTGCTCGGCGGCTTGGCGCCCGACGGTGGCTTGTATCTGCCGGTCGAATACCCTCAGGTTACAAGTGAAGAGCTCAATGCCTGGCGCAAGCTTCCGTACGCCGATCTGGCGTACGAAATTCTGAAAAAATTCATCACCGACATTCCGGGTGCTGACCTCAAGGCCATCACACGCAAGACGTATACAGCTGAGGTGTATCGCAATGCGCGCGCCGGTGATGATGCCAGCCAGATCACGCCGCTGCATATGCTTGATGAACAGCTCGGCCGCGGCGGCGCCAAGACGCTGATGCTGCAAGCACTGTCGAATGGCCCGACGCTGGCCTTCAAGGACATGGCGATGCAGTTGCTGGGCAACCTGTTCGAATACACGCTGGCCAAGCATGATGCAGAACTGAATATCTTCGGCGCAACCTCCGGCGACACCGGCAGCGCGGCCGAATACGCGATGCGCGGCAAGCAGGGCATCCGCGTTTTCATGCTGTCGCCGCACCAGAAGATGAGCGCGTTCCAGACTGCCCAGATGTTCAGCCTGCAAGATCCGAATATCTTCAATATCGCAATCAACGGCGTGTTCGACGATTGCCAGGACATGGTCAAGGCGGTTTCCAATGATCTGGAGTTCAAGGCGCGCCAGAAGATCGGCACCGTCAATTCGATCAACTGGGCGCGGGTGGTGGCGCAAGTGGTGTATTACTTCCGCGGCTACCTGTTGGCGACTACCGGCAACGAACAAAAAGTGTCGTTCACAGTGCCGTCAGGCAACTTCGGCAACATTTGCGCCGGCCATATCGCCCGCATGATGGGGCTGCCGATCGACAAGCTGGTCGCCGCCACCAACGAGAACGATGTGCTGGATGAATTCTTCCGTACCGGCGTATACCGCGTGCGCAAGTCGGCCGAGACTTATCACACCAGCAGCCCGTCGATGGACATCTCCAAGGCGTCCAACTTCGAGCGTTTCATCTTCGATCTGCTGGGCCGCGACGGCGACCGCGTGCGCGCATTGTTCCAGAAGGTCGAAAGCCACGGCGGATTTGATTTGTCCGGCAAGCCCGGCAGCGACGGCGACGAATTCACCAAGGTCGCGCAATATGGCTTCGAATCCGGCACATCGACCCATCAGGACCGGCTGGACACCATCCGCGACGTCGAAGATGAATACGGGATCACGATCGATACCCATACCGCCGACGGCGTCAAGGTCGCGCGCGAACACCTGAAGCCGGGCGTGACCATGATCGTGCTGGAAACTGCACTCGCCGCCAAGTTCAATGAAACCATTCTGGAAGCGCTAGGCACCGATGCCGCGCGCCCGGCCGGTTTCGAGAATATCGAGGATTTGCCGCAGCGCTTCGAGGTGATGCCGGCCGATGTCGAGCTGGTGAAGGCATTCATCGCCACGCATACCGGCCTGTAAGAAAGGCGTATTTCTCCCTTCTTCCGGCATGGCTTTTTCTGGTGCCCGAATCGCTATGCGATTCGCATGCTGGAGAAGGGCCGGGGATGAGGGCGTTTGCAGAATGTGTAGCGTCGGCATCCCGCTTGGATGATGGAATGCTACCGGAGTATAGGTAAAAACACAGCATTTCCCGCATATTGCATATGCGGAATTGTTTTTTACTGCCATAAGTATGATGAGGCAAACCATGACCGAAAAAAAACCGATGCTGGACGCAGCCGAAGCGCTGGCCTTGCTGCTGGCCGCCGCCAGGCCGGTCACCGGGATCGAACGGTTATCGACGCTAAAAGCCAACGGCCGTATCCTGGCCGTCGCGCAAAGCTCGCAGCTCGATGTACCACCGAAAGACAATACGCAAATGGACGGCTTTGCTGTGCGCGCTGCCGATTGCGTCAGCGGGGCGGCAACATTGACCGTCAGTCAGCGCATACCGGCCGGCCATATCGGGCAAGCATTACAGCCCGGTACCGCAGCCCGGATTTTCACCGGCGCGATGATTCCCGACGGTGCAAACGCAGTGGTGATGCAGGAAATGTGCGCGCTTGACGGCGACCAAGTCACCATCAAGCATGCGCCGCCAGTGGGCGAATGGATACGCCGCGCCGGCGAAGACATCCGGGCCGGCAGCGTGATCCTGCCCGCCGGCACCCGTTTGCGCGGACAGGAGCTGGGTCTGGCCGCTTCGGTCGGTCTCGCTACGCTGCCGATAGTGCGCAGGCTGCGCGTCGCGGTATTTTTTACCGGCGATGAGTTGACCATGCCGGGCGAGCTACTGAAGCCGGGCGCTATTTACAACTCGAACAAATTCATGCTGCGCGCCCTGCTGGAAAACCTGGGTTGCTACATTACCGATTACGGCATTGTGCCCGACACGCTGGATTCCACCCGCGACACGCTGCGCCGCGCCGCACAGGAACACGACCTGATAGTAACGTCTGGCGGGGTCTCGGTCGGTGAAGAGGATCACATCAAGCCGGCGGTCGAAGCGGAAGGGCGGCTGAACCTGTGGCAGATCGCGATCAAGCCCGGCAAGCCGCTGGCGTTTGGCGAAGTCAATCGTGCGGGGCGGGATAACGCGGCATTCTTCATTGGTTTGCCTGGAAACCCGGTTTCCAGCTTTGTCACTTTCCTGCTGTTCGTCCGGCCTTTTATTTTGC
>JBDSCZ010000029.1:0-3693 GCA_039920865.1 Burkholderiaceae bacterium
GGGCCAGGGCGGTAGCGGCGGAAATTGCGATCAGGGAAGCAAGAGTGGAAGCAAGAATTACCTGTTTCACGGGTTTCCTTTGATGGCGGACCCGACTGCGCAGTGCAATCGGTGGTTTAGCGTGTAAGAAGCGTAGCGACTCACTTTGCTCCTCTCTCCGCGGGAGAGAGGGTGAGGGCGGCCACGGCGCTGTATTCATCGTGGTATTTTTGCTGTGGCCGTTAGCGGGAGTATCTGCACGTATTTGCAGATACAAGGATACCGCATGTGGCATTTTGCAATGCGAAAGGCCGCGTCAGTGCGTTGGCGGAGTCGCCCGCAGCGCCACGTTCAGATGATCGACGATTTCAGCCCAGTCGGCATCTTCCAGAATTTCTTCATGCAAAAATGCGGCCTGGCCCGAGCTCCAGAACGGCGCGTCGGCCAGTGCGATATCGGCAGCCAGCGGGGAGTGCGTGGCGATGAAGCTGTCGATCGCCTCGGCCTCGTCGGGCAGGCCCAATTGCTTAAACAGTTCTTGCAGCGGATGCACCGGTTGTTCCATGACATTCTCCTGGTAGATTGACTTTTCAATACGTTTCAGTACGTTTCAATGCCCGCTGCGGCGCTTGAGTTGCGCTTTCAGTGTGGCGATTTCATCCAGCAGATCCAGCGCCAGCGCGACCCCGGCCGGGTTGATTTCGAGGTCGCGCATCAGGCGCAATGCCAGCCGTGCGCGCTGCAGCGAAATGCCGCCAAATCGCCATTCCTGCGGCTGCTCGCCGCGCGGCTCCAGCACGCCTTCCAGCACCCACAGCGTAACCTGTTCCTGCTGCGCATCGCAAGCCTGGCATAGCTCGATCAAGGTTAGTTCGATTTCCTCCTCAACCACCTGGACTTGCAGCGTACTCGTCTCTGTTTGCTTCATGGCGATTTATCCTTGCAAATGCACGCGGGGGTTGAAGTCGAAGGCTTGCGCCATCGCGCGGTAGGCTTCCTTGGCGCGCTCGCCGTCGGCGGGCGGCAGCGCGATCGTCAGCACTGCATACAGGTCGCCGGCCGGCTTGCCCGGAATGCCCTGGCCTTTCAGACGCAGCTTGCGCCCGGCGCCGGATCCGGGCGGGATGGTCAGATGCACCGAGCCCTCGGGCGTCGGTGCGGTGATGCTGGCGCCGAGCGCGGCTTCCCAGGGCGTCAGCGGCAAATCAAAATACACATCGCGGCCATCGATCCGATAGTGCGGGTGCGGGCGAAACACGATCTCCAGATACAGGTCGCCGGCCGGCCCGCCGCCGAGCCCAGGACCGCCTTGACCGGAAAGGCGCAAATGCTGGCCCTCGCGCACTCCTTTGGGGATGCTGATGTCGAGCGTGCGCTCCTGGGTGCCGACATGGCCTTGGGCGTCCATCACCGGCATGCGCAGCGAGATGCTGCGCTGCGCGCCGTGGTAGGCGTCCGCCAGTTCGATCTGCACCTTGGCATGATGATCCTGGCCCTGCGTGCGCATGGCCTGCCGCGGCGCATGCCCGCGCCCGGTCCGGCCGCCGAACAGTGACTCGAAGAAATCGCTGTAATCGGCGCCGTCGCCGCTGCCGTTGCCGGCATCGCGCCCGCTGAATTCGAAACCGGCATCCCAGTTCGGCGGCGGCTGGAAGTCCTGTCCGCTCTGCCACTGGCTGCCGACCTGGTCGTAGGCGGCGCGGGTTTCAGGATCCTTGAGCACCTTGTACGCTTCGCCCATTTCCTTGAAGCGTGCTTCGGCGTCAGCTTCCTTGCTGACGTCGGGATGATATTTGCGTGCCAGTTTGCGATACGCACCCTTGATTTCATCCTGGGTCGCGGTGCGCGGCACCCCGAGGCTGGCGTAATAATCTTTGTATTTCATTGGTCGAAGCGTCCCCGCACAGGGTTAAGGAAAATTCAATGTTTCCGATTGAAACTACTGTACCTCACTACATCTCTACTTGCGTTGCATCAATTACATCGCCGCACCGAACAGTTTACCAGCGGCGGCGGTGATCGCCATTGCCAGCGCCCCCCAAAAAGCCACCCGCAATGCCGCCTGCGGAACCGGAGCGCCGCCAGTGCGGGCGCCCAGCGCGCCGAGCGCGGTCAGGCACACCAGCGAGCTGCCCGCCACCAACGGCACCAATAACGGCGGCGGGGCCAGTAGCGTCGCCAATAACGGCAGCGCGGCACCGACCGCAAAAGTGGCGGCCGAAGTCAGCGCAGCCTGTATCGGCCGTGCACTGGCGGTAACCGAAATCCCGAGTTCGTCGCGCGCATGAGCGCCCAGCGCATCATGCTGCATCAGTTGCTGCGCCACTTGTGCTGCCAGTTCTTTGGTCAGGCCGCGATGCATGTAGATCGCAGTCAGCTCTTGTTGTTCGTGCTCCGGTTGCTCGGCCAGTTCGATCCGCTCACGCTCCAGATCGGCGCGCTCGGTATCGGACTGCGAGCTGACCGAAACATATTCGCCGGCCGCCATCGACATCGCTCCAGCGACCAGTCCCGCCACCCCGGCCACCAGCAGTTCGCTGCGCCCGGCGCTGGCTGCAGCAATGCCAACCATCAGGCTGGCGGTGGAAACGATGCCGTCGTTGGCGCCCAGCACTGCGGCGCGCAGCCAGCCGATGCGATCGGTACGGTGCAGTTCGGGGTGCTTGATGCGCGCCATATCGGCCTTTCTATTTGTTTTATATTTGGTGAGTATGCTATAAAAAACCTATATTCCCGCATATAAATAGTGCGGCTTTAAAAATACATGCCATTGTATATTTGCATCCTCAGAGCGACGATGTGAATTCGGACGGTGCCGGGCGCGCCTGCTGCGGCTTGCGGCGACTGACGGTGCCGATGTTGAGAAAACATACCGGATGCTCGCCGGGGCAGAGCGCAAATAATTTCTGCATGTGCGCCGATGTCATCGCCTGGCCGCTGGTGAGGCCGGCGCCAAAGCCCATCGCATGCGCCGACAGCAGCATGTTTTGCAGCGCGCAGCCCAGCGATACCATGCGCTCCAGCGCCGGGATATCCGGCTCGGCCGGTCCCAGCCGGGTTATGGCCAGCAGCAGCAGCGGCGCGCGGTGCGCCTTTTCGCGTGCCGACGCGATCTGCTCTGGAGTGGCGTCGGGATCGCGCTCGATCAACGCCTGCGCAAACACTTCGGCCAGCAGCGCGCGCTTGTCCTGCGGGATGATGACGAAACGCCACGGATGCAGTTGGCCGTGGTCCGGCGCTGCGGCTGCCGCGCACAGCAATTGTTCGAGTTGGGCCGGGCTCGGGCCGGGTGCTGCCAGCCGTTTGGGTGAAATATTCTGGCGCGAATGAATCAGAGACTGCGCGGCGTCGCACAGATCTTCTGTCGATATGGCTGCGGGCGTAGCGGGCGTACCATCAGGCACCGCAGCGCTGTGTGTTTGTGCTGCAATCTGTGCTGCAATCGGGTATTTCGACATGGGTGTTTTCCCTGCAATCGTGCAAATATGAAAAGCTGATTCTGCATTATCGCGCCGGCGCGCGCAATCGATCGATTGCGACCTGTATTTACTGCAGGCAATCTAATGCATGCTAAATTCTTGCTGCAAAGAATGTTGCTCACCTTTTCAGGAGAATCACCGTGCGCTGTCGAATCCGTCTTTTCCCTCTTGCTTTGAAGTGCGGCCGTGTCGCCGGCTTGCTGGCGCTGCTGGGTGGCGTACTGCATCCGGGGCC
>JBDSCZ010000030.1:0-4540 GCA_039920865.1 Burkholderiaceae bacterium
ACAAAGTCGATCAGGGCGGCAAACTGGTCGACCAGGCCGGTGCCACCATGCAAGAAATCGTGGCCAGCGTCAAACGGGTCACCGACATCATGGGTGAAATCACCTCGGCCAGCCAGGAACAAACCTCGGGTATCGAGCAGATCAATCAGGCCATCAGCCAGATGGATCAGGTCACCCAGCAAAATGCGGCACTGGTGGAAGAGGCGGCCGCCGCCGCTACCTCATTGCAGGATCAGGCCGCCAATCTGTCGCAAGTCGTCAGTATTTTCAAGCTCGATCAGAGCCACGCATTGGTCCCAGTAGCATCGGTAAAATCCAGCGTCGCCACACTCAACCGAAAAGTCCGTACACCGCAGGCCACTGACAGTCCGAAGCAAGTCAAGCGGATCGTCATTGCACCAGCAGACAAGGCGGACGAGTGGGAAGAGTTTTAGCGTACATCGCATGTGCTGCGCTGGCGCGCTCAGCTATCCGAGATGTAGGCGCCAGCACAGTTTCAACGTGAAGCATCGGTTCAAGCGTCGCTAGTCAACGACAACTTCGATGCGGTTGCGGCCCCCGTTTTTGGCCCGGTAAAGTGCGCTATCGCTGCGCGACAGAGAGGCATCCGCGCTGGCATCGGTCTCATGCATGCAAGCAATTCCGATACTCACGGTCACCGGGATTGCCGTATCGTCCACGAACAGGGGTGCGGCCGCGATCTGCTTTTGTACCCGTTGCGCAAAGGCATGCGCCTCGGCAGTGCTTACGCCGGACAGAATAACGGCAAACTCTTCGCCGCCAACACGGCCCACGGTGTCGCTCTTGCGCAGTTCGTCGCGCAAAATGGTGGCGAAATGCCTGAGTACCTGATCGCCGACGGCGTGACCATAACCGTCATTGATGTTTTTGAAATGATCGAGATCGCACATCAACACGGCCGTGCATGTGCCGGCAACGCTCTGGATGCGAGCCAGTTCTTGTTCCATGCACGCCATGAAATGACGCCGATTCGGTAACTGGGTCAGAAAATCAATGGTGGCGAATTCCTGCAATTCGATCTCTATGCGCTGGCGTTCGGTTATGTCGGTGATGAAGCCGTGCCACACCGTGCTGCCATCCTGTAATCGACGCGGTTGCGCATCCCCATGCCGCCAACGCAGGCCTTGCCGGGGCAATATGACGCGATATACGAGGTGCCAAGGTTGCAGGCTGGCGGTGGATGCTTCGAGCGAAGCGCGGTAATCCATGAAATCATCGGGGTGAATGATGTCATGGATGCGCGCGGCATTGTCGGTGACCTGCTCCGGCGTGAGCTCGTAAATATCCCTGACACCCTCGCTGACATAGGTGAAAGACGGATCCCCATTTGGTGATAAGCGGTATTGGTAGACCAGGCCCGGTACTTCATTGGTCAGGGAGGTGATCAAGTCAACACTTTGCTGCAACTGGTCGGACATGGCCCGCAGGGCCGTTATGTCGGTGGTGGTGCCTATCATGCGCAACGGATTGCCATCGCTGTCGCGACTGACAACCTTGCCGCGGCTCGATATCCATTTGTAGCTGTCATCCTTGCAGCGGATTCTGTGTTCTACCGCGTAGCTTCCTGTCTTTTGCTCAAAATGCGCCCGCATGGCCGCTTGAACGAAGGCGATATCATCCGGATGCACGCGGGTATAACTCTCTTCAATCCGGTTGCTGATCTCGGAATCCGCGTAACCCAGAATCGCTTTCCAGCCCTCTGAATAATGAATTTCGCCAGTGGCGATATGCCGATCCCAAATCCCGGTGCCACTGCCTTCAATCGCCAGCGCCATTCTTGCTTCACTCTCGCGCAGCGTGTTTTCAGCCGATTTTTCAGCCTTTTTTGTCCTGGCTGCATCGATATTGCGCTCGATCGCAATCGCTGTCAGCGCAGTAAAATTGTCTATGGTTTGACGATGCCGGTCGCCTGCCTTGTCCGTTTTCAGCGAATAGACGACGAAAATCCCGAGTAAACAATCGGTGGCGGAGCGGAGTTCTATCGTCGAGCCGACGTGCAGTCCATGTTGCAGAGCCAGGTCGCAAAAGCTGCGCCAGAATCGGCTGGCCGGATTGTTTTGATTGTCCCCGGCAGTCATGTGAATAATGGCGTCCGATGCCGCTTGCTGCGCCCAGACGCCAGCGTCGGTTGCAATACCGTCGATTGCGCGACAATAATCCGGGTCCAGACTGGGTGCGGCGCCCAGATGCAAGCAATTGCCATCCTGATCCGGCAGCACAATTGCGACTACTATCTCGGGATTTTGCTCTTCGATGCCATTCACAATGCATGTCAGTATCTGCGCCAGAGGCGCGCCCCGTGCGATGTGGGCCAAGGTTGCGTTGATTGCTGCCAGCAATCGCTGTTGCAGATTCGGATTGCCGTGAGCGGTGTCTAATGTCATTGTGTGCGGAACATCAGTGGGTCTATGTTTCTCTGTGACAGTAATTTTTTTAAATTATTGCATCAAAACATCTTTTCAGTTTTTTTTGTGCCTGGATTGGCCAGTGGGGATTGCATTTGGCCATGTTGCGACCTCAGCACCGATGCGCGTCGCGCTCCGGATAAAAAAAGAGACGCCGGCCAAGGCCTCCATTTTTTTCTTGTCAGGCGGCATCTTAGCGCCACGCGCTGATCCTGATGCAAAAATATACACAGTGCTGTATAGTTCTTATCGGCAGTTAAAGTATGCGTAAATTGGCATTTTAATTGCCATACTCCGGGTTAATTTTAAATTAAACATCACACTATCGGCGCCAGCGCGGTTGCCCTGACCTTGCTTTCCAGCGTCTTGCCCTTGCGTGCGCGCTTGGCGATGTGGGGGGCAAGCGCGGTGGCCGACAGCGCTACGGTTTGCGCCTTGTTGGCGCGGCCGATGCCGGACACGCTGACGCCTTTTTGCGTGATCGGCTGCGCTGCCAGCAGCGTCTCCTGGTCTTCCAGATCGATCAGGATCACGCCGCGGCCGCCATTCGACAGCGATTTGAGTTCGTTTAAGCCGAACACCAGCAGACGGCCCTTTTCCGACAGGCAGGCCAGCGCGCTGTCTGTGCTCCTGACGGTGCAAGGCGACAACAAGGTGTCGGCCAGTTCCAGCGTGATGAAGGCTTTGCCCGATTTGTTGCGGCTGAGCATGTCGCCGACCTGTGCAGTGAAGCCGTAACCGGCAGTCGACGCCAGCAGCAGCGTCACATCGGCCGCACCGGAAAAATAATGCAGGATGCGACTGCCGTTGGCCAGTTCGATAAAGGTGGTAATCGGCATGCCGTCGCCGCGCGCGTTCGGCAGCGCCGACACCGGCACCGAGTAGATCCGGCCGTCGGAGCCGAATACCAGCAGGTTGTCGACGCTGCGGCATTCGAAGGTGCCGTACAGTGCATCGCCGGCCTTGAAGCTGAATTGCGCGGCATCGTGACCGTGGCTGGTGCGGGCGCGCACCCAGCCTTGCTTCGAGATCACCAGCGTCACCGCTTCATCCACCACTTTCTGTTCCATCACCGCTTTTTCAGCCGCCTCGATCAGGGTCCGGCGCTTGTCTCCTGCAGCGTCGCCGAACTGCTTTGCATCGGCCTCGATTTCCTTGATGATGCATTTTTTTAGCACAGCAGGATTGTCCAGCAGTTCCTGCAAGCCGGCGCGCTCGTTGCGCAGCGTCGCCAGTTCCTGCTGGATCTTGATAGCTTCCAGCCGCGCCAGCTGGCGCAGGCGGATTTCCAGGATGTCTTCGGCCTGGCGGTCGGACAGCGAAAAGGCCAGCATCAGCGCCGGTTTCGGCTCGTCCGATGCGCGGATGATCTGGATCACCTTGTCGATGTTGAGCAGGATCGCTTCCCGCCCTTCGAGAATATGAATACGCTCATCGACCTTGCGCAGCCGATGCTCGGTGCGGCGCGTGACGGTGGCGAAGCGGAACGCGATCCATTCGCGCAGGATTTCGCCCAGCGCTTTCTGGCGCGGCCGGCCATCGCCGCCTATCATCACCAGATTCAGCGAGGCGCTGGTTTCCAGCGAAGTGTGTGCTAACAACATATGCATGAAGGCGGTCTGGTCCAGGGTCCGGGATTTCGGCTCCAGCACCAGCCGCACCGCTGCCTCGCGGCCCGATTCGTCGCGTACCGTATCGAGCATTGACAGAATCGATTGTTTCAAATTGAGCTGTTCCGGCGTCAGTGTTTTCTTGCCGGTCTTGACCTTCGGGTTGGTCAGTTCCTCGATTTCTTCCAGGATTTTCTGCGACGAGGTGCCGGGCGGCAGCTCGGTGACGACCGCCTGCCATTGGCCGCGCGCCAGTTCCTCGATCTTCCAGCAAGCCCGCACTTTCATGCTGCCGCGTCCGTTTTGATACATCTCGGACAGCGCTGCCGGCGCGCTGATGATCTGGCCGCCGCCGGGGAAATCAGGGCCCGGCACGAATTCCATCAATTCGGCATGGCTCAGATTCGGGTTGCGGATCAGCGCCACCGCTGCACGGGCGATTTCGCTCAGGTTGTGCGACGGGATTTCGGTTGCCAGACCGACCGCGATGCCGGACGCGCCATT
>JBDSCZ010000031.1:0-12090 GCA_039920865.1 Burkholderiaceae bacterium
TCAAGGTCATCGACACTGGCAGCGTGCTGTCGGAAACCGCCGCAGTGAATCTCGGTGACTGGAAATCGCGCGGCGCCGATGCGCTGGTGGTCGGCAGCGTGCAGCGACTGGCCGACGGCCGCTTCGATGTGCGCTATAAATTGCTCGATACTGTGAAATCGGCGCAACTCTCGGCGCTGGCGCTGGCAGCACAGCCGCAATTTACCCGGGTCACTGCGCACAAGATCGCTGACGATATCTATGAAAAACTGACCGGCAGCCGCGGCGCTTTCTCGACCCGTATCGCCTATGTAACCAAGGCCGGCAACGAATACCGACTTGAAGTGGCCGACGCCGATGGCGAAGCCACCCAGGTCGCCTTGCGCTCCAAGGAACCGATCATCTCGCCGGCCTGGTCGCCGGACGGCACCAAGGTGGCCTATGTGTCGTTCGAGGCCAAAAAGCCTGTGATCTATGTGCAAAACCTGATCACCCGTCAAAGAACCGTCCTGGCCGGTTTCAAGGGCAGCAACTCGGCGCCGTCATGGTCTCCGGATGGCAGCAAACTGGCGGTGGCGCTGGCGCGCAACGGCCTGACCCAGGTCTACAGCATCAACCAGGACGGCAGCAACCTGCATCGCCTGAGCAACTCCAACGGCATCGATACCGAACCGCAATTCTCGGCTGACGGCAAAAGCATCTATTTCACCAGCGATCGCAGCGGCGGTCCGCAGATTTACAAGATGGGAGCCAACGGCGGCGATGCGCAGCGTGTCACCTTCAACGGCAGCTACAACATCAGCCCTCGCATCTCGCCCGATGGCAAGCTGCTGGCCTACATTGGACGCCGCAATGGCCAGTTCCAACTGTATGTGCTGGACCTCGCCAACGGTCAGGAACAGCGACTGTCTGACACTGTCAAGGACGAATCACCGAGCTTTTCAGCCAACAGCAAGTACCTGATGTACGCAACCGAGGCCGGCAATCGCGGCTCGCTTGCGGTGGTATCTGTTGATGGCCGCGCAAAATACCGCCTGACCACCAAGGCCGGCGATATCCGGGAGCCCACCTGGGGCCCATTCATGAAATAATGCCCTCAACAACACTTTACAATCAAGAAAATAAGGAAATCCCATGCGCACACCAATCCGCTTTACCATCATCGCCGCCAGCATGCTGTTGCTGGGCGCCTGCAGCTCACCTACCAAGCTGAGCGACAAAGCGCCGGTAGAAGATCGCAGCGGCCAGATGTCCCAGGCCGGCACTGGCCAGGTTGACCCGCGCACCGTTAGCACCGTCAACGCCGGCGCCTCCGATCCGCTGAACGATCCGCAAGGCGTTCTGGCCAAGCGCAGCATCTACTTCGACACCGACAGCTACATCGTACAAGGCGAATTCCAGCCGGTGGTAGACGCGCATTCCCAATTTCTGATCAAAAACAGAGCGCGCAAGATCATCATCCAGGGCAACACCGATGAACGCGGCGGACGTGAATACAATCTCGCACTGGGCCAGAAACGTGCTGAGGCAGTACGCAAGTCGCTGTCCCTGCTGGGAGTGCCAGAGTCGCAGATGGAAGCCGTTTCGCTGGGCAAGGAAAAACCAAAGTCGCTCGGCAGCGACGAAGCGTCATGGGCTGAAAATCGCCGCGCAGACATCGTCTACCCATAAGCATAGACCATGAAAACGATCATCCATTCCACACTTGCTGCGGCCTTGATGGTCGTTTTTTCCACTGCTGTAGTACCGGCCCATGCCGGTCTGTTTAGCGATGACGAGGCACGCCGGGCCGTGCTCGATCTGCGCAGCAGGATCGATGCCAGCAATACACGCATCGACGACAAGGCCGATAAAGGCAGCACGCTCGAACTGGCCAACCAGAACCAGCAACTGCAAAATGAAATTGCAAAGCTGCGCGGACAAATCGAGCTCCTGTCCAACGACCTGGCGAATGCCCAGCGTCGACAAAAAGATTTTTACGTTGATCTGGATAACCGCGTGCGCAAACTTGAGCCGCAAATGGTCACCGTCGACGGACAGCAAGCCAGCGTCCAGCCATCCGAACAACAGGCTTATGACGCCGCACTCGCAACCTTCAAATCCGGCGACTACAAGCGGGCCGGCACAGCTTTTTCCGATTTCCTACGGCGCTATCCGCAATCAGGTTATGCACCATCGGCCCAGTACTGGCTAGGCAATGCCTACTACGCACAGCGCGATTACAAGAACGCGATTGCAGCGCAACAGTTGGTAGTAAAAAATTATCCTGACAACCCCAAGGCGGCCGATGCGATGCTTAACATCGCCAGCTGTTATACGGAGTTGAAAGACAATGGCAATGCCAGGAAAACTCTGGAAAAACTGATTGCGCAATATCCTGACTCGCCTACTACGCAAACCGCCAAAGAACGCTTGAGCGCATTTCGATAACGCGTAGACCGCATCAAAGTTTCTACATAAATAACGCGCAGCGCATTTGACAGAGTCCCTGCACTTACCTATAATTACGTTCTTTCGGGTCGTTAGCTCAGCTGGTAGAGCAGCGGACTTTTAATCCGTTGGTCGCAGGTTCGAATCCCGCACGGCCTACCACGAATATCGCAATACTTTAAAAAGGGTTTGCTCATGCAAGCCCTTTTTATTTCCCTGTAACTTATAGGGAATAGCATCACTTTTGGGTCGTTAGCTCAGCTGGTAGAGCAGCGGACTTTTAATCCGTTGGTCGCAGGTTCGAATCCCGCACGGCCTACCAAAATGACGAAGGGCTAACCTTAACCGGTTAGCCCTTTTTTATTAAGGTGACCAATCGTGTCCACAAAGTTAAAATAAATCGCCGAATTTCTCTTCCCGTGGATCGTTTTTTTCTCTATTAGCACAGCTGAAAGCGGCGCATTGAGAGGTGGCTCCGCTACACAAATCAGCCCCAGTCCGATAAGTACCGATTTCTAGCGAATTGAGCGCACCAGCGCCTAATCTTTCGGACTCACAATGGACTGAGGACGCGACTGCAAGAACTACGTTGAAAAACGCGGTGATCCGAGTCCACACCCGTGTCCGCCAGAGGTGGCTCCGTTCGTTAAGACAGTGTTTTTGGCTTTTAAGTGGAAACTCCGCAGCGTAGGGTTATCCACGGGCGCGTGTGCTGCTTCTCAATCAAGCACGAGCGCACGCGCCGGTGGGTACCCGGATTACCATCAAGCGGCCTGCACTTGCGGTTGTGTTTTGAAGTAGACCATTTCCGGCGTTTGACGGTCAAGCGACGAGTGCGGGCGCCGGCTGTTTAAGAATGCAAGATTGCCACCAAGCTTTGCCCGCGCCTCGGCTCAATTCTGATTTCTATTGTGCGATCTGGTTCACATGCACGTCATACTGCGTGCTCAGCTCGGCCAGCGTCTTCTCGCCCTTAATTGCCAGGGCAAGTTTCTTGAATGCCCCAGTGTGATTCCTTCTGGTACGTTTCATTTCTGCTCTGCTACTGATGCGCGCATTGCGCTCTCTCATTTGAGCAGAATTTCCACTTAGCCGTCTGTCTGAATTTCCCGAACCACCTCTCTTTTATTTCACGTCAAAAAAATTGAAGATTCTTGAGTATTGCTACGCAAAAATAAATGCGATCGCAATAACTTTTACGTGATTTTAAAAAACCGCACACCATTCGCGCATGCATTACATTGGCGCGCTTGAATTTCAAACCATCCAAAGCGGCCCCTCCTCCATCAGAGCAATCTGTTCGCGCAATTCCAGAATCCGGTCCTGCCAGTAACGTTGGGTGTTAAACCATGGAAACGCGACCGGGAATGCCGGATCGTCCCAGCGCCGCGCCAGCCAGGCCGCATAGTGGATCAGGCGCAAGGTGCGCAGTGCTTCGATCAAATGCAGTTCACGTGGATTGAAATCGCAAAAATCTTCATAGCCGGCCAGCAAATCGGCCATCTGGCGCGACCGGTCAGCGCGCTCGCCGGACAGCAGCATCCAGAGATCCTGGATCGCCGGCCCCATCCTGCTATCGTCAAAATCGACGAAATGCGGGCCGGCATCGGTCCACAATACATTGCCGACGTGGCAATCGCCATGCAGACGCAGCATCTGCACCGCACCGGCATGCTCATAGCAGCGCTGGACGCCTTCCAGTGCTTGTGCGATGACGCTGCGATAGGCGGCCAACAAATCGGGCGGAATGAAATTGTGCGACAGCAAATATTCTTGCGGCTCGCTGCCAAAGCTGTGCAAGTCCAACGTGGGGCGCGCCTGATACCGCTGCAACGCGCCGACCGCATGGATTCGGCCGATGAAGCGCCCCAGCCATTCCAGCGTGGCGCGGTCTTCCAGTTCCGGCGCACGACCGCCGTGCCGGGCAAATACGGCAAAGCGAAAACCATCGAACACCTGCAACGAAGAACCATTCACCACCTGCGCCGGCACCACTGGTATCTCGCGCTCGACCAACTCCTGCACGAACGCATGCTCTTCCAGGATCGCGCAATCGCTCCAGCGCTGCGGACGGTAAAACTTGACCACCAGCGGCGGCGCTGCATCAATGCCGATCTGGTACACCCGGTTTTCATAGCTGTTCAGCGCCAGCATGCGGCCATCGCCATGCAGGCCGATGCTATCGAGCGCATCCAGCACGCAATCAGGGGATAAGGTCGCAAACGAAGATAGATGTATAGGATTCATAGATACATTGTAGTACCTGTAAGCGCTCACTCGAGCTTGTCGCAAGACCGTCGTTCGCCTGCAGCGGGCGGCAACGCGCTACACTGTTTGCCTTGCCGCCTTTTATACTGACAATACCTTATGCAACTCGAAGACCCGTTATCCGATAAAGAATTCAAGGAACTGGACCAGTTCCTGCTCTCCGACCGCTGCGCGGAGGATGGCATGACCATGGATTCGCTGCATGGCTACCTGACCGCGCTGGTAATCGGGCCAGAAATGGTGCTGATGCAGGAGTGGCTGCCCAACGTCTGGGGGCCGGAGCTGAAAAAAGCGCCGCAATTCAAATCCGAAAAAGAACTGGAACGCATCACCGGACTGATCGCGCGCGTGATGAACGAGATCGCGGTAACGCTGGAAGTCGCCCCACGTGAATTCGAGCCGTTGTATTGCGAGTATGAATTCGAAGGTCGTCCTGTGATCGACGGCGAAGCGTGGGCCTGGGGCTTTTGGGAAGGCGTACAGCTACGCGCCGGAGCTTGGGAGCCAATCTGGACATCCAATATCGCTGCCTTAATGCGCTCAATCTACCTGCTCGGTGCAGAAGAAATCGAGGAAGAGGAAATGGCGCTGGTGGAGACCCCAATCCAGCGCCATAAGCTGGCGATAGAAATCGAAGCGGCGATTCCGGAAATCTACCGCTTCTGGCTACCGCAACGTAAATCGGCAGTCGCACCCATCAAGCGTGAAGCACCGAAGGTGGGCAGAAACGACTTGTGCGCCTGCGGCAGCGGCAAGAAATTCAAGAAGTGCTGCGGCGCGGAGCCGGCTGGCGAGGATGACACTAAAAAATCAGGCTGAAAATCAGACTGAATGAGCGATTGGTAGGGGCGGATTCTAAACCCGCCCTTGTTTTTGATCGCGAAAGGGTGAGTTTGGAATTCACCCCTACGGATTGAATGGCTTCGGCAGACAAAACATGGAGTATGCCAATTTATACCGCAGTTTGCGTATGATTTAACTGCGGTATTAAAAAATACACAGCCAAGTATATTAATGAATGCGGTGCACACGAAAGACCCGCTGGCGGCAAGCCGGGAGCGCTTATTCCTTGATGAAATGCTCGCGGTAATAGCGCAGTTCTTCGACCGATTCCAGAATATCGGCCAGCGCAGTATGCTTTTGATGCTTCTTGAAACCAGTGGCAATTTCCGGCTTCCAGCGCTTGCACAGTTCTTTCAGCGTCGAAACGTCCAGGTTGCGGTAATGGAAGAATGCTTCCAGTTTCGGCATGCCGCGCGCCATGAAGCGGCGATCCTGGCAAATCGTGTTGCCGCACATCGGCGATTTTCCGGCCGGCACGAAATGCTTCAGAAAATCGATCAACGCCGACTCGGCATCCGCTTCGCTTACCGTCGATGTCTTAACTCTCTCAATCAGACCGGAGCGACCATGCGTACCCTGATTCCACTTATCCATACCTTTCATGGTTTCATCGGATTGATGAATCGCGAACACAGGGCCTTCGGCCAGAATATTAAGCTGCGCATCGGTAACGACGACTGCAACTTCGATAATGCGATCATTATCCGGGTCCAGGCCGGTCATTTCCATGTCAACCCAGATCAGGTTGAACTCGTTCGGACGCACAGGCACGGCCGGTTTGTCGGATGATGCTGGTAATTCAGGGGCTTGTGACATAATTCTTCCTTTAGCAATTGGTCATTTTCTCACAGGCACAGCATGTCTTCACTCGCATTTTCAGTTTTGTTCGTTGGCTTCCTGATGCTCACGCTAGCCGTGCGGTTCTGGCTGGCATCCAGGCACATCCGGCATATACTTGTGCATCGGCGCGCGGTGCCGAAGGAATTCGCCGGCAAGATCCCGTTGGAAGCCCATCAAAAAGCCGCCGATTACACCATCGCCAAAACCAAGTTCGGCGTTGCTCTGCTTCTGGTGCATGCGGCGGTACTGATCTGTTTCACGCTGTTGGGCGGCCTGCAATGGCTCTCGGGCGCGGTATTCAATCTCACCGGTGTCGGCATGGATTACCAGATCGGCCTGATTTTGGCGTTCGCCCTGATTTCCAGCCTGATCGACCTACCCTTCGACTATTACAAACAGTTCGTACTGGAGCAGCGCTTCGGCTTCAACAAGATGAACCTGCGCCTGTTCTTTGCAGATATGCTGAAAAACACGTTGATCGGCGCAGTCATCGGCCTGCCTTTGCTGTGGGTGGTGCTGACTTTGATGGAAAAATCCGGTAGCCTGTGGTGGCTGTATACTTGGCTGGTCTGGAGTGGCTTCCAGTTGCTGATGCTAGTACTGTACCCGACCGTGATCGCGCCGCTGTTTAACAAGTTTACGCCATTGACTGATGAAAGCTTGGTGCAGCGCATCGAGGGCTTGATGCAGCGGGTCGGCTTTGCAGCAAAGGGACTTTTTGTGATGGATGGCTCCAAGCGCAGCGCGCACGGCAATGCTTATTTCTCCGGCTTCGGCGCCGCCAAGAGGATTGTTTTTTTCGATACTTTACTGTCGCGCCTGGCACCCGAGGAGATAGAGGCAGTGCTGGCCCATGAACTCGGACACTTTAAGTTGAAACACGTTGTCAAACGGATTGCAGTGATATTTTTAGTATCGCTCGGTTTCCTGGCGTTATTGGGGTATTTAAAGATGCAACCGTGGTTCTACACCGGACTGGGGGTCGATCCTAAGCTGCTGGCCGGCAATGATGCGATGGCACTGATCCTGTTCATGCTGGCGTTACCGGTATTTACCTTCCTGCTATCACCGCTGACGTCGATCACTTCGCGCAAGCATGAATTCGAGGCCGATGCATTTGCCGCCAAACATACCCGATCACAGGATCTGGTCTCGGCTCTGGTCAAGCTATATGAGGACAACGCATCAACCCTGACGCCAGACCCGCTTTACTCGGCCTTCTATGATTCGCATCCGCCTGCCAGCGTGCGCATTAGCAAATTACTTTCCTCTTAAAAAAGGTGATGCACATGATAGATACCAATACCTTGCTGCAAAAAGAATGCGTTCCCAATGCAACCGCGCTGAGCGAGAATGAAATCACTGAATATCTGTCAGCAGTCAGCGGCTGGCAAAAGGATGGCGCGCGTATCGCCAAAACATTCAAGTTCAAGGACTACTACGAAACGCTGGCCTTCATCAATGCGATAGCCTATGTAATCCATGCCGAAGACCATCATCCGGAACTAACCGCCAGTTACAACCGCTGCCTGGTGAAATTCGATACCCATACGGCAAATGACGGTCGCGGTGGCGTTTCAGAAAATGATTTCATCTGTGCGGCGAAAATCGATGCGATTTTCGAGCAAACTTTTTCCTAATCGAGTACCGTTGAATGACAATTTCATGACTCTGTATTCCGGCACGGTTATCGCAGCGCATGGCAGACACTATCTGGTCGAAGCTAACGAGCAGAAGCTGCAATGCGTCACCCGAGGCAAAAAAAGCGATGTCGCAGTCGGCGATATCGTCAACCTGAAGCTAACCTCTGCCAACCAGGGCGTGATCGAATCGATCGCCGAACGCAAGACCTTGCTGTATCGCTCGGACCAATACAAATCCAAATTGCTGGCAGCGAACGTCACGCAACTGCTCATCGTGGTGGCAACCGAACCCGGCTTTGCCGATGACCTGATTTCCCGTTCGCTAGTCGCAGCAGAAGCTGCCGGGGTTGCCGCCCGCATCGTGCTCAATAAAACCGATGTCACCGAGGCACTGCCTAAAACACGCGAACGCCTGAAGGCGTATTCTTCGCTGGGTTATCCGATCCATGAGGTGTCGGCACGCGCCGCTCCGGAAGCGGCTTGCGCAACGCTGCAGCCGCTGCTGGACGGGCAATCGACCATACTGATCGGCCAGTCTGGCATGGGAAAGTCGTCTTTAATTAACTTGCTGGTACCCGATGCGGATATTGCTACGCGCGAAATTTCGGCCGCACTCGATACCGGCAAGCACACTACAACCTTCACCCGCCTGTACCGCACCGACAACAGCACTGCGATCATCGACTCGCCGGGATTCCAAGAATTTGGACTCTACCATCTGACCGAAGGAATGCTGGAACGCGCGTTCGTCGAATTTGCGCCGTATTTGGGCCAATGCAAATACTACAATTGTCATCACAACAACGAACCGCACTGCGCAGTTCGGGCCGCAGTGCAATCCGGCCAGATTGCCGAAATGCGTCACGTCTTATACCTGCAGTTAGTGCATGAGTCGTCTCAGACTCTGTATTAAAAGCCGAGTCAGGCAACCTGGGATTTCCGGAGGGTATTCCACTGAATTTTTTGTGGTTAATCCCTTATAATTGAAGCAGTTATACAACTACGGTGGCTGGCTCCAAGCTTGCTGCTACTCCTACTTATGGCAATCAAACACTTCCTGCAGTTTTCTGACTTTTCGCTTGCCGAGTTCGAGTATGTAATCGAACGCACCCGCATCATCAAGCACAAGTTCAAGAATTACGAGCCATATCACCCGCTTATGGATCACACGCTGGTGATGGTGTTCGAAAAAAATTCGACCCGCACCCGTTTATCTTTCGAGGCCGGCATGCATCAGCTCGGCGGGGCAGCTATCTATCTGAACACCCGTGATAGCCAGCTTGGCCGCGGCGAACCGGTGGAAGACGCCGCGCAAGTGATATCGCGCATGTGCGACATCATCATGATTCGCACTTTCGGCCAGGACATCATCGACCGCTTTGCACAAAACTCACGCGTCCCGGTAATTAACGGCCTGACCAACGAGCACCATCCTTGCCAGGTATTGGCCGATGTCTTCACGTACATAGAGCATCGCGGCTCCATCAGCGGCAAGATCGTGGCCTGGATCGGTGACGCCAACAACATGCTGTATTCATGGCTGCAAGCAGCCGAAGTATTCGGCTTCCATGTCAATGTCTCGACGCCAAAAGGCTACGACATTGACCAGAACCTGGTCTCGGCATCGAATACCCGCTACACGCTGTTTGGCAATCCTTCGGACGCATGCGAAGATGCGCATCTGGTTACCACCGATGTCTGGACTAGCATGGGCTTCGAGACCGAAAATGCAGCACGGCTACAAGCGTTTAACGGCTGGATCGTAGATGCTGAAAAGATGCGCCGCGCAAAACCGGAAGCATTATTCATGCACTGCCTGCCGGCGCATCGCGGCGAAGAAGTCTCGGCTGAAGTAATCGATGGGCCGCAGTCGGTAGTCTGGGATGAAGCTGAAAACCGGCTGCATGCACAAAAGGCTTTGCTAGAATATCTGGTACTGGGGAAAGTCTAATTTTCTCGGATTGATACTTGATCGTGTCAATCCGTAATTCCCCATCGAATTTAACTCTTCAGATTAACAAAAAGGTTGTTTATGTCTGACATCAATAAAGTTGTGCTCGCCTACTCGGGCGGCTTGGATACATCGGTCATCCTAAAATGGCTGCAAGATAACTATCACTGTGAAATCGTCACCTTTACCGCTGATCTTGGCCAAGGTGAGGAGCTGGAACCGGCGCGTCAGAAAGCCATCAAATTTGGCATCAAACCGGAAAATATCTATATTGATGACGTTCGTGAAGAATTTGTGCGCGACTTCGTGTTCCCGATGTTCCGTGCGAACACGGTATACGAAGGCGAATATCTGCTGGGAACCTCGATCGCGCGCCCGTTAATCGCCAAACGCCTGATTGAGATCGCGCGCGAAACCGGTGCCGATACCATTTCGCATGGAGCAACAGGTAAAGGTAACGATCAAGTTCGTTTTGAACTTGGCGCCTATGCATTGATGCCGAATGTAAAAATTATCGCGCCATGGCGTGAGTGGGATTTGCTCTCGCGGGAGAAACTACTTAAATATGCAGAAGATGCCGGTATTGAAATTGACATGAAGCATAAAAATGGCGGCGCCCCTTACTCGATGGATGCCAACCTGCTGCACATCAGTTTTGAAGGCCGCCACCTTGAGAACCCAAGCGCAGAAGCAGAAGAATCAATGTGGCGCTGGACAGTCAGCCCCGAAGCCGCACCGGATGCTCCTGAGTATCTGGATGTTGAATTCGAAAAAGGCGACATCGTTGCGCTGAACGGCAAGCGCCTGTCACCGGCGCAAGTATTGACGGAACTCAATCGCCTGGGCGGAAAACATGGAATCGGTCGTCTGGACTTGGTGGAAAATCGCTATGTCGGCATGAAATCTCGTGGCTGTTATGAGACACCAGGCGGAACCATCATGCTCAAAGCGCACCGCGCAATCGAATCCATTACGCTTGATCGTGAAGTAGCGCACTTAAAAGACGACCTGATGCCACGCTATGCCAGCATGATTTACAACGGCTATTGGTGGGCACCAGAGCGCATTGCATTACAAACCTTGATCGATAATACCCAACAGTGCGTCAATGGCTGGGTACGTATCAAACTATACAAAGGTAATGTAATTGTTGTGTCACGCGACTCCAACACGGATTCATTATTCGACATGAACATAGCAACCTTTGATGAAGATGGTGGCGCCTACAATCAAGCCGATGCAGGGGGTTTCATTAAATTGAGTGCATTACGTATGCGAATTGCAGCCAATGCAAGAAACCGCAGAACAATCTAATTTATTACATTGTTTTAATCCGTTCCCAGTCCAAAACGCTAATATAAAAATCCGCTGTAAGCGGATTTTTTTGCATCAGCATGATTTTGATAGTTTCACCATTCACTACCCGCAACCTGACGGTCCGTGCTACGCCTGATCAACGCTTTGAAGAAATTCGCTCTCGAGTATGGGCGTATTTGCTCCGCTGGTAGGCATCATCGGCTCGATGCAGGCGGCGGAAGCGCTAAAGCTGATTGCAACGGTAGGGACCTCGCTGTCCGGTCGCCTGTTGCTGCTGGACGCACGCGCCATGGAATGGAGCAGCATCGCAATCCATCGCGATCCTTCCTGCACGGTATGCGGACACTGACCTGAGAGGTGGCTCCGTTCGTTAAGACAGTGTTTTTGGCTTTTAAGTGGAAACTCCACTTCAGTCCGGCGTTTGGCGGTCAAGCGACGAGTGCGGGCGCCGGCTGTTGAAGAACGCAAGATAGTCGCCAAGCATTGCTCGCGCTTCGGCGACCGTCTCATATGCATGCAGGTAGACATGCTCATATTTCACGCTTTTCCAGAGCCGTTCGACAAAAAAGTTATCGACCCAACGGCCACGGCCATCCATGCTGATCTGGATATGATTGTCTTTCAGGACCTGAGTGAAATCGTTGCTGGTGAATTGACTTCCCTGGTCACTATTGAATATCTCCGGCGTGCCGTATTTGGCGATTGCCTCGGTGAGAGCTTCGACGCAAAAATCCGTCGTCATACTGATTGACACCCGATGCGCGAGCACCTTGCGCGTGGCCCAGTCGACGATCGCGACCAGGTAGCCGAAGCCGCGCC
>JBDSCZ010000032.1:0-4809 GCA_039920865.1 Burkholderiaceae bacterium
TGCATGCCGCGGCTTTCCAGCTGGAACACCGCCACCGTCTTGGCGGCGGTCAGCAGTTCGAATGAGGCGCGGTCGTTCAGCGGCAGTTTTTCAAGGCTGAAATCGGCCATCGCCGGATCGAGCTGCTTGATGTAGCGCACCGCCCGATCCAGGATCGTCAGCGTGGTCAGGCCCAAAAAGTCGAACTTGACCAGTCCGACCGCCTCGACGTCGTCCTTGTCGTACTGCGACACCACGCCCTCATAGTCACCATTCGCGCCGCCCTGCGTGTACAGCGGGCAAAAATCGGTCAACTTGCCGGGAGCGATCAGCACGCCGCCGGCATGCATGCCGATATTGCGGGCAATGCCTTCGACTTTTTGCGCCAGCTCCAGCAGTTGCTTGACCTCTTCCTCGTTTTCGAGCCGCTCGGCCAGCATCGGCTCTTCCTTGATCGCGTCGGCAATCGTCACATGCTTGCCGGGTTTGAACGGAATCAGCTTGGAAATGCCGTCGCAGAAGTTGTAGCCGAAATCGAGCACGCGGCCGACGTCGCGGATTGCGCCCTTGGCCGCCATGGTGCCGAAGGTGGCGATCTGCGACACCGCATCCTTGCCGTATAAATCCTTGACGTGCTGGATCACGCGGTCGCGTCCTTCCTGACAGAAATCGATATCGAAATCGGGCATCGATACCCGTTCCGGGTTCAGGAAGCGCTCGAACAGCAGGTTGTAGGCGAGCGGATCAAGGTCGGTGATCAGCAATGAATACGCGACCAGCGACCCGGCGCCGGAGCCGCGGCCGGGGCCGACCGGCACGCCGTTTTCCTTGGCCCAGCGGATGAATTCAGCGACGATCAGGAAGTAGCCGGGGAAACCCATCTTGATGATGGTGTCGGTCTCGAACTGCAGCCGGTCCTCATAGCGGGTGCGCTGCAGTTCGCGTTTTTCCTGGTCCGGATACAGTTGCAGCAGGCGCACTTCCAGCCCGGCCTTGGATTCCGCAACCAGAAATTCACCGATCGTCATCCCTGCCGGGGTCGGGAAGTCCGGCAGTTGCGGCTTGCCCAGTTCCAGCGTCAGGTTGCAGCGCTTGGCGATTTCGACCGAATTCTGCAGCGCCGCCGGCAGATCGGCGAAGCGCACCGCCATTTGGTCCTGGGTTTGGAAGCACTGCAAGTCGTTGAAGCGCCGGACGCGGCGCGCATTGGCCAGCATCTCGCCTTCGGCGATGCAGGTGCGCGCCTCGTGCGCGATGAATTCCTCTTTCGTCAGGAACTGGATCGGGTGCGTCGCCACCACCGGCAGTTGCAGCGTGGCCGCCAGCGCGACCGCCTGCCGCACATGGGCATCCATGTTCGGTTGCCCGGCGCGCTGGATTTCGATATAGAAATGCCCGGGGAAAATGCGTTCCCACTGCTGTGCATGGCGCTCGGCTGCTGCCAGGTTACCGTTATCGATCGCTTGTCCGACGTTGCCGAAATGGGCACCGGATAAGGCAATCAGTCCCGGTGGACTGCCGTCTTCGCGCAATGCGTGCAGCCATTCGGTACGGATTTCGGCGCGGCCGCGGTGCTGGTTGGTCAGCCAGGCTTTCGACAGCAGTTCGCACAGTTGCAGATAGCCGGCGCGGTTCTTGACTAGCAGCAACAAACGCGATGGCTTGTCGCGCTCGTCTTCGTTGCTGATCCAGACATCGCAGCCGATGATCGGCTTGACGCCCTTGCTGCGCGCGGCCTTGTAAAACTTGACCATGCCAAACAGATTCGACAGGTCGGTCAGGGCCAGCGCCGGTTGCAAATCGGCTTTTGCGGCCGGAATGATGTCATCGAGCCGCACCAGTCCATCGACGATGGAATACTCGGAATGCAGGCGAAGGTGGATGAATTGCGGTGTAATCATGGCGGTATTTTACCCGCTCCTTGCCGCCGACCCGGCATCGACAAAGAGCCGTTTATAATAGCGGCCACCATTTCATTAGCGAAAATTGCACCATGCAGTCCACACCCGAGTTCGTCAATATTGCCGGCTACAAATTCGTCACCTTCAGCGATACCGCTGAAAAGCGCGCTGAATTTCGCGCATTGTGCGAGCAATTGGAATTAAAAGGCACCATTCTGCTGACCCCGGAAGGGATCAACCTGTTTCTGGCCGGCACCCGCGCCGCGATCGACCAATTTCTGGCCTGGTTGCGTGCCGATGCACGGTTTTCTGATTTTTATGTCAAGGAAAGCATTTCAGCAGAACAGCCTTTCACCAAGCTGCTGGTCAAGATCAAGCGCGAAATCATCACGATGAAGATGCCGCTGATCAAGCCTGAAGAAGGGCGCGCCCCTTTCGTCGAACCGAAAACCCTGAAGCGCTGGCTCGACTGCGGCCATGACGACGACGGCCGGCCGGTAGTGATGCTGGAAACCCGCAATGCGTTCGAGGTCGACGTCGGCACTTTCAAGAACACCATCGACTACCGCATCACCAAGTTCAGCGAATTTCCCGACGTGATAGCGGCCCACAAGGACGAGTTGGTCGGCAAGACGCTGGTGACTTTCTGCACCGGCGGCATTCGTTGCGAAAAAGCCGCGATCCACATGCAAAACATCGGATTCGACAGCGTGTACCAGCTCGACGGCGGCATCCTGCAGTATTTCGAGGATGTCGGCGGCGACCATTACGACGGCGAATGCTTCGTGTTCGATTACCGCACCGCACTCAACCCGAAGCTGGAACCGACCGCCACCACCCAATGCTTCGCCTGCCGCGCGGTGGTCACGCCGCGCGAGCAGCTGGAGCCGGAATACGTGCCGGGAAAATCCTGCCCGCATTGCGGTAAGGCGCCCGCTGCGCCGGCTGGCAGCGCTACCGATGTTGCCTGAGCCGATTCTGGTCATAAAGCATACAGCTGCTTGTATTTTTAATGGCCGCAATGAAGATATGTGGGAAATTCAGCATATTTCGATATACCCCATGTAATTATCTGATTAGCTAGCAATCTCAGACATAGTTCTCTAGCCGCTCAAAACACGCCGTCATTCCCGCGCAGGCGGGAATGAAGCCTCCGCAAACACTAGATTCCCGCCTGGGGGGGCGTGACGATAATGGGGAATTTCTTCTTCGCCTGAGGTTGGTAGCTAATCAAGTGTAATTAAATTTTATGTAACTGTTCAGTGCGTTGTGAACATACAGTCCAAAAGAAAGAATCCATGACCAGCATCCTGTTTGCAATCGCCGCCTATCTGATCGGCTCAATTTCCTTTGCGGTGGTGGTGAGCAAATTACTCGGGCTGAACGACCCGCGCAGTTACGGCTCCGGCAACCCCGGCGCGACCAATGTGCTGCGCAGCGGCAACAAGAAGGCGGCGTTGCTGACCCTGCTGGGCGACTGCGCCAAAGGCTGGTTCGCGGTCTGGCTGGCTATCCGTTTCGGCCCGCAATACGGGGTGGGCGAGGGCGGCGTCGCACTGGCGGCGCTGGCGGTCTTCCTCGGACATCTGTGGCCGGTATTTTTCCGCTTCGTCGGCGGCAAGGGCGTCGCGACTGCGCTCGGCGTGCTGCTGGGCCTGAACGGCTGGCTTGGCCTGGCGACCATGATTACCTGGCTGGTGATCGCGTACGCATTTCGCTACTCGTCGCTTGCCGCGCTGATCGCAGCCGTATTCGCGCCGTTTTACTACGGACTGATGTTCGGCGTCGACCCGATCCTGTTCGCGGTGCTAGCCATGAGCGCGCTGCTGTTGTTCCGCCACCGCCAGAATATCGCGAAGCTGCTGGCCGGCAAGGAAGGCCGGATCGGGAGCAAGAAGAAGTGATGTGCCGGCGCTAGCTGCGGCTAGCGCATCGCCTCAGCAGTCCAGTGTAATTATTGCGCGATGGTCGATGCCGTGCGCAGCCTGGGTCGCCTCTAAACGGCATCGGCGTCAACCCTGCATTCCTTCAATTCGTTGAATCGGGCGCCAGACAGGCGGGCGAAGGTTCCCCGCCTTTTTTCCCATCCGGGTAGTCTGCCGTTTCTAGGTTGAACTGTTACGCGGCGATGGAATGGGAAACCATCAGCCATTCTCCGACGTTGAGGTTTGCTGCGGCATTCTGAATGGTCTGCACGCCACTGGAGTCGAGGTCGGTGCGATTCAGTTTATATGCCTCTGCATACTCATCGGCGTCAAACACCTGTCCAGATGCTACGTAAAAATTGAATCCGACGAGGGAATCAGGATTTGTAACTACAGTGTATGTCAGATTGATTGTGGCCATCATATTGCCCCTATTGATAACTACATTGTTATGCTGCGGTGGCTCTACGCAAATCGGCTTGTACTGGCACAAAGTCGATGTACGCTGGCTCTAGTATCCACCCTTCAATCTTGTTGTGCCACATGCGCAGCAGGTCATGAGCGCTTGCGGGAGATGGTTGCAGGGTTTCATGGCGGTCATTGTAATCGGAGAAAAACAGCATGGGTGCTTGGGCGGCAAAGCCCAACATGTATTGCGATAGCGTGCATGGAAAGCCGATGTCTCGGTCGAAAACAATCACTATTCTACTCCGACCCTAATTTTAAACATCAATCCAGTTGCATATCAAATTGCAAATAAATTGTGACTTATCGTCCGTAGACCTATAAGTCACATATCAGCATGATTGTCCAACAAAAATACTTGGACATAGGCATGGCAAATCAATTGTTGATTGAGTTTGGTCTTCATCTCAAAAAATTGCGTTTGGAGAGAGGTCTTAGCCAAGAACAATTGGGAATGATTGCTGAATTGGATCGTACCTATATCAGCGGCATTGAGCGCAATGTGAGTCTCGCAAATATTTTCCGTATTGCACAAGCAT
>JBDSCZ010000033.1:0-5077 GCA_039920865.1 Burkholderiaceae bacterium
AATGCTTATGTTTTCAAAATTCCTGGTGAACACGGCGACTATGACCTCCTGTCCTTTGGCAAGGATGGGCAACCCGGAGGGACCGGTGAAGCGGAGGACATCAATAACTGGTGAAGCAGCGTATCCCTCTGTTGGAGGGATGGATATGGATCAGAAGCGGAGGGCCGGATGCATTTTCAAGTAAAAGCATTGCGCGGGAGTGAAGGCGTGACGGTACTTGCGCTGGATGCGGTTGATGTCGGCGATGCCGCAGCGCAAACGGCCGCTCGCGGTTACACCGTAATCGCAATCAAGGCAAAACAGTCCTGGTATCCGGGTAATCAGCCACGCAAAGTGAAATTTCCTTTGGTGCTGTTCAGCCAGGAGTTGTTGGCGCTGCTTGATGCAGGACTGACATTGGTCGATGCCCTGGAAACCCTGGCAGAGAAAGAACAGCGACCGGGAGTGAAAAAGACGCTGACACAAATTGTAAGCTGCCTGTACGAGGGGCATACGCTGTCTTTTGGCCTGCAGAAGTCGGCGGCCAACTTTCCTCCGCTGTACGTTGCATCAATACGCTCCAGCGAACGGAGTGGTGCGCTGCCGGAAGCGCTGTCGCGCTATATAGCTTATCAAACGCAGGCAGACGGGATAAGACAGCATATCGTCAGCGCATCAATCTATCCAGTACTGCTGGCGGTGGTAGGTGCTCTGGTGACCTTGTTCCTGATGCTATATGTAGTACCGAGGTTCAGTCATATCTATGCCGACATCGGCGGTGATCTGCCTCTTTTGTCTCGCCTGCTCATGGCATGGGGCCGGTTTCTGGAAAACCATGTGCTCCTTCTGTTGTGTGGTGTCACTGGCGCGTTTGTCCTGCTTTCATATGGCTTCACCAGACCCCAATTCAAACGTTGGTTGGGTCAGCAAATTTGGCGCCTGCCTGTCATAGGGCCGCGATTGCATCTTTACTATCTATCCCGTTTTTACCGCTCCCTTGGCATGCTGCTGCGTGGCGGAATTCCGGTCGTGACCGCGTTACAGATGGTTTCTGAACTACTGTATGTATCGCTGCAGGGACAGTTGGCGCTGGCTGCGGCCAGTATCCGTGAAGGCCAGACGATTTCTCATTCGATGGAGAGATACGGGCTGACCACGCCGATTGCGATGCGCATGCTTCGGGTCGGGGAGCGTACCGGGAAGATGGGTGAAATGATGGAGCGCATCGCGGCATTTTATGAGGAAGAGACAGCGCGATGGGTGGAAGGGTTTACCAAGCTGTTCGAACCGTTGCTGATGGTGTTCATCGGGCTACTGATCGGCGGCATTGTGGTGCTGATGTATCTCCCGATTTTCGAACTTGCCGGGAGTATCCAGTGAGTTCCAGCGCCATATCAGTCCTTGCGGACGGGATCGTCTTCTCGCCGGATCAAGTCCGGTTCGCCCGGTCCGGCGCGCTGGCGGCGGGGCGTTGTGTTGTCGACGTGCTGCAAGAACAATCGGGGATGGATGGGACATCGTTCGTCCAGTCACTGGCCAATACGCTTCACTATGATGTGCTGGCGATGGACCAGATTGACCGCCTGTTGCCGGCTTTCGATATGCTGCCATTTACCGATGCACAAGAGCATAACTGTCTCGCTCTGCGGGATAAGGATGGCGCGCTTCTGGTGGCGATGAGCGATCCGTTTGACGTCGGATTGCAGGGATGGGCGGAACAGCGCATTGTTTGCCCGTTTAACTGGGTTCTCGCGCTCCGCTCCGATATCACCGCCTATCTGGCGCGCTATGAAGAAACGCTGCACGCGATGGATGGTCTCTTGCCGAGCGGGGAAAATGTTGCCACTGCCGCGAAGGGAGTCGATGATCTGTCGTTCAAGACCATCAGTGAAGATACCAGTCCTGTCGTCAGACTGGTCCACTCAACCGTCTACGATGCGCTGAAAGTCGGGGCCAGCGATATCCACCTAGAAACCGGTTTGTCCGGACTAGGTATCAAGTATCGTATCGACGGCGTACTGACCGCGGTTGGTTCAGTGGCCAGTCTGGATCTCGCCGAGCAAGTGATTTCACGCATCAAGATCATGTCCGAGCTCGATATTGCGGAACGTCGCGTGCCGCAGGATGGTCGTTTCAAGGTGTCGGTACGCGGGCACGAAGTGGATTTTCGCGTTTCCATCATGCCCAGTATTTTCGGTGAGGATGCGGTGGTGCGTATTCTTGACAAGCAAGCCTTGTCTGATCAGATCAAGGGCTTGCGACTTAGCTATCTAGGGTTTGATGAGACGTCCATCGCCATGCTGCGCCGCCTGTCAGGCGTCCCCTACGGCATGGTGCTGGTGACTGGTCCGACCGGCAGTGGCAAGACCACCACGCTGTATGCGGCCATTACGGAAATCAATCGCGGCCAGGACAAGATCATCACCATTGAGGATCCGGTCGAATACCAGTTGCCCGGCGTGTTGCAAATTCCGGTTAACGAAAAAAAGGGACTCAGTTTTGCGCGTGGACTGCGTTCAATCCTACGTCACGACCCGGACAAGATCATGGTCGGTGAAATTCGTGATGCTGAAACCGCCCAAATCGCCGTGCAATCCGCACTGACAGGACATTTGGTGTTCACCACGGTGCATGCTAATAACGTGTTTGACGTCATTGGTCGTTTTATGCACATGGGTGTGGATCCGTATAGTTTCGTTTCTGCGCTAAACGGGATCCTGGCCCAGCGCCTGGTGCGCGTGAATTGCGTTCATTGCGCGGTGGACGCATATCCGGATGAACGCCTGCTTGCGGATTCCGGCATTCAAGCACATGAGACGTCTGGCATGATATTTCGCGCCGGGCAAGGCTGCGGGCAATGTCGGGGTACGGGTTTCAAGGGGCGCAAGGCGATCGGCGAGATACTTGTCTTGAACGATGAAATTCGTGAATTGATTATCGGACGTGAACCGTTGCGCCTGATTCGAGAAGCGGCGCGGCGCAATGGCACACGCTTTCTGCGCGAACTGGCAGTTGAAATGGTGGGGCGCGGCGAAACCACATTACAGGAGATTAATCGTGTCACTTTTGTCGCATGACGAACTCCATATCGCGCTATCCCCAGAGCAGGTACTGCTGATCCTGATCGGGCGCAGGCTCACCAGACAAGGGCTGGTTCGTCGTGTCCTGATCAAGAAAGTGGTTTTTTGCGATGTCGTTAATGGCGGTGATAGTTCATGGGCAGCCGCACTCAAAGTGCTCGCGGATGAGTTGCCCGCTCTGACAAGTCGCAGGGTGCGTGCGACGGTAGTCATTTCCAATCATTTCATGCGCTATGCCGTTGTGCCATGGAGTGAGGCGCTGCACAATGAATCGGAAGAACTTGCTTTTGCGCGCTACTGCTTCAGGCAACTCTATGGCGCCGCCGCCGACATTTGGGAGTTGTGTTTGAATCGAGGGCGCATTGGCGTGCAGCAACTTGCCAGCGCAGTCGATGACGGTTTTCTCAAGGCCTTGCGCGCCTTATTCATGCATGCAGGCATTCCGCTTACCTCGGTTCAGCCGCATTTGATGGCCGCATATAACAGTTGTCGTGCCCATTTGGGCGAACGCAGCGCCTGGTTTGTATTATTCGAGCCGGGATGCCTGTGCCTGGCCCTGATCCAGAACGAACGCTGGATCAACGTAAGGACAATGCGGGTCGGTAGCGACTGGCGTGAATCCTTGCCTTTGCTGCTGGAACGTGAAGCCTATCTGGTCGAGTCGGACATGGCAACGGATGTGGTTTTCTTATGGGCGCCAGAACTTGGAAATGAGACGCTGCCCGCCGTCGGCCGCTGGAAGATACACAATTTGCAGCTGCTGACACGATCCCGTTATATCCCTGGATATGAGAGATGCTTTGCTACGGCGGTGAGCAAATGAACAAGATGCCCGCACTGCACCTGGATTTCCAGCGCAAGCTGAAATCATTCTCTTGGGGGCGACCGGCTTTAATTGGAGCGGCAATGACGGTACTGATCGCAACAGGTATCTATTACCGTGAATTGAGTGATCAGGCTGCCGGCTGGGAAATGAAAGCAGAACGGCTCGAACGCGCATCGCATCAGCAGGGGGGGCACAACGGTGCCGAGGCAGCAGATCTGGCGTCGGAAGTAAAGAGCGCCAACGAAGTTGTGCGCCTGCTGACATTGCCTTGGGAAGGGCTGTTTCAAGCGGTGGAGTCGGTCAGCGGCAGGGATGTAAGCTTGCTGGGGCTGGAGCCGAATTCGGAAAAGAAGGTTGTGAAAATCAGTGGTGAGGCAAAAAATATGGCCGCGCTGCTGGAATATATAAGGCAGTTGGAGGAATGCGGTGAATTCGGTACGGTTTTCCTGCTCAACCACCTGGTTCAGCAGCAAGTGCAGGATAAGCCGGTGCGCTTTGCACTGCTTGCTGATTGGGCGGGAAAATCATGAAAAACCCCATCTCCAGCCAGCTCCGGAATTTTTTCCAAAAGCAAAATGTTGTCCCGCAAGTTCCATTGTCGATTCGCTTGCGCGTAACGTTGCGGCGCTGGCTACATGGGCTGGGTTGGTCCGGCCTGCTTTCGCTTGCCGTGCTGGCCAGTACGCCGGCTTTGTATTTTTATATTATCCATTCTGCTCAAGAGCGGCTGGATGCCACGCGAAACAAAGTCATTATTCTGCATAACCAACTGACGCCGGTCGCCAATGCGCGACACGATAAAGTGGACACGCCGGCAGAGCAGCTTGTGGCGTTTTACAAAAAATTTCCTGATGAGCGGTCTTCTCCTGAGTGGCTAGAAAAACTAGTGGTTATGGCGCAAAGCCATGGCCTTAGCTTGAATGAAGGGGAGTACAAGGTAACGCGCGAGAAGGTGGGAAGACTGCTGCGCTTTCATATGACACTGCCGATGAAGGGTGAATATCCGCAAATCCGAAAATTTCTTGCAGCACTGCCGAGCGAGTTACCCGTCGTTGCGCTGGAAAACGTGCAGTTCGAGCGCCAGAAAGTGGCCGACCCGATCGTCGAGGTAAGAATTAAGTTGATCCTCTTCCTGGAGCAGGCACCATGAAACCGCAGCGATGGAAACGATGGGGTTGGTGGGTTTTTGTTG